>CANJQT010000192.1 GCA_947476475.1 Paracoccaceae bacterium | reverse complement strand
TAAAGCGCAGGCCCCGGTTCAAGAGTGACGCCTTCCGGGTCGAGCATCCCGCCCAGCCGGGTAGCAGTTCCTTCGACCAGGAGGTTGGCACGTTTGGGGTCATGTCCGGCTTCAGGAAACAGGCATACTGCCTTATGCGCGGCCAGAAGTCCTGTCACCGCGCTCAGGTGCGCAGCGCCGGGTTCGGCGGCATCGCCCGCCTCGACGGTGGCGGCGATGGTCAAGCCGAAGCGGGTTGCGAAATAGCCATAGGCATTGTGGCCCATGACCAAAGGCTTCCCGGCGGCGGGAGCGAGGGTGGCCTGTAGTTCGCCCTCAAGCGCGGCAATGGCCTTGTGGGCGGTTTCGGCATTTTGGCGGTAGATTGCCGCATTGTCGGGGTCTGTTGCAGCCAGACGGTCGCCAATCACGGCAAGCCAGGCGCGTGCATTTGCGGGGTCAAGCCAGGCATGGGGGTCGATGCTGCCCTGTTCGTGGTCATTATCCTCATGGTCCTGATCGGCCACGCTGACCTCTTCATATTGCCTGTAAGGCTGCGCCGTCGTGCCGTGTTCAGACAGCAATGCGACCGCCGAGCCATCAGCAGCCGTTTGCAAAGCGCGGTCCAGCCAGGGGGTCATTTCCGGGCCCACCCAGAAAATCAGATCCGCCGAACGGATCGTACGCGCCTGCGAGGGGCGCAGCTGATAGGAGTGCGGTTCGGCCCCGGCATTGACCAGAACGTCAGGCGTACCAAGATTGCCCATGACCTGTGCCGCAAGCGATTGAATCACCGGTATGTCGGTCACCACGGCAGGCACTTCGGCCCGGGCAATGGAACCGGCTGACAGGGCCAGGGCGACAAGGGTGGGGCGAATCATTTGGGCCTCATGGCATGGGTTGTGGAATGGGGAGGGATAAATTATGTTATACAGTAACAGTCAAGGGAATTGTGATACTATAACATGACTACGCCCGCTCCCCCGCCCGATCAGACTTTGGCCTTTCAGGCCCATGATCACAGCCATTGCTGCGGCGATCTGATCGCGCGCGCCCAGGTGATTGCCGGGGAACGGGGGGCGCGGTTGACCCCGGTGCGGCGTCGGGTGCTGGAAATCCTTCTGGAACACCATCGCGCGCTGGGCGCCTATGAGGTGCTGGAGCGGTTGGGGCAGGACGGGTTCGGCAACCAGCCCCCGGTCGCTTACCGGGCGCTGGATTTTCTGGTGGAGCAGGGGCTGGCGCACCGGGTTGCGCGGCTGAACGCCTTCATCGCCTGCACTCATCCGGGTCAGGACCACAGCCCCGCATTTCTGATCTGCCGCAACTGTCAGGCGGTGGCCGAAGCGCCGGGTGGCGGGATCCATGCTGCGGTTGAAACTGCCGCTTCGCTTCTGGGCTTTGCCGTCGAGCGGACGATCATTGAGGCGCTGGGCCTGTGCCCCGCCTGTCAGGAGGCGGTCGAATGACGCTTCTTGAGGCGCAGGGGCTGGAGGTCCGCCACGGCGATCATCTGATCCTGCATGGGGTCCATCTGCGCATCCGCAAGGGCGAGATCGTCACCATCGTCGGCCCGAACGGATCGGGAAAATCGACGTTGGTGCGCGCCCTGATCGGGCTGGAGCCGGTCAGCGCCGGAGCGGTGGTCCGGACGGATGGGCTGCGTATCGGTTATGTGCCGCAAAGGCTGAAGGTCGAGGCGGGTCTGCCGATGACCGTGCGCCGATTTCTGTCCTTGCCGTACCGGGTCAGCGATGCCGAGGCAGAGCGGGCATTGGTGCGCGTGGGCGTACAGGGGCTGGAGGGGCGGCAACTGGCACGTCTGTCGGGTGGGCAGTTCCAGCGGGTTCTGCTCGCGCGCGCGCTTCTGTCGGCGCCGGATATCCTGATCCTTGATGAACCGACACAGGGGCTGGATCAGCCCGGTATTGCGGGGTTCTACCGGTTGCTGGAGGAACTTCGGACCGAGACGGGGGTGGCCGTGCTGCTGGTTAGCCATGATCTGCATGTGGTGATGCGCGCGTCGGACCGGGTGATTTGCCTGAACGGTCATATCTGCTGCGAGGGCGCGCCTGATCATGTGTCGGCGGCGCCCGAATACCGGGCTTTGTTTGGGTTTGGCGCGGGGGGCGCGCTGGCGCTTTACAGCCACCATCACGACCATGACCATGACCATGACCCCGGCCACCATCACGGTCACGATCATGCGCCGCACCCGTCACCGTCCGTCAGCGCCGAGGCAGAAGATGTTTGATGAATTCCTGCTGCGCGCGCTTCTGGCCGGGCTGGGGCTGGTGCTGGCCACCGGGCCGCTGGGGTCTTTCGTGGTCTGGCGCAAGATGGCCTATTTCGGGGATGCCACCGCGCATGCGGCGATCCTGGGTGTGGCACTGTCGTTCGCCTTCAGCCTGCCGGTTTATGCGGGGATTCTGGCGGTGGCGATGGCAGTGGCGCTGATCGTCTCGACGCTGGCGGGGCGGGGGCACCAGATTGATACGGCGCTGGGGGTGATGGCGCATTCGGCGCTGGCCCTCGGGCTGGTCGCGGTCAGTTTCCTGCCGGATGTGCGGGTCGATCTGTCGGCCTATCTGTTTGGGGATATATTGTCGGTTGGATGGTCGGATGTGATCTGGGTCTGGGTGGGGGCGCTGGCGGTGCTGGCGCTTCTGGCTTGGCGGTGGTCGGGTCTGATTACCGCTACGGTGAACGAGGAACTGGCTCAGGCCTCGGGTGTCAGTCCGGCGCGCGAAAGGCTGGCGCTGACGCTTGCCTTGGCGCTGACCGTGGCTTTGTCTATCAAGATCGTGGGTGCACTCTTGATCGCCGCCCTGCTGATTATCCCCCCCGCCGCCGCCCGAAGTGCCGCGCGCACGCCCGAGGCGATGGCAGTGGGGGCAACGCTGGTGGGCGGCATATCGGTGGTGGCGGGTCTTGGGGCCTCGCTACGGTTCGACACACCAGCGGGCCCGTCAATCGTGGTGGCGGCCTTTGGGCTGTTCTTGCTGTCGCTGGTGAGGGGGCGCAGGCTGTAGAGGGG
>CANJQT010000191.1 GCA_947476475.1 Paracoccaceae bacterium | reverse complement strand
TGGCCGAAGTCCCAGTCATAGCCGCCAGCAATGCCGTAAGTGGCGCCATTATCGCTGGTCGTGCCATTCGAGGCCCGGGCATATCCAAGTTTCGCGCCTACCCAGCCGCCTGTCCAGTCGGCGGAAGGGGCCGCCATCACGACCGGCGCCGCGACCGCAGGTTCAGCGACGGGAGTGGCCATGCCGCCGGCAAACGCCGGAACTGCCAGGCCCGAGAAAGCCAATACCAATGGAAAGCTTGCGCGCATAATTGCCTGTTTCATCGTGAATCTCCATTTTTTGGCGCCACGGACCCGACCCCGATCGGAGGGGATGCGGATTAGGTGTGATCCGCAGGGGGGGGACGGCATCAGGCCCGTGGTCAAAACGAAACTGGGGATGAAGCGCCCAAAGGCCAAGGCCGACGCACCAAAGCGTGAATTCCCGGCAAGAATCCGCAGGTCATCGGCCAGATTTGGCCGAAATTGTCGGCGCGAAGGCGCCGACAGCAGGCTTTACCGGCGATTTTCCGCGCCTTAGAGTGGAACAATGATCCAAGGCGCTGCCCCTGCCCCCGTTACCTCGCCCCGGCAAAATCGGGTGACGCCTTTCTCTGAACTGATCGCCGATCCGGCACGCGGGTTGTTCATGGGCAATCGCGGCTGCTTGCATGATGAGGCAGGTCATATTCGCCGGCCTTGGCGTGGCACGCTATGGATCTGCTGTGTGACCAGGTTCAAGAACCGTCGCCGCGCTCTTATGCAGCCCGGCCGCTATACCGAACTGTTCTTTCTGGATGAGGCAGTGGCGCTGGCTGCCGGCCACCGCCCTTGCGCAGAATGCCGCCGCGCGGACTACAATGCCTTTTGCGCGGCCTGGGACCTTGCGGGCCTTCCCGTGGCGGCGCGGGCGGCCGACATCGACAGATCATTACATCGGGCGCGCCTTGAACCTGACACCCGCCAGCAGGCCCGCCTTGTCCGGCCGGTCGCCAGCCTGCCTGACGGGGCGTTCATTGCCGACGGGAGGCAGGCGTATATGGTGCTGGAGGATCGGCTTCTGGCGTGGCAGCCACAGGGCTATGGCCCGGCAAAGCGCCGTCCGAATGGCAATGCCGAAGTGCTGACCCCTGCCCCGGTTTTGGCGGTGCTGACGGTTGGCTACAGACCGCAGTTGCACCCCACCGCAGTCTGAACCGTCGCTTGGCGCCCATTTGCCCGGCAGATGTCGCAAAGAAGCGAGCCTTGCGGGAACCGGCGCGAAAGACTGGGTGAAGAGAACCCTGAAGGCCATCATGACCGAACCCCCCCGCCCGGACTATGCAACGCTGATCGACGCCGAGACATGGGCCTTCATCCGCGACAGCCAAAGCTGGTATCCGCCGGAGACCGCCAGTTTTTCGATCGACCGCCAGCGGCAGATCTATGACGACATGTGCCGGGCCTTTCACAAGGGCTACCCACCAGAAGTCACTGTGCAGGACAAGCCGTTTGGCGGCGTTCCCTGCCGCCTTTACGAACGCAGGGACTCTGTGTCCGGCACTGTTCTTTATCTTCATGGCGGCGGCTCGGTGGTGGGCGGCCTGGACAGCCATGACGATGTTTGTGCCGAAATATGTGCGGAAACCGGGCTGCGCGTCGTTTCCGCCGACTACCGCCTTGCCCCGGAACATCTGCATCCGGCCCAGTTTGACGACACCATGGCCGCCGCCCGCAGCCTTGCAACCACCTATGACGAGCCGCTTGTTCTGGCCGGTGACAGTGCCGGGGCCAGCCTTGCGGCTGCGGTCGCCCACACGGCGCGTGTTGGTGGGCCAGCCATCATCGGTCAGGTTCTTGTCTATCCCGATCTTGGTGGCGATCCGGACCAGGGCAGCTTTGTGATCCACGCTGAAGCCCCGATGCTGACCCGGAGCGACGTGTTGTTTTACCGAGATATGCCCCGTGGAAACCGGGCGGATGCGGGTGCAGATGTCACCGCAGAACCGTTGAAGGATCTAGATTTCAGCGGCCTGCCGCCGACGATCATCCTGTCCGCGGAATGTGACCCATTGGCGGATGACGGGCCAGCCTATGCTGCGGCCATTGTGGCGGCGGGCGGCAAGGCCCATGCCCGTGTCGAGGCAGGTCTGGTCCACGGATATCTGCGCGCGCGCCGGTCGGTTCCACGCGCGCGCGCCAGCTTTGCCCGTCTGACGAGTGCCATAGCCTCCCTCGCTCGTGGCGGCTGGCCTGACTGGGCCGGATCATGACCCTGCCGCGCACCGCCGGTTTTGCCATGCTGATGGTGGGGCTTTCGTCCATCGGCTTCGGCCTTGTGCCCTACTTCGCCCGCACCCTGACCGAGCAGGGGCTGGCCGCACCCGCCATCGCGCTGTTTCGCTACATGATCCCCGCCGTCGTCTTCCTGCCGTTCCTGCGCCTGCGGGGGGCGCAGGGCCGCGCCAGTCTGTGGGCCTTTTGCAGCGGGCTGACGGTGGGGTTGGGCTGGATCGGCTATGTGTTGTCGCTTGGATTGATGTCGGTGCCGACGGCGGCGGTTCTTTATATGACCTATCCGTTCTTCACCCTGATCATCGGCTGGCTGGTCTTTCAGGACCGCCCCGCCCCGCGCGCGATTTTTGGCAGTGTCCTTATTCTGGCGGCAGCCTTGCTGGCCACCTCGCAAGCGGCCCCGGTCGGGACTGCAACCGTGGCGCTGACCGGCTTTGCGCTGTTTTGCGGTTTGACGGCGCCGGTCAGTTTTGGTCTGGCGATCAATGTTCTTGCCCGCCGCCTGACAGTCCTTTCGCCGCTGTCGCGCATGGCGGCCTTTACGGGCGGTTCGGTTCTGGGCCTTTTGCCATTGATCCTGACCTATCCCGCGAGTGCAGTCTTCCCGGCAAGCTCTGCGCAGTGGCTGCTGGTTCTGGCACTTGGACTTGGCTCTGCCCTGATCCCGCAGCTTCTATACAACGCCTTCGTGCCGCGAATCGGGGCTGCGAGTGCGGCAGCCCTTGGTTCGGTAGAACTGCCGACGATGTTCGCCATTGGCTGGATAGCACTTGGCGACAGCCCCGGCCCGCGCGAGATTG
>CANJQT010000190.1 GCA_947476475.1 Paracoccaceae bacterium | reverse complement strand
GGCTTGATCCACCCGACTTCGGCCGTTTGCGCGACGACAGACACCGCTCGGGGCGAAAAACGCTTGCCCAGCGAGCAAAATCAGGCGATCTTGAAGTCAAGCGGCAGGCCACTTGGGGAATGTCGGTGTATATGATCAAATTATGAGAGCGACACATCTCCCCTCTGCCAAGGCCACATGCCGGACCGACGCATCGCCCGTCGCGCGGCCTTCGTATGTGTGGCCTGGCAATGGGGAAGGGGCCGCCAGCGCCTTTTCGCGACTGCGCTTTGGTCTGCCTGCGCCACCGAAACGCCCTTCGGCTTAACGCCCGCCACAGGGTGGGCTAACTCTCATTTTGTCTGAAGGTGATCCATGTCTCTTGCAACTGATCTTATTGGTGGTGTTCCTGCCAGCCGCATCGCTGCCGTCCGCACACGCGAAGCCGCAGCCTTTGCAGCCGCGCGCCCGAAAACCAAAGCCGCGCTTGAATCCGGCTCTGCCGCCTTTTTGGACGGCGTGCCGATGCTGTGGATGAAGGACTGGCCGCAGCCCTTCCCGATGCTTGTTGCCGAAGCCAAAGGGGCGGCGCTGATCGACCATGACGGCAACCGGCTGGATGATTTCTGTCTGGGCGATACCGGTTCGATGTTTGGCCATTCGCCCGAACCGGTGGCCAGGGCATTGGCCGAACAGGGTGCCAAAGGCCTGACCTATATGCTGCCCACCATTGACGCATTGGATGTGGGTCGGCTGTTGCAAGACATCTTTGGCCCCTTCCGCTGGCAGATCGCAACCACGGCGTCCGATGCCAACCGCTTTGCCATGCGCGTGGCGCGCGCCGTGACCGGGCGGCCCAAGGTTCAGTTCTTTGCCGGGTGCTATCACGGCGCGGTCGATGATGCCTTGGTGCGCAATGTCGATGGCAAGACCGTCGAACGCCCCGGCCTTGTCGGGCAGGTGGTCGATCTGGCGGTGACATCGAAGGTGGTCGAGTTCAACGACCTTCCCGCACTTGAAGCCGCCTTGGCCGAAGGCGACGTGGCCGCAGTTCTGGCCGAGCCGGTTATGACCAACTGCTGCATGGTGCTGCCCGATCCGGGCTATCATGCCGAATTGCGCCGGCTGACACGCAAATATGGCACACTCTTGATCATCGACGAAACCCATACGATTTCCTCGGGTCTTGGCGGCTACACCCGCACCCATGGGCTTGATCCCGACATGTTTGTTCTCGGCAAGCCGGTGGCGGGGGGCCTGCCCGCTTCGGTCTGGGGGATGACCGCGGATCTGGCAAAACGCTTCCACGACTACGACGCCAAGCGCGAGGCAGGTTTTTCGGGAATTGGCACGACGCTGTCGGCCAACCCCCTGCAGTTTGCTGCGATGAAGGCCAACCTGACCCATGTGATGACGGCTGAAAACTATGCCCATATGGAAAAGGGGGCTGAACGGCTGGCCTTGGGGCTTGCCAATGTCATCCAGCGCCATGGCGCGCCCTGGCATGTGGTGCGCGTGGGTGCGCGGGTGGAATTCATCTGCCAGCCGACGCCACTGAAAAACGGCTCGGAAAGCTATGTCGCCCACAAACCTGAACTGGAAAAGGCGATCCATTCGGCCTTGGTCAACAAGGGCTGCCTGATTGCCCCCTTCCACAACATGATGCTGGTCAGCCCCGCGACCAGCATTGAACAGATCGACAGGCTCATCGCGGCCTTTGACGAAATCACTGCGGAGTTGATGGCATGAGTGCTGACGCGACCTGCCCTTCGGGCGCAACCCTGGCCGAGGCGGAAGCCTTCCTTGCTGCACATCCGGAAATAGAGGCGTTTGACATCGTCCTGCACGATTCCAACGGCATCGGCCGTGGCAAGATCATCCGCCGCCACGAACTTCTGTCGATCTACAAGGGCGGGCGGCATATGCCGATCTCGATCCTCGGGCTCGATATCTGTGGCGAAGATGTGCATGAAACCGGCCTGATCTGGGATCAGGGTGACGGCGACGTGCGCGCCTGGCCGATCCCCGGCACGCTGGTGCCGCTGCATGGCACCAACCCGCCGCGCGGCGAACTGTTTCTGGCGCAATATACGCTTGACGGCCAGCCGATGAATTCAGACCCCCGCCATGCCTTGAAGCGGCAGGTGGACGCGATGGCTGCCGACGGGCTTTTTCCTGCCGGCGCCTTCGAACTGGAGTTCTTCCTGCTGGCCAATGACCGCGACGCCGATGGCCGTGTGCGCCCAGCCAATGCAGTGCTTGATGGCCGCCGGTCCGACAAGACCGAAGTTTATTCGGTGGATCATCTGCACGGAATGGAGCCGCTGTTTTCCGAAATCTATGCCGGCGCGGCGAAGGCGGGGATCAAGGCGGAAACCGTCATTTCCGAATATGCGCCGGGCCAGTATGAACTGACGCTGCATTACCGGACCGATGTTCTGCAGGCCGCCGACGATCTGGCGCGGCTGAAGCGCATCGTTCGGCTGACGGCGCGGCGCTATGGGGTGACGGCCTGTTTTATGGCCAAGCCGATCGAACGTTATGCCGGGTCGGGCATGCATTTCCATGTATCGCTTCAGGACGGCGGCGGAACCAACCTGTTTGCCGAAAAGGAAGAAGGCAAGTGGAACGACCTTCTGCTGCATGCCCTCGGCGGCATGCGCGCCACGATGGGGGAATCCATGCTGGTCTTCGCGCCCCATGCCAACAGCTGGCGGCGATTCTCTAACCAGTCCTATGCGCCGGTTTCGACCAATTGGGGTGTCAATAACCGTTCGGTGGCACTGCGGGTTCCGGCGGGCGCGCTGGCGGCGCGGCGGATCGAACATCGGCCTTCGGGCGTCGATGCGAATCCCTATCTGGTGGCAGCTACGATTCTGGCCGCCATCCGCCACGGGTTGAAGCACAGGATCGACCCCGGCCCGGAAACCACTGGCAACGGCTATGAGGATGACGAGGCCGCCAACATTCCGCGCGACTGGCGGTCGGCAATCGAGGCGGCGCAGAAATCATCCTTCCTGAAAGAGGCGCTGGGCGAGGATATGCACCGCACCTTCACCGCCGTGAAGGCCGCGGAATATGCACGCGTCGCCCGCACCATCGCC
>CANJQT010000189.1 GCA_947476475.1 Paracoccaceae bacterium | reverse complement strand
TCAAGCTCTGCCCGCAGCAACTCGACCTCGGCGGAAAGGCTGCCTGTCAGCACATCGCCCGACAGGATAGGAATTTGCCCGATGACCCGGCCGCTTACCAGATCGCGCACCAGATAGATCTGCATCCCATCGCCAAGCGTTTCAGCGGGGATCGGCACGGAAAGTCGCCACCCGCCCTTGACTGGATCAGCGATGGAAATCGTCATTCCGGGCAGAGGTTTGCCATCATGGATAACCTCAAGATCCGGCAGTGTGTTGCCCGGAATATCCAGAATCACGGTCCAGACGCCGTGCCGGATGTGACCTGTGATGATGTTGTGTGCGGGCATTTCGGGGGCCATCAGATATCGGCACGCGGGCGACGATGGATTGTCAGATCGCCCAGGTCGTACTGGTTGAAGGAGGCGTTCTCGAACAGGATATCAACCCAGGCTTTCTCGATGCGCTTTTCATTCATCGGCGTCTGACCCAGATCGAATGTTGCGGCGATAATGGCACCCGTTCTGGTCATTGGCTGGGTCAGTTGCGCCAGATTGGGGCCGTTCCGGATATTGAGGCGCGCATAAAGCCCGCCGGGTCGCAGGGCATCATATTTTCCACCGATCACTACAAGATGCCGATGGCTCATGCTGGTGGCGGCTTCCTGCGGCAACGCGAAGCTCAGCGACAAATAGCTGCCGGCGAACTGAAACGTCTCGATCCGAAGGCCGAACAGCGCCTGGCTGCTGCCGGGCGCATTGAAAACCTGGCGCGCCCCCAGCATGGCATCAGGGCAGTCGTGGAAAAGTGCCACTTCGTCGTCAAAGCGCCAGGGGCCCGCAACCCCGGCAAATCCGCGCCTTTCCAACCGGCTCCTGAATATCTGCGGGCGCCATATCCAGTCAGACGTTGCAGGCGCCTGCGGGCGATGGTCAAGCCCGTTCAACAGCCGGTCGTCAGCCTGTTCCAGATAGTGATCAAGCGCGCGGCGGAAGGCGCGCACATCGGCGCGCTTTTGGCGGACAGACGACAAAGGCATTCTGTGCAGCCTGATTGCTGCACGCCGCCATCTGGCAAACATGATCTTCCAGCTTGTCCTCTCAACGTAGCCCATGGTCCGATCTGAAACCTTGCTTGCCTGTTACGACGGGTCGCCGTGCTTTTACAGCATTGCCGGCCAAGATTGCTATTTACTTGCGGCTTTCACCTTGGCCACGAACTTTTCCAGAAGCGCGCGTTTTGCAGCCTGATCCAGCGGCATGGCGCCAAGGCTCAGAACCGACAGGGTCACGATCTGCCCGTTCACCGCGAACAATGCCCGCCAGTAATCGGGCTCAACTTCCTGCCCGTCCGCGCGGGCGATGTCCCGGACGCTGACATACATCACATCGCCGACCGACGCGATCTTCAGGATCTTCACGCTTTTGGCCTTGCCGCTGCGGCTCAGGGCGGCGCGGCCTGACTCAGATTGCAGGAACTTCGCCATAGTCGGGAAAAAGGCCGAAAGATCGGCTTGTCCGGCACCGCTGGGCGAAATGGTGGCGGTCAGTATCGCCGCCGTTCTGGGGCTGGCGCTGTCGGCGGAACCTGCCAGCGACGCGCAACTGCCAAGAAGAACAAACGCGCCCTTTTCATCATCGCGGCTTGCAGAAGGGTCTATGCAATATCCCGGCGGGCCGGCAATCGTCACCGCGCCCTGGGCGATCTTGATGCTGACCCAGGTCTTACGCGGCGCCGGATCATTCGCCGTTTGCGCGCCCGCACGCAGGGTGGACAGGCCCGTTCCAAGGCAAAGCACGGCAAGCATCAGCCAAAACCCAGCAATGCGCGACAGCCTGTGCCGCATCGGGCGGGCTTTGCGGGCAAAAGGATGATCGATCATGGCACCCCCGGCGGTGGCTTCCGTATCGGGATAGTCAGGCACGGCCACTGGCACAAGCCCAATGCCGCGAGGATACGTTGCCAAATCCGGTCAGCGAAGGTGCCGCACCGGATGAGCCACCATGCCGCACGGGATTTGCCGTCGCGCCTCTGATTGCATTTCGCGCAGCACCAGACTATCTGGAGAGTCTGACCAGACGCGAAGGCAAGAAGACGATGAACTGGATCACCAACTATGTCCGGCCCAAGATCAACTCGCTGTTCTCGCGCCGGGAGGTGCCCGAGAATTTGTGGACCAAATGCGGCGAATGCGGAACCATGCTGTTTCACCGCGAACTGGCCGACAATCTGAATGTCTGCACCAATTGTGATCATCACATGGCGATCACCCCGCGTGAACGGTTCGCGGCGCTGTTCGACGGCGGCGTTTTCACCGAAGTGAAGGTGTCCGAACCGATTGCGGACCCGCTGCATTTCCGCGATCAGAAGAAATATCCCGACCGCATGAAGGCCGCGCAGAAAGCGACCGGTGAAAAAGATGCGATGCTGGTGGCCGAGGGCGAAATTGCCCGCACCCCGATTATCGCCGCCGCGCAGGATTTCACCTTTATGGGTGGTTCCATGGGCATGTTTGTCGGCAATGCCATCATCGCCGCGGCCGAACGGGCCGTGAAGCGCAAGCTGCCGCTGGTGTTGTTCGCCGCTGCGGGCGGCGCACGCATGCAGGAAGGCATCCTGTCGCTGATGCAGATGCCACGCACCACGGTCGCCGTGCAGATGCTCAAGGAAGCGGGCCTGCCCTATATCGTGGTTCTTACCCACCCGACGACCGGGGGCGTGACCGCATCCTATGCGATGCTGGGGGATGTGCAAATTGCCGAACCCAATGCCCTGATCTGCTTCGCCGGCCCCCGCGTGATCGAACAGACGATCCGCGAAAAACTGCCCGAAGGCTTTCAGCGCGCCGAATATCTTCTCGATCACGGCATGCTCGACCGCGTCACCCACCGCAAGAAAATGCGCGAAGAACTGGTGACGATCATCCGCATGCTGACCCGCCAGTCCCCTGCCGTCCGGGGCGAACTCAGCGCCCCCAGACCCGAAACCGGCAAAGCCGAAATGGCCGAGGCGAAGTAGCCTCCCCCTTTCTCTCTTCATTGTGGTCCAAATATCCTCGGGGGGCACAGGGGGGCAGACAGCCGGGGCCCCCCCCCCCCCCCCCCCC
>CANJQT010000188.1 GCA_947476475.1 Paracoccaceae bacterium | reverse complement strand
GACCCGTTACCCAAGTTCTGCGAGATGCCGTCGTAGATGACAAACGGATCCCAGATGACGGCGGTGGTGGTCACCTTCTGAAACGCAACGCTTTCCATCATGGGCGAGCACTGGATGATGTCGCCGGAGACTGTCGGAAACTTGGCGTTCGGGACTTGATGCCGGTAGAGCACGCAGGGGAACGGCGATTTGCCCATCGGCGTCTTCTGCAAGTAAACCATCGGATCGCTGGTGCCGAGCAGCGTCTGCGGGCGTGCGCGGAAATCAGAGCCGGCCGCCGGCAGTCCTGAACCGCCTGAGCCGACAATGTTCGTGACGATCATTGCTCCCACCTGCACCACTGCACCGGTGAAATTGTTTAGTTGTCCCTGATACCACGAAGCAGTGAACCCGCTTGCAGCTCCACTGTTCACCGGAGGCAACGCGCGCTGTGGCCACGCGACGGTGGGCAGGGTGTTCGTGTCTGGCAATCCCCATTCAAAGGTCTCGATGTTGCTCTTCTCGCCGTGCTCGCCGGTGATGCCGACGGCGCGCACCCACACTGCGTACTTCACACCCTTGGCGACGTTGACAGGCAGCGTGAACTCCGGGCCGGAGCCGTAGGCAGTGCCGTTGCCGATGACAGGCGTGGTGAACACGCCGAACTCCCCGGCGGGCGGCGGCGTGTTGTTCGTCTCCTGATTGGTGGTGAAGGCATCGAGAAACTTCACGTTCGGGGAGAGGATGTGTTTCTCCACCGACGACTGCGACAGGATGGGCGCGTTGGCCGACTGGTTGGTGCCGGCGGGTTTGAAGATGCCGATCTGGAACCGCTCCACGCCGTAGGGCGGGCAGAACCAGCGCAGCATCATCTGCGGCGAAGCTTCGTTCCCGGCGGGATCGATCTTGGCAAGCATCGGCTTGGGCAGCCGCAGAACGGGGGCCACGAGCTTGCACCCGAGACGGGTCAGGCGGCTGCCATTGCCATGCTCGTCCAACAGCTGGCCGTAGTAACAGATGCGTCCGCCGCCGGGCGGGAACGAGAAATCGAAGCAAAGAATCAACGGCGGCGGATTCATCGCGGGCCAGGTACGCTGGCAGATGAGTTGGAGCGGACCGTCGTTGACGCGGCGGTAGAGACGGTACTCTCGACTGCCGGCAGTGGGCGCGATCTCGATCTCGATGGGGATGATGTTATTCGAACCTTCGGGCGCGTTGGCGATGTGGATGTCGCATTCGCTATCGCGACGGGTGTCCAGATAAGCGCGGGCACGGAACTGGAGTTCAGTATCTTCCTGCAACTTCCCGACGGTGCCGACAGCCAGCGGATAACCGGAGATCTGACCATCGTTCATCCCGGAACGCGCGCGGAAGAACGCCTGGCTAGTCTGGAACTGCCCCGGCAGTTTGAACGTCCACCGGTTTGATCGTGACGACGGAAGGAAGTAGAGGCGGTCGGTCGCGATGGTGGTGAGGATGTTCGTGCCGTTGCGAAGCTCGACGGAACCTTCCATCCACGCGATGCGATCCGACTCGCGAATGAAGTCCACCGCGAAGTCGAGCACTGCGGGCGTACCAGCGGCGGGATTGGTGCTCGCCACATTCACCTGCGTGAACGGTGACAGGCAGCGACCACGAACAACACCGATGGGACCGCCTGGACCTTCGTACTCGCGCAACGTGCCGGAAACGGCAGCGCTGGGCGGAGAAAGATTTCCACCGCACGCACCGATGTCTTCCGCGCGAACGGTGTACCAGAAGGTGCGTGCGTAATCCGCCGGAGCGGTCGGCGCATCGGGGCCGTTGTCCAGATAACTATTCTCCGGCAGGCCGGGGATGTGATTAACGATGGCGACGAGATGATTCGAGGGATACGCGAGGTTCGAGTTGATCTGTGTAGTGTTGTCCCAGCGATACACCCAGTAACGCTTGATGGTCTCGTCGCTGGTCGGCGCGTTCGAAGCCTGCGGCCAGATGACGCGGAGCGAGTGCAGGTTGGTCGTGCCGTCGTAGAGATAATCGTTCACCACGCGGATCCGGCCCATGACATTCGGCATGAGCTTATCGCAGATCAGCACCTCCGCGCCGGACGAGAGCTGTCCATCTCGCCCGAGCAGGTCGCGTGCGGCGGTGAAGTAGTAGAAGCGCGCGCCGTTGGTGTGATCGAGCGAGAGCGGCGGCAGCGTGGGATGGCCGATGCGGTTGTCGTCGATCAGGTAAATTGTTGTCTCGTCGCCAGTGGCCGGATCAAAGTTCGCGACATTCGCCGACGTGAAGAGCGTGGAGGTGAGAATAGGCCGTGGATTGATTCGTTGCACGGCCTGGGTGCTGTTCATCGCTGAAAGCAGCGCGGTAGCGACGGGCGGCGTGACGTGCCAGTTGCGGCCGGGCGCCTCGGCGTAGTCCTTGCGCACGCGATAAACGTTGAAGCCGTTTTGCAACAGCATCAGACGGCGCAACGGATCCGGCGTGGCCCAACGGAGTTGCACGTTCATATTGCCACGCGCCCCGGGCGCGGGCATCTGCACGGGAGAACCGGGCGCGGGCAACACCGTTGGATTGCCTGCTTCAACTGAAAGGCGACCAACGACGGCGATGTCCTTGTCCGCCGCGACATCAAACTGGCGAATCTCAAATGTCGTCTGGCCGGCGCCGATCGGTTCCACGTGAGCAAAGCCGAGGCACATGGCCATGCCGGGATGCGTGCGGCCGAGCAGGAGCAGATTGCTGAACCGCTTTTCGTCGGTGAGCGTGCCGGTGATGACGGCAGCCACTTGTTGCGCGAGAGTCAGGTTCGCTGGAATGAACTTTCCGAACAGCGCGCTCATGTCGGTTTCCAGATCCACGAGGCTCTGCCCGACATTAACGCTACGCTGGAGGATGGGCTCGATCACGCGCGGGTCGGTTTGCAGCGAGGAGATGGCGACGCGACGAAACTGACCGGGCACACCGATCGGTCCGGGCTTGGCGTAAAGCGCGTGGGTCCTGCCGCCAAGGCTGAGCGGGCCGGTACTGAACCACGTAAGATAAGCCCAGTCCTTTCCGGAAGGAACGTCGTGCCACGTCGTGCCGGCACTGACCATCGACGGCCCGATGTCACCCTGAGGAG
>CANJQT010000187.1 GCA_947476475.1 Paracoccaceae bacterium | reverse complement strand
TAACCGCAGCAATTTTATAATCTTCACTTTTATGTTTAGACATTTAATATATAATTAATTATATATTAAAAAAATCGGCATTTTAAATCTTCAAGGGTGTAAACAATAAAAATGATATTATACCAGCAAATATTTTAATGAGTAGTTTAGATTTATTGCGTAGAATTATACAATTACTATTTTCCTTTCTATTCTTTAATGAACATTTTGATGTTTATGTTATATTGTCACTAATATTTCTTGGAATATCCAGTTTATTATTATTATATCAATATTTTATAAATAGTAATACAGCTAAAAATGTAAAACATCAAAAATTAGTGGATATAATCTAATCAAAAGCAGTGTATCTAATCAAAAGCAGTGTATCTAATCAAAAGCAGTGTATCTAATCAAAAGCAGTGTATCTAATCAAAAATCTAAAATTTAATTTCTAAATATAGTTATATATACTTTGATGTCTCTCAAACTCTCTTTCCCCAAACTTTCAGTTTCAGGCTCTATTTCAGGCTCCCTTAACTTTTCTACTTCACCTTCTAAAAAAGCAAGTAGAACTTATGTATCCAATGGACATGTGATGAACTCTAATGGTTTTTTAGCAAATCCTTCAAGACAAGCACAAATACAAGCACGTAATGCAGGTGCATTAACTAATGCCGAAGCACAACGTATTGGACTTACAAATAGTAGAACCAGATTCTAATTAGGTTAATAAGTTAAAAAGTTAATTAGGTTATAAGTTAATAAGTTAATAAGTTAATAAGTTAATAAGTTAATAAGTTAATAAGTTAATAAGTTAATAAAAGTTAATAAGTTAATAAAAGATCCAACCAGAATGTTTATATTTATTATTTTCTAATTCGCACGTTATATCTTTATCATATTTCGTTTTTTGTTTTCTATATGCCATTATTTCTTCCATTTTTTTATTTTTAATTCTATAAATATTTCTACGATGTTCATATACGTCAGGTGTTCTATCACCGAGGATAATTCTATTATTATAATCTGTTTCCTCAATACCAATTACTTTTAGTTGATTACATAATATCATTTCATTTATATTCATATTTTTAACTTCCATAAAAATATTTTTATTGCAAATATTTGGATATCTATTTCTAATTTTTTCGGGAATTATAAACTGATTTTTTTCTTTTATCTCCTTTACTTTTTTTTCAATATTATTTATAAAATCTTGAATATAATAGATATCATATTTAATACCTCCCGTATTGCCGCTTTGTCCCCCTTCCCCTCTCCCACCGTTCCCTTCTTCCTTTTCTTCTTTTTCTTTTTTTTCTCCTCGTTTTTTTATTCTTTTATTTCTATCATTTTCATTTATATTACTTAATAATATTTTACCCGATGTAAATTCACACTCTGATATTAACTGTTCAAATGAATATGCAGTCATCTTATGTGCTTCTGCTTTTGCATCCAATTTGAAGTAATTTATAAGTGATAATATTAGCGCATTTAATGCTGTTGCACCCGCCACAGCCTTGGAATCTGTACTATTATCACTATAAACACCACTAATTACAGATGATACCGATGAAATGACTATAGCAGGTAACATCATTCTATATAGATAATGTTCACAATATGCTTTTGCTTCTAAATATAATAATTTTTGGCCCTTAAGATATAATGAAATAACATTTAATGCAGATGATAATTTACCATCATTATAACCAAATTTATTATACATAGTTTCACATACATCTTTATAAAAACGATATGGTATAATTTTTTTTCTACATTCCATTGGTAAATAACCTTCATCCACATCTGGTATAAAACTACTTATATCTTTTTGTTCTGCTATTTTACTAATACCATTACAATGAATATTATCAAAATAATCTTCTTCTCCTATGCCCCTGTCCCCGCTACCTTCCCCGTCCACATACATACGTCTTTCTAATTCAATAAGATTATCATCAACATCAACAATATCAACAATAACAACATTATTATTATCAGTCATTACTATAATTTAGGTGTAATAAAAAAATAAACTAATATTTATAAAAAATAGTATTAGAAATATAGATTATATTGCATATATGGCTTTTTATATATAAGACATAATCCAATTAAAATAATTTCTTAGTTATAGTTATAAATTGAAATATATGGAAAGTATAGGGTATATAGGCAAGGCGGGGTATACGGGCAATAGGTCGTGCTACCATTTTGAAAAGATAGAATTTAATGATAGTGGCGGTGGTGGTGCCCTATTAAACATAGATGCAACGTATGTAATCCACCTGGAGAACAATGGGCGTTTAGATAGTGTAAGAGCACAGTTAAATGAATTTAGGCCCACTAAGAGTGTGTTTATACTACACAACAAAGGTTATAAGAAGTGCGAGAAGGATGGATATATAAATAAACCTGCATTAGATCTTGTAGATGCATTTTTATATATTTTTAAAGATGCACAAGAGAAAGATTATAAACATGTATTGATTCTTGAAGACGACTTTATTTTTAGTAATAGGATAAAAGATATAAAGGTGCGACAAAATATTATGAACTTTATAAATAATAAGAATTATAATACGTATGCACTTGGACTTTTGCCAATTATACAAAAAGCATATGATAATAATACAAGCCTTTGTATAGGATTAGGTACACATGCTATAATATATTCTCATGATTTTATTATTAAAACATTGCAAAAAGATAAAAAAAGTATTAAAGATTGGGATGAACATGTTGGAAAAAGATATACATATAATGAACCATTATGTTATCAATTATTTCCAAAAACAGAAAATCAAGAATTATGGACAGGATTTGCAAAAATAGCAATATATATAATAAGACTATTAAAGTTAGATACACAAGTTGAACCAGGATATTCCATCGCATACACGGTATCAAAGGTAGTATATGGTTTATGTGTTATTTTACTTGTATGGCTTTTTATAACTGTTTTCAATATATAATCCAATTAAAATAATTTATAAGTATAGTTTATATTTATAACTTCAAAAGCATGGAAAGTGTAAGATATATAAACAATAAGAAGTATGTTGAAAGTGGTCTTAACAAAGAAAGTAATGAGTCATGCTACCGATTTGAAAAGATAGAATTTAATGATAGTAACGGTAATGATATTTTATTAGATATAGATGCAACATATG
>CANJQT010000186.1 GCA_947476475.1 Paracoccaceae bacterium | reverse complement strand
GGAGGACTCCGGCTCAAACCGCGACTCCACTACCTTCCAGCTCTTCCCAAGCCCAAGCAACTGTCCAAAGGTCTGTTCCGGTGTCATCGATCGCCATCATCCGCCACCCGTCAAGCCCCCCCCTTCCCACTGGAAATAGCGAGGAACCTCATGATTGCATGGTCTAAATACCGGTAAAGCTAACAATGTTATGGGATATGCTTGGACTCCATATAAAGACGTGGAACTTCGGCCCGACAGCGGCCTCGATGCGGTGATAACCTTGATTCTTAAGCATCGAGGTCGTGCCTTCAATGCGTCGCACCGCCTTTTCATCGCCGGATGCGGGGATGGAAAGGAGGCTTTCTATCTCCACCAACATCTCAAGTGCAGCGTTTTGGGCATCGACTATGGCCTCCAGGAAAATGTCGTGAGCGGTGGCGTATCAATTGAGCGTGGAGACCTAATGTATTATCCGCTTGACGAGAGGTCTTTTGATTTTGCCTTCAGCCATCATGTGATTGAGCATGTGGAAAACCCAATGCTGCTGTTGCGGAGGTTGCAAGGCGTGCTCAAGGATGGGGGGGCCTTATTGATAGGTTTCCCAAACAAATCCCGCGTGATCGGATACCTCGGCAGTGGGCAGGCGACCTCCTGGCAAAAGGTAAAATGGAATCTTAATGATTGGATGGATCGATTGAATTTTCGATTTGAGAACCGACTTGGGGCTCACGCAGGATTTCGTGGAAAGGAATTCACGGCCATGTGCGATGGCCTATTTTCAGAGGTGATACCTGTGACGAACGAATACATGTTGTTGAAATATGGACGCGGTTCATGGGTCGTTCGATTTCTGATTTGGAGCGGTCTGGCATCGGTTGCATTTCCATCATGTTATTTTGTGTTGAGGAAGTAGCTGGCGATGGACTCTGGTGACATCGAAAGAGTTTATATGATTTTTGGGGCTCGATTAAAAAATCAAAAATCGTGCGTGTCAGAGATGGGGCGACGGCGATTGCAAATAAGAAACAAGCTGCCTAAATCGGCGTGCATCGCTCTGCGCTTTAGTCGCACAGCGCCGCTGCGAGTGCGGTTTTAGTTTATCTATGAATCCAACAACTAAACTACTGAAGGCCACTGTGGATCCAGAGCGCGAGGCCGGGAGGGCCAGCGAGAGGTTCCATCGGTTCTCGTCGATCTTCGCTCTTCGCGGCAAGCCAATCCTAAAGGAGAAGACCTTGCTAGACTTCGGCTGCGGGTCCGGTCATCTAGTCAAGGAGTGCCTTTTGCAAGGGGTCGATGCCTACGGTTGTGATGTCGATTTTTTGGCGGCGACCTACGACCAAGCTTTACTCGGGGAGTTGAAGTCTAAAAATAGAGCCCGGGAAATTGAGACTAATAGGATGGGCAGTTCCGGTGCAGATCGCTTGCCTATCGGCACGAAGCCGGATGCGTTCCGGAGCTACCGTTTGCCGTTTGAAGACTGCACATTTGACTTTGTTGTGTCGAGCGAGGTGCTCGAACACGTTGCCAACTATGAAAATGTTGCCCGTGAGTTGCACCGTGTCATGAAGCCAGGCGCAGCGTTTCTCCACGTGTTCCCGCCCAAATTCGCGTTGCTTGAGGGCCACACTAACATACCATTTGGAGGCGGTTTCAACCCAACTTGGTGGCTGAAGGTTTGGGCGCACTTCGGCTTACGGATTTGGCACCATAGGGAGCTTACGGCTGGGCAGTACGTCATATGGGCGCGGCATTATCTTGACACCTGTGTGAACTACCTGACCAAGGCCGAGTTGCAGGACGTTTTCCGCGATGGCTTCGACCTCCGGTTTGTGGAGCGGGATTTTTTCCGTATCAGGCCGGTGTGTTGGGTCTTCCTATTGCCGAGTGTTTACAGCGGTCTGAGATGCCGCTTTATGTACGGAATCAGACGCGGAGAGCGTTATCAGTAAGTCAGGGGGTGTAAAGAAAACCTATGGAACTGCTACCTGTAGTGCGCGGTTTGGCGTCGTGTGTGCCTGGTTGGTATTCTTGGAATCTGAGGCGGCGGACCCTGAGGACTGCAAACCCGGCCTACTGTTACTCCTGGTGGATTAGGCACATCGCTCTGCTCGAGTTGTCCGGTCATCGCCCGGTCCTTCAGACTGTTGCCGAACTGGGGCCGGGAGGGTCACTGGGAGTCGGTTTGGCCTCGCTGCTTTCCGGGGCCAACACTTACTACGCCCTTGATATCGTCCGTTATTCCGAAGTCGAGCTTAGCTTGAGGATGCTGGACGGCCTCATAGAGTTGTTTCGGAAAAGGACGCCCGTTGTCCTGAGCTATGCCGAGCCCAATGAAAGACCGGTGTTTCCATCGAATCTGTTGACGAGCGATGTTTTGGAACGCTCGCTTAACGCTGAACGGATTGCAGACATCCGTCGGGCCCTTACTGCGGCCGATGGCCGCTCCGGACCGATCACGATCCAGTACACCGTGCCATGGAGCGATCCTGCCGTCGTCCGCAAAGGCGAGGTGGACCTGATTATTTCCACGTCCGTTCTTGAGCATGTCGACGATTTGGCGGGCACCTATGGTGCGTTTGCACAGTGGTTGCGTCCAGATGGCTTGATGTCTCATTCGGTGGATTTCAGGAGCCATTTCAACACGTCCGCCTGGAACAGCCATTGGGAATACCCTGAAGCAGTGTGGAAACTTGTGGTGGGGCGGAAGCCGTTTTTGATTAATCGCCAACCTTGTTCGCCCCATGTTGCTCAAATGAAGGCAAATGGATTCGAAGTTACCCGAGAGTCCAGAAAGCGTGAGCGTGGTTTGCCCGCCAGCAAGCTTGCCCGGAGATGGCGCGGCATGGACGGTGACGATATCACTTGCATCGAGTCGACTCTGCAAGGCAGGCTAATGCTATCTTCTGGCGGAGTTGGGACCGTGCCTAATCCACGTGTAAGCTGAATCACGCCCCATTCAAACCCGAGTGCAAACGTGAGGCCAAAGCCGTGGACGCATTACGTAAAGTTGGTTGCGACGGCGGTGAGGGCTTTGGATGAACCCTCCCTTCGTGAGCAGATGGGCGAGTTCGGCCATCTGCGAGTTCTTCGTGAACTGTCTTGGGAGCATGAGTCAAAGCGGCTGATTGAGTTTTATGGGGGGGTGCTTGGCGTTGGGCGCACAGCAACGCGGAGACATTG
>CANJQT010000185.1 GCA_947476475.1 Paracoccaceae bacterium | reverse complement strand
GACAACGGGCAAACGCCGAATCTCATTTTTCCCGGGCGCTGTCAGCCGACGAGGCCGACCCGAGCCGGTCGCAGGATAGTCAGGTCGAGTGGGTGAGGGAAGGCCTCAGAACAACATGGGTGCGTCTGGGTCGTCTACGTTCGCTTGGACGCCCCAACTCCGGGTGAGGCCGAGCGACACGCGGTCGAGCGCGTAGAGTCGAACGGCGTCTTGCTCCATATCGAGGTGCGTCGTGATGAGGCGCTCGATCTCCCCGAGGGCGGACGGCGTCAACGGACCCTCAAACACGCTCCGCTGCACGGGCACGAGGAACGCCTTGAGTCGCCGGTGGAACCGGCCGCGGCGCCTCGTGGAGACCACGTCGTAGGCGAGCACGTAGTGCATCACCCCTCCAAGACGGCCAACCAGGGAGTCCGCAAGCTGCGAGAGCTGCCGGGTACCACCGCCGGGGCGCACACGCCTCAAGGTGGACGCGAGAGGTGAAGATGATCCCCGAGAGCGCGCACCGTCCTCGCAGTCAGGCCCCGGGTGTGATCGGCGGCGAACCCGACGACGCCCTGGCGGTTCGTTGTGCATGGTGGCGGTTGGCACGTGCTCCGGGAGGTCGTGCGCGATCACTCTATGGAGGCGTGGGCGCGACTTGGACCTCGCTGCGTTGTTCCGCGTCGCCGCCCCGACCATCCTGTGGGCTCGCCACGGACATCGGCTCCCCGAGCGGCGCCGCATGAATCAGGTGGCTTGGGTGCGCCCTCGGATCGCGAGCCTGAACGAGGTCCTCGCCGCGCCGCCTTGACCGGCGATTGCACCATGTTCCCGCGCGAGGTGTCTGACGCGAGTCGGCACTGAATGCCGGCCTGAGAGAAGGTTTCCTCACTCCTGGAGTGCAGCTTGCATGGTTGTTTATCCAACACGCGATGCCGTGTGGAGATGAAATCCCCCGCTGGGAATGTCCGATCCCTTTCGGGCGCCTCGTCCTGTGGTTTGTCAGCGAGTCCCGCTGAACCAAGCACTTCAGGAGTTCCCTATGCCCGCGTTCATTTGGGTTGGCCTCGCCCTAGCCGGCCTCGCAGTCGCTGCCTACTTCTGGGACGAAATTCGCGAGTGGGCGCAGTCCAACCTCGCGGATGCGATCGGAAGCATCCTCGGGGCCGAGGCGAAGGAAGCCTTTCTCGACATGCTCATCGATGTCGACAAGGTCATGACGTCCGTTCGCCGCACCGCCAAGAAGGTCTGGCAGGCCGTTCGTGAGGCGCTGATCAGTGCCGCGGTCTTCATCGAGAAGCGGTCCGGCAATACCTACATCAAGCGCATGGCCGCCTTCATCCGCAAGACGGTCGAGGGAGTACGGAAGGTCTACCGTACTGTCGTCGAGGAGGAGATTCCCTTCGACGACCTGCCCGATACCGCGCGCGCTGCGTTCATGCGCGGCTCAAAGCAAGAGGTGCTCCAGCTCCACGCTGGCGCGAGCCCCACCAACAATCGCTAAGGCAAACTCGAAGAAAAGGAAATCACGATGCTCCGCATGCTCATCATGTCTGCCCAGGACGCCCTCCGCTCTGCGCCGGACGTCATTGACCGGGCGAGGTCTGCGCTTGGCAGCCTCCATCTCGGCGACAACGACGCGTTCTTCGCTACGCACATCGCTCCGCATCTCACCGAGTGGGCGCGACAGGTGACGATGGGCGATGACGATACCTTCGCTGACGCGCTCACGTTGTACGCGAACAGCGGCGGCATCAACGGGCCCTGCGGCCCCGTTACCGACGCGCACGTCGAGTGGTCGCCGGCGCCAGAGACGCGCAACTGGATCCTCACGCTGCACGCCACGTTGGCTTCCCGCGCCGGGGGCCCTGTCCACCGTGCCGCGAGTTGGGAGATCCCCTGGGACGAGCTCCCGGACGTCGTTCGCGCTGCGGTCATCCGCAAGTCCGTCAAGCGCGGGCGATTCGACATCGTGACCCCCTCGAAGGAGGTTTAGATGTTCTTTCTTCCGCTCTTGGGCATCGTTTTCGACGTGCTCCTCGTAGCCTCTCCGGTTCTGGTGCCGCTAGCCCTCCTCGCCACCGCGTCCGCGTTCTGGGATGAAATCCGAGAATGGGCGGTCGACAAGGCCCAGGGCTGGGTCTTGCGGAACCTGGGCGAGCGCGCCGCGATGGCGCTCGTAGAGGCAATCGTCGTCCTGGACCGCGTCATGACCGCGGGAAGACGGATGGTTCGGCGCGCCGTCTACGGGAGGCTCGCGGGAGCGAAGGGCAGGCACCGCGTGGTGACTGAGGAAGTTCCGGAGTCGGACCTGCCCGAGTCCATTCGTAGCGAACTTCAGGGCGGCAGCCTGCAACACGCCTACGCCATCTAAATCACCCCTGGTAGGAAAGGATCCCCATGTCGAATAGCACCGCAGAGACTCCGTTGTGCCGCGCCCACGGACTTGCCTACCGACCGTGGGTCGGGAGCATCCGACCGGCCGACCTCGGCTTCAAACACCCGGACTTGGACCACGTCCTCTTGGTCGGACTGAACGCGCAGGCGTGTCCTGCTTGCGTCGACGACGGCGTCCCGTTGTCTGTCGGCGCGACGACGCGCGAGTTGATCCGCAACAAGGTGAGTTGGATTGCAGAGCGGGCCAGGGGGCGGGCAATGACGGTAGACCTCTCCGATGCATCGCCTTCGCCATCCCGCGCGCTGCACGTTCGCGAGTCTGGACCCGCCGATTCCGGCGAAAGCCAGCGCGTCCGACCTGCGCCCGTACCCGTTGTCGCGCAGCCACAGAACGGGACGGCGCCACTAGCCCCGGCACGGTCGGGCGAGGAACACACCGAAGTTGTGCGAACGCTGGACGAGATTGTGCTGTCACCGAGCGTGGTGAAGCAGCTCGCCCGCGCGGTGACGGCTACGCGGAAGGCCCACGTCCTGGCTCGCTGGGGCCTGCGTGATCCGCGGAACGCCGTTCTGCTCTTCATTGGCCCGTCGGGCACTGGCAAGACGTTGACCGGAACTGCGTATGCGAAGCAGATCGGTCGATCCTTGCGTGTCGTGAGCAGCACTCGGATTGAGGGTTCGCTCGTGGGGCAGAGCCAACAGAACCTGGTGGCGCTGTTTGCGAAGGCGGAAGAAACTGGCGAGGTCCTGTTCTTCGACGAGGCAGAGTGGATCCTGGGCAAGCGGTGCTCCAACCCGACGGGGGCGGCCGATAACGGCCTGAACGCTTTGCGCGATGAGTTGCTCAAGTTGCTGGAGG
>CANJQT010000184.1 GCA_947476475.1 Paracoccaceae bacterium | reverse complement strand
ATTTCAATCAGGAGCGTGCCCTCTACAGTCGGCAGAAATTCAAGCTGAACCGTGCCGCAGCTCTGGCCGAGTGGCGTGGTCTTCTTGCTGCCTGGCGTCAGGGCAGGGTAGGGCAAACAGAGACTGGTTCGCATTTGTCTGACACCACCTTTGCCACCTATCTTCATAGCTGCGCCGGCCTGCGCCCCTTGCCTAGCGGTCCAGCGCCATGCCGGCCCCTGCCAGATTGATGGCCTGCGCAAGGATGCGGCTGGAAGCTTTGTCGACGCCGGAATTGGCCTGCATGATGCGGGAATTTTCCCTCAGGCGGGCGCGCATGGCCTGATCGGCAAGCACCGAATGGATTGCGGCTGACAGGCTGTCCGGGGTCCAGCGCGCACGGTCAAGGCGGTGACCGGTGCCCGTCTCTTCGGCCCGGGTGGCATTGTCATGGCCGTCCCAGCAATAGGGCATGATCAGCGAGGGAACGCCGTGAAAAAGCGCCTCGCAAAAGCTGTTGTTGCCGCCATGGTGGATGAAGAGGTCGGCTATGGCCACGACGGAGGGCTGTGGATACCAGCTTTCCAGATGCACATTGTCGGGAACCGCGCGGTAGGCTTCGCGCAGCGCCCCGGCATTCACCAGGAACCGCGCAGGGATCGTGGAGAAGGTCGCGATCATCCGATCCATCAGCCCCATGTCAAGCGCGCCGAGGCTGCCAAAGCTGACATAGACAAGCGGACCCTCGTTGCGGGGAAAGTCGGGCAGTTGGTAGGGCCCTTCGCGCCGCACACAGCCTTCAAGGAAGGCAAACCGGTCGGGGGCAAGGGGCGTCTCCCGCTGGTGGCGCAGGATCGAGGGGGCGAGAAGCAGGTTCAGATCGGGCGAAGATTCCAGGAACTGGCCGGGGGGCAGGGGATCAAGGCCCGCGCTCTGGCGAAACCGGTTGTAGCGGTCATGCGCCGGGGCGATGGCATTGAGATAGCGCTGAAGAAAGGCTGCGCGGCCCGCCTGGTCGGTCGCGGCAAGGCCCGACAGATAGGGCGGGACATTGGCGTCGGGAAGTTCGGTTTCAGCGCAAGAGATGATGCGGACCCAGGGCACCCCGGCGCGGGCAACGGCGGGGAACATCACCACGTTGTCCAAGACGATCAGGTCGGGGCGGAGGCGGGCAATAAGGGCGGATAGCGGCTCCTCGGCTTCGATCGCGGTGTCGACGATGGCATCCCAAGTGGGGGCGACATAGGTCTCGACCTGCTCGATGGGCGAGAGGTCGAAATGGGGCAGGTGGCGGCGGATGAAGGCCTGCCAGTAATCGGCGGATTGGGCGGGGCCGGTGCTGGGCAGGTGGTATTCCTGAAAGCCGTAGTCGGCGAAGATGCCGGAAAAGCCGGGATGGCAGATGAAGACGGGACGCGCGCCGCGCGCCCGCAGCGCCCGGGCAATGCCGACGCAGTTCAAGGCGGCGCCAAAGCTTGCTTCGGGGAAGAAGGCGATCAGGGGGGCGTCAGGCATCACTGCCCCCCGGGCGTAAGGTCAGGCCGAAAAGCGGCGGAGCGCCCCGGTTTGCGGCTTGCGGCCTTTGGCTGCGCGACAGGCGCAGGTGGACGCGCAGAAGATCGGTCGCCACGTCCAGCCGCCCGGCCTCCATCTGGTCAAGGATCGACAGGTGTTCCTGCATCGCCTGGCGCAGGCGCACCACGTTCATGCGCGGGCTGGACCCCGGCAATTCGCGCAGCCGCAGATGCTGCAAAAGCGCATCGGTAAGGTAGCGGTTGGATGCACCCCGCGCGATGAGGGCGTGGAATTCGGTGTCCAGGGTCTGGAAGCTGCGGGGGTCAAGGTCGTGATCGGGCAGTGCCAGGAAGGCTACCATCGCACGGCGAAGGGCTGCGGCGCGGTCGGGATCGGTGCGGAAGCCGGGAGCGGCAAGTGCCTCGGGTTCCAGAAGCAGGCGGAAATCATAACTTTCCGCCTGCGATTCGGGATCGTCGGGCAAAGCGGCAAAGAGCCACGACTGGCCCGGAGCCCGGCTGACAAGGCCCTCTTCGGCAAGCTTTGCCAACGCCTGAAGGACGGACGAGCGTGTGGCATCATAGCGCCGCATGACTTCGGCGGCAGTGACGGTTGCGTTCAGCCGCCGGGCGGCGCGGTCGCGCAGGATGCGGGCGGTCAGGTCGCCCTCGGCCGATTGCGGCAGGGCATTCGACAGGGCTGAAGCGGGGGAAAACTGCGGCGACAGATGAAAGCCATGGTCGGGTGAGCGGGTCACAAGCCCTTCATTCCGCAGGATTTCCAGTGCGGCCCGGATCGGCGTGCGCGAGACGTTGCATGCCTGCGCCAGCCCCTGTTCCGGCAGATGTGCGCCAGGTCCAAGGCCGCGGGTTCGGGCAAGATCAAGGATGCGACGTGCCAGTTCGACATGCGCCGCACGCGGGCTTGATCTGCGGGATCTGGCTGGGGTGCCTGGCATGGGACGATGCAACATGAACTTTCTGTTGACGTATTATTTCGCGCAATAATACTGTCAGGTCAAGGAAACGCCTGGAGTTCTTACCATCTATCGGGCGTTTTTGTTGAAAAACAACATAATAAGATGTCCAGCACAGAGAGGATCACTGCCATGACCCGACCCAAATCCCTGCGGACCCTTCTAGCCGGTGCCGCGATAGCGCTTCTAGCCCAGCCTGCGCTTGCCGATCTCGTGATTTCGAACTGGGATGGCTACATGGCCCCCGATGCGGTCGCGGGGTTCACGACCGCCACCGGCGAGCCGGCCGAGATGGTGGTGCATGCCACCAACGAAGAGATCATGGGCAAGATCATCGCTTCGGGCGGGGCGGGCTATGATGTGGTCTTCGTCTCCTCGCCCTTTGCCGAGGTTCTGAACAACATGGGGCTCCTGGAGCCGATCGACCCGGCGAAGGTGCCGAACCTTGCCAATCTGTACCCCGAGGCGGCGGCGCTGCCGCATGATCCGGGCAATGCTTTCTCGGTGCCCTATGCTTGGGGGACGACGGGGCTTTGCTACCGGTCGGACCTGGTCAGCCCCGAGCCTGAAAGCTGGAAGGACCTGCTGGCGCCTTCGGAGGCCAACAAGGGCAAGGTGACGCTTCTGGGCACCGACCGCTGGCTTCTGGCGGCGGGGTTCCTGGCGCGCGGCTACTCAGTGAACGAAACCGATCAGGCGAAGATCGACGAGGTACAGGCAGACCTGACGGCGGCGAAGGCCACTATGCTAGCCTTTGACGATACCACCTTCTATTCCAAGCTTGT
>CANJQT010000183.1 GCA_947476475.1 Paracoccaceae bacterium | reverse complement strand
CGAGAACATCGCCAAGAAAGAGTCGATGGACGGCACCAAGGAGCTCGGTGGTGACCTCGGCTGGAATCGTCGTGGACGCATGGTGCCTGAGTTCGATCGCATGATGTTCGCGCTCAATCCGGGCATCGTCAGTCCGGTGGTCGAGACGGCGTTCGGATTCCACATCATCCGGGTGGATCGCGTGCAGCCGGCCGAAGTGAAGGCGCGTCACATCCTCATTCGCCCCACGGTCGATACGTCCGACGAGACGCGCGCCAAGGCGCTGGCGGACAGCATTGCCACCGCGTGGCGTGCCGGCGGCAGCTTCGATTCCCTCAGCGTGAAGTTCCACGACACGGCCGGTGGCGAAGACAAGACGATCCCCGAGTATCCGCGCAGCGAGCTGCCGGAGCCGTATCGCAACGCGCTCGAAGGGAAGAAGCTGGGCGATATCATCGAACCGTTCCCGATGCCCGATCCGTCGGCCGGCGTGAACAAGTACATCGTCGCGCAGGTCACCTTCCTCGACGAAGCCGGCGAGTACACGCTCAAGGAAGTCCGCGAGCGGTTGCGGTCGCAGCTGTCAGAAGAGCGCAGCATGCGTCGGCTCATCGATACGCTCAAGAAGCAGACGTACGTGTCGGTGCGGTATGATCCGTCGAAGCAGACGGTGACCCCGTAAGGCGGAGGCTGGCCGAGTTGGCGCCTGCGAAGAGGCGCGAACAGTGGTCCTGTTCGCGCCTCTTTTGCACACGGCGGGGCAACTAGTTCACCAGCGTTTGATCGCCCAGACGCCTGAGAGCATGAACATATTGCTGCGCGATTTCGGCGAATCTGCTACGGTCGCCGTGATCGCGCGCTGATACTGAAACCGCAGGGAAATCGGGACCCTGCGCTTCGGCAGAACCTCGATGCCAATGGCCGCTGAGCTTTCAATCTGCTCCATGCTCAGCGATGCGATTTCGAGGTCGTCGCTCGCCCGCCTCAGGGTGCCGGCGCCGTTCGATGAAAAGACCGCCCCTCCCAGTGCCTGGAATCGCGCGGGACCCAGCTGTCCGATAGCGGCGTGCAGTAGGATTGGCAGCTCGAGGTAGTCCGTCTGTAGGTTCGCGGCGCCCGCGTTGGGATCCCCGGGCGGAACTGTGAGGCGGGTGCCACGATTGGTGCGCGAAAGTCCCGCCGAGAGCGAGAGGCGAGGCTGGCCGATCTGGCGTGCGATTTCGACGCCGAGCGTCCAAGCACTCGTAAGCTTGAAGTTCGAAATCTCGTTGAAATCCGAGTCACTGATCGAGCTGCGTCCCAGCCCACCCACTGCGCGGAAATCCCAAGTTCCACGCGGTGTCGCTTGGGCACCCGATATTGCGGTATTCAAGAGGACGAGGGCAATGCCCGCTGAAGCAGCTTTGAGAATGCGGAGTGTCACGGGTTCTGTTCAGAAGACAGGTAGGTTGTAACGGTTGACTCCGGTGTTCGATAGGCGAACGTCGACGTGTGAACCTGTGCGAAGCGTCGTCGGCGACATCGCCTCAAATGCATCCCAACTGCTGAAAGACCACGCGCCGAGTGCATCGTTTTCGTTTGTGATGCCCAAAAACGCAAGCCAGTTCGCCGAGCTGTTAGTCGCCTGAAGGCCCAAAAGCCGCGAGGCAGTTGGCCTCGTGTTGAAGTTGAAGCCCCAATTGAAACTGGGAAACCATGGCTCCGCTGGCGTCGGGCATTCACCTCCATCATCCCGCTCCCAAGCCTGGACCACGAACGGGGCATGAGGCGCGACCTCCCGGGAGTACAAGACGGTTCCGTAAGCCCCCTTCACCGATTCTTCTACGCCAAACTCGTCGCGCTCCTCGATCAGCACCGTTTGGCTGTATACAACGCCTCCTTCGCTGTTGTAGTCGAACTGCTTTACTCCGCCGTGGGTACTCGGGGCCAAGCGTCCGGCGCATCCAATGGGAACCAGAAATTCGCCAGACAAGAAAGCGAGGTCTGGGGCAGCCGGAGACGGCCAAGCGGTGGTGTAGTATCGGCCGCTCACCGTGCCGAGGAGCACGAGCTCAATTTCCGGATCGCCGCGAATCCACGGCTCAGCTTTGTCCCACACCGTCATCTGAGTCGCGTAAATGCCTGGCGGATAGCTTTGCTGAGGGGCGCCCCCGCCGCCCTCTCCAGGGCACTCTTCCATGTTCTCGCACGCTTCGAGGCTAGAGAGCCCGACATCAAGTCGGACGGCGCCCGATGTCAATCGAACGTTCTCGCGTTCGAGCGTGGCGCGGCCAACCTCGGCCGGAACGATCGCGATCACAACCTCCGCCGGCGGTGCCTCTTCGCTTAGAAAACGCGATTCCCCGTTCGTGGAGTAGGCCACGATCGGGTCGCCGGTGCGGATTTGTAGCGCAACGAGCACGTCGCCCTCGCCTTTCCACGCCTTTCGCTGACTACGAATGGGGAGGTACAAGGCCAGCGTCGAATTGCCCTCGGTCGAGAAATCGTCGACCAGATTTCGATCCTGCCGACCGACCGCCTGTCGCAACGCCACCCCCTTTCGAGCAAGCAGGCCCGACCACGAAATCTTGCCTTCGGCCAGCTTGGATGACTGCAGCTCCGACAGCAGCGTACGTCGAAATGAGGAGTCGCGAAGGGCCAGCGCCAAGCGCTCCGCCTGCTTTGATGCCACGGCGACGTCGGAACGATCAACAGCACTACTTTGTGAGACGAAGGGGGGGGCTTCGTTCTCCGGCCCAGTTCGACTTTCCGGCGCGCAGGCACTGAGCGCGCTGACAAGCACAGCACAAACTCCAATGTGTGTTACGTACTGCCTCTGCATCCTTACACTCCATGTGGTTCATAGCCAAATACCAATTCTCTCTCAAGACATTTGTGCTGAAGAGAGATTTCCCTCTTGCGGCGTGCACTTACCAACCAATGCGCACTCGTGCGTCGCGATGGGAAGGCCCGACGCGAACGCACGGTTAACATTCGATCATGTCGCGTGCTGGTCAAGCTTGCCGCGAGATGTCTTTGGGACGAACTTCAAGCTCCTTCTTGCGGATGGATGAATCATTCTTCGGCTTCACCCTGTGAAACTGATGTCGCTCCGCCTCGCGCTCACCCTTGGCGATCCCCGCGGCATTGGCCCGGAGATCGCCGCCAAGGCGCTCAGTGATCCGCGAATCGCGGCACTGGGCGCTTCGTGGTATGTGATCGGCCCAACGGGCACCCCGGTGCCGGTGCACGAGTCGGTCGGTGTCTGGGCGCCCACGGGGGATCGCGTCGTCGATACCGTGCACGCCGGACGGCTGGCCGGCCTCGCGGTGGAGCGCGCCGCCCGCATGGCACTGGCGGGCGAGGTGGATGGCATTGTCACGGCCCCGCT
>CANJQT010000182.1 GCA_947476475.1 Paracoccaceae bacterium | reverse complement strand
TTACGACCTTTATCTGCATACGGTCTGAGCCGGACTGAACCGGGGGGCGCCGCCTTCGTGTGGCGCCCATGACGCCGTTTTGACGGGGCGGGCGTGGCCGACCATTGCGGTTCTGCCACCGCCGGTGAGGGGCAAGGTGTCCGCATGTGGACGCTTTCGCAAGGCACTGTAATTGCTGTATTTCGTCTTTTTTGTTAGGGAAGTATTTACCATTTCCCTGCCAGAATCCGCCTTTTTGCCCTACGGCTGGTTCATTTGACCGTCAGGCGACGCGCCGCCTGTCGTCCGGGGACGCAAAAATTCAGCCTCTGAATCCGATCGCGAACGTGCTAGGAATCACAAATCGAGTGCGCATCCTGTTTGCTGCTGGGGGCAGTTGGCACAGGAACAAGTTCCCATATGCAACGACGGTTAGCCTGTCTGCGGCGGGAATGGCGATTGGGGGAAAGGACTAGGCTGCGATGAAAGTCGCCGCGACTTCTGCTGAAGAAAGCCTGCCTGAAGTCGAGACCTTGCTGAGAGAGGGCACCTTTCAGCAAAGGATGGAGGCTGCCCGCAAGAAACGCGAACTTGTGCTTGCGACGCGCGCAGCCGAAACCGGCGAGCAGGCCGAACTGACGCTTGTCCACAGGCCGTGGGGCAGGCAAGACTGGGATCAGGCTTCCGCGCCTGCGCCCGAACCGCGTTCCCTTGCGGACAGGATTTTGCCGGCCGCGAACATAGCGGTGGCTGCCATGGTTGCCCCGGTTCCCGCCGCAGTCACCCCAGCGCCCGTTCCGGCTTTGCAGCCTGCCCCCGCGCGCGGCAAAGGCCTTGCCGTCTTGCGCACCACGATCGGTTTTGCGCTTGGCCTTGGGCTTGGCGTTGCGCTGACGCTGGCGATCCCTTTTGTCAGCAATCGCGATCCTGCGCTGCCGACAGCGGATCAATCAACGGTGATCACGCGGGCGCCGGTGACCGGTTCTGCGGTGCCCTTGGTGGTTGAAAGTGAACTTGAACCTGATCCGGCAGAGCGCGGTTTTGCCCCGATCAACGTGCCTGTTCCCGATGTCGCCCCTCGGTTATCGGCGCCCGGGCCGACAACGGCGCTGCAATCCGACGTGGTGCCTGCCTTGGACGTTTCGGGCCCACGACCAATTCCGCAGGGCTTCGGCGACTGGCTGCCCCGGTCGCCCGTTGCCGAGCCGCCCGCGGCAAGGGACATCGCCCTTGCCCTTTCGCCTGTCGATCAGGGTCCTGCGGTGCGATCGGTATCCCCGCTGGCGGACCTTTCGGCGCTTCTGGATCAGCCTGCCACCGCGCTGGCGCCACCTTTGGCCCCAGGTGCGGCAACCGGGGCAGACTTTCCGGCGGTAAACATTCACATTCTTTTGTCCAAGGGTGACAGCGCCGCCGAGGCGACCGCGATCGTGGCCAAACTTCAAGCGGCAGGGTTTAGCGTGCTGGACACTGCCGAGACGAGGGTTGCCGTCAGCGCAACCAATGTCCGCTATTATCATGCGGCCGACGCCGATGCGGCGCAGGCCATTGCCGCGCAACTGGGGGCGACGGCCCGCGATTTCACCGGTTTTTCGCCGGTGCCGCCGGCCGGGCGGATCGAGGTCTGGCTTAAGGGCACGGCCACCGGCGATGCACCGCTTAGTGCCGCCGTCAAGGTCAAGGCCAAGGTGAAGAAAGCGAAGACACCTGCCGCGTCGGCTGCAGATGCGGCCGAAGCCGAAGCACTGGAACTGCAGGCGCAGCGTGATCGCCTGCTGCTGCTGCTTCAGCAAAGCATCAATCCCTGAAGACCCGGAGTGATGCGGAAACCAACCTGCCCAAGCGCTTTGTTCAAGTGCCCCGGACCACCGATAGTACCAGTCAGATCTTGGAGTTGTTGATGCCTGGCCCAAAGCTTACCGCCGTGATTACTGCCCTGCTTCTGTTGTCCGGCGCTTCGCAGCTGCTGGCCGCCTACAACCTTGATCAGCTGAAAGAGATCGAAAGGCTGGTGCTTGCCAAGGATACCGCCGGACTTGGGCAGTTCTTGTCGGCCAACCCGGAAATAACCGTCGGCGCTGACCCGCTTGCGCGAGAATTGCGCGGTTTCCTGACCTGCGCAAGAAGCGGGCAGCTTGACTGCTTTGCGGCAGCAAGGCTTTCCTCGGCCAAACCCGAAGCCGAGGCTCAAGGGATCGTGATATATTAACCGAAAAGCTGAAACCCTTTTTCCCGCCGGTGGTCGATGCGATCCTGTCCAAGCCTTGCCTATGTCATCGATCCCAGATTTCCGGGTGGCACCTCGACCGCGGTGGCGGCGGAGTTGCGGGCGCTCGCAGGGTTGGCGCGGTTGCAGGTCCATGCGGTGGAATCGCGGATGTTTTCAGGGCGCAGCGTGGCGCCCGCACTTGCCGATGCGCTGGCGGAACTGCGGCTGGAACTGGAATGGGACAGCGAAACGATCAGCGCCGATCTGGTCATCCTCTGCAACCCGGTGTTCCTGAAGTTCCAGTCAGGATTGGGCAAGCGCATCATCGCCCGGCAACTGATTGTCGTGACATCGGAAAACTTCCTGCTGCCCGGCGGGTCAGAGGCGTTCGATGTCGGGCGTTGCCTTGACCAGATCGAAGGGGCGTCGCTGGTCATGCGCGGATCACTGGCGCCGGTATCGCCCTACAACCGGTCCACGGTGCGCGGCTGGCTTGAGCGGAGCGGGCGCCGGGCTGGCTGGTCGGTGCTGGACCGGGACTGGTGCAATATCTGCGACTTTCCCCGCCATCCGCCGACCGATATGCCGACTGACCGGCGCGGGCGGCTGTCGCGCCCCGGGCCAGAAAAGTTCCCGGCGTTGCACGACATGGACCTTTGCTTTCCCAAGCATGCGGATGCGAATGTGATCCTGGGTGGGGACGCGTTCATGCACCCCGAATTGCGACGGCCACACTGGACGATCTATCCGTTCCGGGGAATCGAGGTCACGCAGTTATTCAAGATGATTGATTTCATGGTCTATTTCACCGCTTCCACCTGGCGAGAAAGTTTTGGCATGGTTCTGGCCGAGGCGATCGCGGCGGGCAAGGTCGTCATATCGGATCCGCAGACGGCTGAAACCTTTGGGGGCGCGGTGGTGGCCGCGCAGCCTGCCGATGTTGATGGGCTGATCGCACGGTTCATCGCGGACCCGTCGCTTTACCGGCAGCAAGTGGAACGGGGGCAGGCCGGGCTTTCAGGTTATTCGGCCGCATCTTTCCGCGAAGGTCTGGCGGATCTTCTGTGCGTTTCAGTGGGAGTTGCTGCATGATCATCATCGAGGCCGGTGGCCCGGCAGAGACGACCTTTGCCGCGAAGGTGTTTTTCGCAACCCAGTTGGCGGCACATGGCTACCAAGTCGGTATCGACGAAAGGACGCTGCC
>CANJQT010000181.1 GCA_947476475.1 Paracoccaceae bacterium | reverse complement strand
GGGTGCTGCAGTTACTTTATCCTTCACAATAGGAACTCAAACACTCGGTACTACTTACATGTCAAGTGCTTTTCCAACTAACGCACTTTTTAATTCAAACTTAAGCTCTAATACTTCTGATATTGAATGGAATTTCAATATGAAAACAAACAGATCAAGTTTTCCTTTGTCTGGATTTACTTCAAACAATTATGCCGGTGGTGTTGTGTTGGCTGCTTCTAATGGTGCGTTGAATACAGCTGGTACAAATGGTTATGCTGTTGTTTTAGAAAAGCAAACTACAGCTGTTGGCACCACAGTTAGTGGGAATACTTCCGTTACATTATCTGCACCAAATATAGCTATTTTTGTGGGTCAAATGGTTACTGGTTCTGGAATTCCAACAAATACAACTGTGGTTTCAATTACAGGAACTACCTTAGTATTATCGGCTGCACCAACATCTGCAAGTACTACTCGAGCATTAACTTTTTTGTTAATTGGAACTGGTTCAACTACTACAGGTAGTAATCAGATCGTTTTAACAGCTAGTAATCCGAAAATAATTATTGGCCAAGCCATTACTGGTACGGGTATTCCAACAAGTTATATAACAGCAATTAATGGAGCTACTTTAACCATAAATAATGTTGCTACAGCAACGGCGGCTAGTGGAATTGTATTTACTATTGGTGGTGGAACTACTATAAAATTAATAAAGTTTACAGGTGGATTACAACTTGGAACTAGGGTTCCATTAATTACACCAATGACTGAAATATTTGTTGAAGGGGCTACTCCTAACAAAAATAACTTTGCTTCTGTTAAAGTAGTTTTTACTCCTAGTACAAATACTTGGCAAATGTTTTTACGCGATGATGCAAGTACAACAGTTCCTAATACAGATTTTTCAACAGGATTAGTAAGTGTAGGATCAATAATTGATAATACGTACACGACTTCAGCTTCAACTTCATTTGGATTTCTTTGGAGTCATTCTACAGGATCAAGTTATGGTGATAACTGTCTATTAGTTGATAATTTTAAATTAGCAGTAAATAACCCGACTATTAATTTACCTTCAACAATTGCTTTATCTGGATTTACAGCAACAGCAAGGTCTCCATCTTCACCACAGTCATTTACAGTGAGTGGTCAGTTTTTGACAAATTCAATTGTAGTGAGTTCTTCAACTACAGATTATGAAGTATGTGCTACTCAAAACGGGACTTATGCTTCAAGTGTTACACTTACAAATGCAGTAACTGTAGCAGCAACTACTATATATGTTAGGTTAAAATCAGGATTAACTGATGGAGCTAAAACTGGAACTTGTGCAATAACTTCCGTTGGAGCCACAACTACAAGTAGCTATTTGGTAACATTAAATGGAATTGTTTCATCAGCTCCTTTACTTACTTCAAGTATTTCTACAATTCCAGCTTTTGCAAATACTGCTGCTGGACTGAGTAGTGTTGCTCAAACTTTTTCAATTTCAGGAATTAATTTAAATTTAGGTAATGTTACTTTAACTGCACCTGCAAATTTCACGATTTCAACTGATGGGACAAATTATTTTCCTACGCTTTCTATAACTCCCGTTGGTGGAAATGTAGGATCTACGATTTATGTTAGATATTCTCCAACAGGAATTGGATCTTCTTCAGGAAATATTATTCTTGCATGGACTGGTCTTGCAAATCAATCAATTGCAGTAAACGGAACTATCGGATTGTACTTCTATCAATCGGGTTCATTAGCAAATTTAAATAATTGGAATGCGTTAGCAAATGGTACAGGAACGGTAGCTCCAAATTTCACAAGCAATGGAATTATATATCAAATATTAGGTTCAACAACTACAGATGCTCCTTTTACTTTTTCAGGTACAGGATCAAAAATTTTAGTAGGCAATTCTACCACAACAGGAGTTATACTTACAATTGCAAGCGGATTTGGAATCAATGGAACTATTGATGTAACAGATGGTAATAAAGTATATATTCAAGATGTTACTTCGTCAACTGCTGATGGTGGTATTACCTATACCTATTCTATGAATAATCCAACTTTTGGAAGTTTAAGTGCCAATTCAGAGGTGCATTATCAAAATAACACACCTGATATTGCTATTATTGGTGTTCCTTATACCTATGGAAAACTTTTTATTGATGGAACGGGTAGCGGATCTGTTAATTTTAGTGTCGCAGGAAGTCTAGTTGTTCAAACCTCTATATTGGTAGGTACTAATTCTAAAATGGGAACTTCTGCCACATCTACCAATTTTTTTACTATAAATAGTGGGGGAACAGTGACTATTAATGGTACTTTATTTGTTTCTAAAGCAAAAGGGTTAATAGTAAGTGGAACATATGGTAATACAGGAGGTGCTATTCAATTCTTAGGACCAGAAAATTTAATTTTTGGACCTTCAAGCACAATTGAATATAATAAACCTACTAATAGTTCTGTCTATAATATTAGCCCAATCAGCTATGTAAATTTAACCCTTTCAGGACTTGATAATCCAAAAACATTTACAGCAACAACTAATGTTTCCGGAATTTTGACAATTAATATGGTTGGAACTGCAAGTGTTTTAACCGGTTCTAATTTTATTGCTTTAGGAAATAATGCTTCAATAGTTAGAACTTCTGGAAGTTTAAATTTAGCACCTACTTTTGGAACGTCAGTTAATGTTACTTATAATGGGACTGCTGCCCAAACTACTTCATTTGAAATACCTACTATAAATACGATTTTAAATAATATAATGATTAACAATGCTGCAGGTGTAACTTTAGCAGCTAATACCTCCGTAAATGGTAATCTTACTTTTACTTCAGGTAAATTAGTTACTGGAATTAATTTTCTTACTTTGGGAACATCAGCAAGTATTACAGGAGCGGGTTCAGGAACAGGATGGGTTGTTGGAAATTTAATCAAACAAACAGCAACAAATGCAAGTCCTTCATTTGCTTATGCAATTGGTGACGCAACAAATTATACTCCAATATCTTTAGCTTTTACAGGAAATAATACTGCAGCTGCAACTGGAAGTATAGCGGCATCAACAACTTCAGGTGATCATGCTCAAGTAGCTGCTTCAGGAATTGATGCATTAAATAGTGTTAATAGAACTTGGACATTAGTAAACAATGGGATTTCAGGGTTTACTAATTATAATGCAACTTTAAATTATGCAACATTAGACAGTGATGTTTCTGCAACTCCTTCAAGTTTTGTAGTTCGTAAATATGATGGTGCCTCTTGGTTTGCTCCAGTAACTGTTGCAACTCCATCAGCTACTTCTGCTATAGCAAATGGATTTGTTGATTTTGGTGATTTTGCTGTTGGTACTTCAACTGGTACACCAACAATAACTGCACAACCAATTCCAAGTTCAATTTGTGTTGGTAGTGATGCCACTTTTACAGCAGTATCTACAACTTTAGATC
>CANJQT010000180.1 GCA_947476475.1 Paracoccaceae bacterium | reverse complement strand
ACGATAAACAAGGTCCATCTTCGATGCCCTTACGGGGTTATCTCGCGCTCCCTTGACTAAAACCTTAAGATTGACACTAAATTTATAAATCAAATAAGCGCGTTAGATACCAAATTCACAAATCAAATAACCGCATTAGATACCAAGTTTACAGCCTTAGATAAAAAAATAGATATCCTCATAGCTACATCAGGTGAATGATCACATTCTTCTAGTTTATATTATTAGAAAGGATATATCTTATTTTTATGTAACAATATAACAGCTAAATATACTTTACATTGCATTACCAAATCCATACATATAAGCCAAGCCGATCATTAATTTCAACGAATTGAGCTCGCCATTATCATTTATTCAAGTTATTGACAAGGGTATGATTTAATCATAATTAATTTATAACGCAACTACATCCTTAAATCTAATCATTCCCTACTATCTAATATACTGCACTTATAGCAGTTATGACAAATTTATATCGAATACCGGCTGTTAATGTTGCTATATAAGTACTACTTGATGATCCGCCCCAACTACCGAGTTGCATCATTGCAGTAGCAGGTGTTACATATGAACTCGTATTATCATTAATCAATCGAATTATCAATTAACCCGTACTACTACTATTATTGAATTATAACACACCAATGTTGAAGAGTATTTGATATGAACCAGAAGTGGTAACTGTAAATTTACCTAGAGATGCGGTATTAAATGCGGGATTATATGCCGTTGTAGTATCTAAAGTAATTCCACTGAATCCTGAAACAACATTTAATTAAATATGGTCAGTTCCCGCAGCCATATTAGTATTTGACCGAGTTTCCTGTTAATATGCAATTAGATAACCTTTACTAGCACCAGCAATTGGAGCATAACGCGCGTCTCCAGTCTAGAGGTTTAAAGCATCAGTTGCCACTAAAGGATTGGCTAAATTCTATATTTTCAAAGATTGAGCATCAATAGCAGCTTAATGAGATAAAGTAGTATCAATAGGCGGGTATTCGAGGTTATTACTCTATGAAAACAATCTATTTACATATAAACTACTTAATGATCCGATTGTAACAGTTTGCGCTCCAGGTGATAGAAGTCTTATTTTGAATCTAGTGGGATTGATGATATACATTGTAGTCGCGACTTAACTAGTTATATACTAATTGAGACCAAATGGACGTAAAGTACCTGCATTATAGGTGTATTAACTCCCAGCTACATCGGCACCATTACTGTCAATTTCAGTTAAATATAAGTCTAAAGGTAAGTTTTAAACACTAGCATAAGATACCTTAAGGAGTACCTCTATTCTATAGTTTCCAGGCTATAATTGAAGAGTTGAGCTGTTTATTTTTATAACACTATCATTAAGGATATCTGGATTCACACTAGTTAATATGTTAAGATCAGCTTGAAGCGCGCTTGGAGACGTAAATCCGATAGTTACATTAGAGTTAAGGGTACTATTAAGCCATTGCATTTAAGTCCTTAGTTATTGAAAGAATTCATCTACATATCCTTTATTAGTAAGACCGGTCGCGTCAGTTGGAGTTGCAACATTAGTTATTTTATTGCCTCCCATATTGATATCCCCCTTTATAGTACTCTTGATGATTAGATCATGTTCTTTAAGTATTATTTGGTTGTTTAAGTTATCTACTTGTAATATATTAGTCGATCCGGAATTTAGCGCAATTAACTTGTTGTATATAGAGATATTAGCATCAGGAGCTCCCAATACAGTATCGTTATCCGTTGTATTGATCTAGAATTCCAAGGCATTTAAAGCAGTGAATGTAACACCAATATTGCTAATTTAACCCACAAAGCCGGATGATACCTCCGTTCCTACTTATATAGTCTTAATTTCATAATTAGCATATGATCCGGTTTTTACTTGATTTACTGTATACTAGATATCGCTTATTTCAACCATTGCTACTGTCTAATCAACAAGTTTCCAAGTACTAGCTACAAATGAGTAATTAGTCGCATCTCTAGGATAAATAAATATTTAAACATCAGCCGCTACACCAAATGGGTCTTAAAGTGTTAATTTAATATACCAGTCCTTGTTTCCGACATTAGATACTCTCTTAGTGTAAAACTAGAACGTAGATAGCTCAGATATCAGTGGTAATACCGGATATAAATACTACATGTCTACAGTATACAAATGAGTCCCGTTAGAGGCTGATTAAATAGCATTACCTGAATTACCCAATCCAACTAGAATACTAATGTTATCGCCGCTATTTGACCAATTCTATGATTTAGGATACAAATCAACTTTACGCGTACTCATTTAATACTAATATATTATAAAATAAAAAGGAACATTAATCATTAACACCGTGTATATACGTAAATAATAACTAAAGGATAGCGCAAGCAGGTAATCGACAGACGCGCAGCTTCTTAGACTATAACTATAACTATAACTAATACTATAATAGAGATCCTAGACATTAAACTTAGTGAACCACTTAGTAGTCTTTATGTATACTTATACGCCGGTATTTGAAATACCTCGTTTACCCCTATATATTGTAGTAAATACTACTTAAATGCATTATTCAATACTCGCGGACCTTGGATAGTATAATAGGCTATTGCCCTTGCTGTGTACCATCTTCTACCACCTACGATGGCCATTTGATGTCGAACAATGCTATATCCTAAGAATTTAATCTAATGAGTTCATGCAAATACAGTAAACTTAAATGCAAATGTTGATAGAGTTATTGCTGTTTAATCATTATAAAAGTTTAATTATATAGTTTATATAGATTATCTTTGATCATTAGCTAATTATATATCATTGTCTTCATAACTAACTCTCTAATAATAAACCGCAGTATCCTTTAAATCAACACATATGCTATAAGATGGATTCACACTTCCTATCGAATACTATTATTAAAATTAAGGGCTAGTTATAATCAAATTAGTCATCGGTTTAACTGATAAATCTACTTAACCGCCTGTCAAATACCCACTAGGATAAAGACTGTATTGTCCGTAAGGAGGTTCGTAAGCACTTGTAATCAGGTCATATGATGTATTTGGTCTCAATAAACTTGGAAGTAGACCCAATTATGTATATAATTTATCATATATAGTTGGAGTAGAAGCCGGTCTCAATATTTAACAGTATTGTGCAGTAGACGGATTTGGCGATGAAACAGTTATAGTATTCGTACTAACATTATAACTTAACTACATCAACTAATAACCTCCATTATTTGGTCCACCTGCTTATATTCTAGAACTAATATATGCACATAATGATGTTGGAGTATAATTACCATCTGGAATTGTTATAACTCGACCAATTGAGTTACCATATGCCGCGTCTTATATTGAACCATAACTGAATTAATTATTACCTAATACTGCTGAAATATTAAACATACTATATGGTTGGGGGTTTATAAAACTAGCTGCTTCTAGACAAATCTTATTATAATTAATAGATGATGGAAGTGTAAATGTCACTTGATTCCCACTAACAGTT
>CANJQT010000179.1 GCA_947476475.1 Paracoccaceae bacterium | reverse complement strand
TGGGCAGTAAGCCCGGAAGCACCCAGCTTCGGGATCTGTCTGCCATTCGACGGAAAGCCAGCCACCGTAGGCAATGGCACCATGGTGTCACTGGCCATGGACAGCAATGCGCAGGTTGATCGCATCCATGCAAAGGCGTTGTCGCTCGGCGCGAAAGATGAAGGTCCGGCAGGGCCGAGGGGCATGAGCGGGTTCTATGCCGGCTACTTCCGCGATCTCGACGGCAACAAACTGAACGTGTTCTGCTATAGTCCGGACTGATCATCCTCACCATATGGAAAAGGCGCCGAAAGGCGCCTTTTTGGCTTCCGTCAGGAAGACTCAGGCAGCCGTCGCCATCTGGTAGAGCTCGTCCTTCAGTTTCAGACGCTGCTGTTTCAATTCGTGCAGGGTTTCGTCATTCAAGGGCTCGATTTTTTCCTCATCGCGGATGATGCGCTGGTCGATGGCATCATGCTCGGCAAGTAGGCGGGCGAAATGGTGGTTGCTGGCTTTGAGCGCGTGGATTTTCTCGCTGAGCTCCGGAAATTCGACGGCAAGGGAATGGGAAAGCATGGATGATTGCATGGAAAGCTCCTTGTTGTAGGTACTGATGGGGCCAGTCTACCGCATATCCGCCCGCGCCCCTTGACTGAGGTCAATCCGCCGTCAAGCCGCCCGTCGCAGCCTACCCGGCGTCCTGCCGCACTGGTTCTGTTGAGTGAATATTCAGTCCGGCTGCGGTATCATGCACGCCTTGCAATGAAGGAGTAAGCCATGGGCCTGGACCTGGTACAGACCGGTAAAGACGTTCCGAACGAAGTGAACGTCATCATCGAAATCCCGAAAGACGCCGAACCGGTGAAATACGAAGTGGACAAAACCACCGGCGCCATCTTCGTCGACCGCATCCTGTCGACGCCGATGCGCTACCCCTGCAATTACGGTTACATTCCGCACACCCTGTGCGGCGATGGCGATCCGGCCGATGTGCTGGTCATCCTGCCGCTGCCGCTGGTCCCGGGCTCGGTCATCCGCTGCCGTCCGGTCGGTGTGCTGCGCATGAAAGACGAAGCCGGCTCCGACGAGAAACTGGTGGCGGTGCCAATCGACAAGGTATTCGATGGTTACTCGCATATCCACGACATCGGCCAGGTTTCCCAGCATTGGCTCGACCGCATCGGTCATTTCTTCGAGCACTACAAGGACCTTGAAAAAGACAAATGGGTCAAGCTCGACGGCTGGGGGGGCGCCGAGGAAGCCAAACGCATCATCCTTGAATCGGTCACCCGCTTCGAGGAAGCGCCGGAAAAACCGAATTTCTGAGTCTGAAAAACCGCCGGAAGGCGGTTTTTTCAGGACAGGGCTTGCTAGAATCGGGCAGACACGTCGGCCATCTGCCAAATCGGCATTTCCGACCCACGGGAGACCGCCGCCATGGCCCGCCATTCCAAATTCCGCGCCTGCCCCCTGTGCGAGGCCATCTGCGGTCTTGAACTGCAGTACGAAGACGGCCGGCTTGCGGCCATCCGCGGTGACGACGCTGATCCGTTCAGCCGCGGCCACATCTGTCCGAAGGGCAATGCCATCCTCGACCTGGAAAACGATCCCGACCGCCTTCGCCGTCCGATGCGGCGCGAGAACGGGCAATGGCATGAAATCAGCTGGGATGAGGCCTTCACCTTTGCGGGCGAACGTCTGGCCGCCATCCAGGCTGAGCATGGTGCCGCCGCCATCGGTGCCTATCTCGGCAATCCGAACGTACACCATTTCGGACACATCGCCTATTTGCCGGCCCTGCTCAAACTGATCCGCAGCCCGAACGTATTCAGCGCATCCTCGGTCGACCAATGGCCGCATCAGCTGGTCAACGCGCAGATGTACGGCCATCAATTTCTGCTGCCGATTCCGGATATCGATCACACCGATTACTTCCTGATGTTGGGCGCCAATCCAATAGCCTCCAACGGCAGCCTGATGACGGTGCCCGATGTGCGTGCGCGCATCAAGGCGCTGACCGCACGCGGCAAGTTGGTGGTCATCGACCCGCGCCGGACCGAAACCGCCGAGCTCGCTAGCGAACATCATTTCATCACTCCCGCCGGCGACGTCTATTTTCTGATTGCCTTCCTGCAGGCCCTGCAGCAACTGGGGCCGCCACGTTTGAATGCCTACGCCGGAAAACTGCAGGGCTTCGAACAGGCCATAACGGCCATCGGCGCATTCCGCATCGCCGACATCGCCAAACGGACCGCCATTCCGGCCGAAACCATTACGCGCATGGCCTCTGATTTCTACCAAGCACCGCGTGCCGTCGCTTACGGCCGCATGGGCGTCTCGGTGCAAGCGCATGGCAGCCTGTGCCAATGGCTGCTGCAACTGATCAATCTGTACACCGGCAATTTGGATAAACCCGGCGGGGCACTGGTGAATGACGCGGTGCTGCCGATTACTGGACCCGGCACCTCGCCCGGCGCGCGCGGGCGATGGCATAGCCGCGTGCGCGGTTTGCCGGAATTCGCCGGCGAGCTCCCGGTATCGGCCTTATGCGAGGAAATCAGCACCCCCGGCCCGGGGCAGATCCGCGCACTGATCACCAGCGCCGGCAATCCGGTGCTGTCCACGCCCGACGGAGTTGCCTTGGATGCGGCACTGTCCGGACTGGATTTCATGCTCAGCATCGATATCTACATCAATGAAAGTACACGCCATGCCGATCTGATTCTGCCGCCAGCATCCTTCCTGACCCAAGACCATTACGATTCGGTATTCAATGCCTTTGCCGTGCGCCGGGTGGCGCGTTTGAACCGGCCCGTGCAGGAACGCTCATTGGAAGAGCGCGCCGACTGGGAAATCATCAACGGTCTCGGGGCCGCCTTCGCGGCTGCCAGCGGACGCGAATGGCGGACGCTGCCGCCGCCGAAAGCACTCATCGCTGCTGGGCTGGCGCGTGGCAGCTCCGGTCTGAGCATGGCCGAACTGGAGGCCGCCGAACACGGTATCGATTTAGGACCGTTACGTCCTTCACTGCTGGAACGCTTGGAAACACCAAGCGGATGCATTGAAGCGGCACCGGAATTGTTCATGCAGGCATTGGCCGAGCTGCAATCACAAGCCTTACCGGAAATCGATGCGGCCTCGCTGATGCTGATTGGCCGTAGGGACATCCGCAGTAACAATTCCTGGATGCACAACGCGCCGCGCTTAGTGAAAGGCAAGCCGCGTCATCAACTGCTGATGCATGCCGACGACCTGCAAAGCCGCCATCTGATCGACGGACAGCAAGTGCGCGTTCGATCAAGCACCGGTGAAATTATTGTTGACGTAAAAGCCTGCAACGAATTGATGCGCGGCGTTGTGTGCCTGCCGCATGGCTTCGGTCACCAACGTGTTGGCCTTCAATTGCGCCGTGCCGAGGCCGTGACCGGCCCCAGCTACAACGACCTCACCGGCCGGACCGCACTTGATGGACCATCCGGTAACGCCGCGCTGAATGGCGTCCCGGTCTGGGTGGAAGCCCTTTGAGAATCACAAGGCAGGCA
>CANJQT010000178.1 GCA_947476475.1 Paracoccaceae bacterium | reverse complement strand
TCACCAGTTACAGAAAATGAAGCAGAAGATGCCGGAACATCAACCACATGAAGTAAATGAATTTCGGCGTTGGTCTTTCTTGCAATCCTTGCCGCAAAATCAATGGCCGAGTTTGAACAATCTGAAAAATCTGTCGGAACTAATATTTTTTTCATAAATATTTTATTTGACACAAAGATAAGGAATTGTAAATCAAAAGTCAATTCCCAAATAGCAAACGAATTGACAATATTTTTTGCTAATTTTACACAAAATCAAATCAGATGAAATCATTGTTTTCTTTATTAATTGGATGCTTTTTCACGCAAACAAACGTTCAAATACCTCCTCCAAAAAGTTTTTACGAATTTAAAATGAAAACCATCGATGGCAAGAATTTCGACTTTTCCAGCCTCAAAGGAAAAAGAGTTTTGATTGTAAATACGGCATCTAAATGTGGCTTTACCGGTCAATATAAAAAACTGGAAAGCGTTTACAAGAAATATGGGGGCAATAAATTTGTTATCCTAGGTTTCCCCGCAAATAATTTTGGCAGTCAAGAACCTGGCTCCAATGAGGAAATACAAAGCTTTTGCAGTAATACCTATCAAGTTAGCTTTCCTATGTTTGAAAAAATTTCTGTGAAAGGTGATGATATGCATCCCCTGTATCAATGGCTAACGCAAAAAAAAAACAACGGAGTTTCTGATACCTCTGTAAGTTGGAATTTTCAGAAATTCATGGTCGATGAAAATGGAAATTGGTCGGGATCCGTTTCATCAATTCGTTCTCCTGATTGCGACAGAATAATTAAATGGATAACAAAAAAGTAATGGCCATAAAAACAGATATCCTTGCCTTTGCAGCACATCCTGATGATGTAGAAATATCGTGCTCTGGAACTTTATTAAAATATATTTCTTTAGGAAAAACAGTTGGAATCATCGACCTGAGCAAGGGAGAACTCGGCACACGGGGATCAGCAGAAATCAGGCAGGAGGAATCAAATAAATCGTCCGAAATTATGGGAATCCATTTTAGGGAAAATCTGGGATTTAAAGATGGATTCTTTGTTCATGACAATCACAATATGCTTGAAATTCTTAGAATCATCAGAAAATATAAACCTGAAATTGTGCTCGCAAATACGCCGAGCGACAGGCATCCCGATCATGGAAGAGCATCGAAATTGATTGCAGAAGCATGCTTTTATTCCGGTCTTTCAAAAATAGAGACCATGTATGATGGCATACCTCAAGAACACTGGAGACCTAAAAATATCTATTTTTATATTCAAGATAATTTTCACAAACCTGACTTTACAGTTGATATTACAGCTTTTATGGATAAAAAGATGGAAACAATTAGAGCCTTTAAATCACAGTTTTACAATGCGGATTCAAATGAAATAGAAACCCCAATTTCAGGCGCCTCTTTCCTATATTTTATCAAATCCAGAGCGGCAAGTTTCGGAAGATATTCTTCAGTAGATTTTGCGGAAGGATTCCTCGTTTCAAGGGTGCCTGAAGTATCCGATTTGTTTTCTTTAAGGTAAAACATCCGCCTAAAAAAAATTCTTTCAGCCTATTTTTGTTCAGACCGTTTATCAAGTTTATTCAAAAAAAGACATTGACCGCATTTTAAAATGCGATAAGAATTGGAATAGACCCATTCATTATTTCTTTAAAAACCTAGGCTTGTAAAAACAGATGAGGCCCTTGTAAAACAAGGGCCTCGTCTGTTTTAGAATAAATATTTTATTTATTCAATGATCATTTTTCTGCTTACTTCTTTATCACCTGCTCTTAAAGTATAAAAGTATACCCCGGAGGTAAGTCTAGAACCATCAAAAACCAATTGATGCTCTCCGGCACTTAACATACCTTCATTCTTTTGAGATATCTTCTGACCAAGCATATTGTAAACACTGATGCTTACATTGGCTGATTTTAAGAGGTTCAACTTGAAACTTGTAAGATTATGAAATGGATTTGGAACGTTTGAAGAAAGACTAAAGTCTTCGTTTTTGCTTAATTCATTTATCCCAACCATAAAATCAGATTCATCGAAAGTAGCATCTTTCACATAAAAGAAATCCACAGGTTTGTCTGTTTGGTTGTTTGCCAAATTCTGATAAGCCAAAGGAATCTCAAATTTGTTAAGAGCAGGCTCAAGAACATAATAGGATACACATCCAAAAGTTACTGACGTTTCTGCACTTGATCCAACAGTAAAGTTCTTTTTAGCAGCTTTCTTATTGTTTGTAACATCCAATCCAGCTGAAAACATATTAGGATAGGTATTACCTAATCCTTGATAAATGGTACTATCAGTATCAAACCAAGTATAAAAAATCTTTTTCCCATCGAAGGTCGTTGAAAGCTGCGCGCGATTCCACTCAGATAATTTTTGATTGGTTCCTACATCAGCACCAAAATCACCCTGATAAGCTTGAATGTTGCTAACAATGTTCGCAACCCAAGTTCCTGCTGAATCCCAAATATCCATCATAAATCCACTTTCAGCTGGAATTGACCAATTGTTAGTGCTTGGACAAACCAAAGTGAAAATATGAGGCTTACCATAAACGTCAACGGCTAAATCGTGCTGAAAAGCTGTACTAAAGTTCTTGATCGTATCGCCAATATCATTCGTATACACAAGACCTCTTTGCAAAAGTCCTAAACTATCTATAGGAACATTGATAGGACCGGTCCAAGTAGATCCCCCGTCCGTCGTCTTGTAAAGAATGGGATAATATGTAGAATCCGCTTTAAAATTCCAATCATTATGTCCAAGCATAGAAAAATAGCCTGTCATTCCGTCCGGAGCAAAAGCCACCTTCTGATCTCCCAAAACTTTGTCGCCTGTACCACCTGGACCATCATAGGTTGAAAGGGGCACACTCACCGTAGAAAACACATAATTTACATCATGTGTAATTGAATTGAAAGTTCCTTTTCCTACAGTCATTGTATCAATATATGCGGGAATCGCATCATTATAAGAAATGCCTACAGAAAAAAGTTTACCATTTTGAGTTGCATGAAATGCATCTGGTATCAAATGGTACATGCTTAAGGAAGGATCCGTTGTAACGTGATGTTGAGTATTGGCACGCTTTTCGGAAAGTTGATATACTCCATAACCAAGACCACCCCAATCTGCAGCCGCAGCGCCAGGATTGGTTGTATCTCTTAAAGGTGCAAAATAAGTAAAGTAGGCACTATCCGGATTTAAATTACCAATCGGATTGTAAATAGCACCCTGAGGATAACGTGCAAGAGGGTGATCGTTCGGTGCTGTACCAACGGTTTTGTAAACAGGACCTTTATTTACATCCCAGCTTGCGCCACCATCTTTGGTGTAGTCGTATGATAACCAACCGCTACTTGGCAAAGTAACACGGTGACTAAAGGTAATTGCATTTAGTTTAGGCTCTGCCCAAAGGTAAGTTCTGTTATTACCATACGCGCCAAATGCATTTCCAGCAGATCCCATCGGTATAACCGTAACCATTTGAGTAGTGTTTGATCCTACTGGGCCTTTTTTAGCCAATGGATTTCCCGTTGCCGGCAGTTGAGCAGAAATAGGCTCGGATTTAAAT
>CANJQT010000177.1 GCA_947476475.1 Paracoccaceae bacterium | reverse complement strand
GACAAGTTCCGCCGCGCGTCCGAGGGGCTTGCAGAGCGGCAGGTCGCCCTTGCGTCGGCCGAAGAGGACTGGCTGAGGCTCGCTGACCGAACCGAAAGTTAGGTCAGTACTTCGGCGTGGCCCAAATATACTCGGGGGGTGCGGGGGGCAGACAGCCCCCCGCTTTTGGCTAGTCATACCTGCCAGATTACATTTTCGGCAGAAGAACCGTATCAATCACATGGATCACGCCGTTTGACTGCATCACGTCGGCGACGCTGACGGTTGCTACATTGCCCTGACCGTCTTCGATCATCACCTTGCCGCCCTTCGACATGGCAGTGAACTCGCAGCCGCCGACGGTGGCGATGGTGGTCTTGCCGCCGTCATTCTGGATCATCGCGGCAACCTTTTCGGCCACGACCGACCCTGCGACCACATGGCAGGTCAGGATTTTGGTGAGCATATCCTTGTTTTCGGGCTTCAGCAGGTTTTCGACGGTGCCTGCCGGCAGTTTGGCAAAGGCTTCGTTCGTCGGCGCGAACACGGTGAAGGGGCCGGCGCCTGACAGTGTTTCGACCAGGCCCGCCGCCGTCACGGCAGCGACCAGGGTGGTGTGGTCGGCGGAGTTCACGGCATTTTCGATGATGTTCTTGGTTTCGTACATGGCGGCACCGCCGACCATCGGGTTTCCAGCAAAAGCGGGGGCGGCAAAGGTCAGGCCCATCACGGCTGCGAGGATGCGGGTTGAAAGGGTCATTCGTCACTCTCCTGTCAGGCGGAAGGGGCCAATCCCCTTCGCACATGATGGAGTTACGAGGCAGGTTGCAGTGAAGTTGCAGCAGGCGGCAAAATTATTTCAACCGCCTATCACCGTGGCCACAAGAAGCGGACCCTGCGCCACGCCGGTGGGCGAGCCGCCGGTCTGTTCAAGCGTGACGGCCAGCGTGGTGCCGGGCGGCAGGCTGGCAAGCTGCACGGTTAGATCACTGTCGCCCAGCACTCCGAGCGAGACGGCTGCCTGACCCGCGGGGATCACCCAGAGTTCGTAATCCTTGCCTGCGCCGGCGCCGGGGCCCTGGGCACGGGTAAAGGTCAGTTGGCCAGCATCCGGGTCAAAGCGGGCGGCAACGACCAAGGGCTGGTCTTCACCGACGAGAGTCGCGGTGATCAGGCGATGTGGTGATGTGGGCCAGTAGGCGACCAACACGAAGGCCGCAAGCGCTGCGGCCAGCGCACCGAAGAAGGGCATCCGCCAACGCGGGCTGGCCTTGGCAGGTTGAGGGAACAGGCGCACTTCGATCCGGTTCAGAAGATCGGGGCTGGGTGCCTGATCGTCATAGGCTTCGTTCAAAGGAGCAAGGCGAGTCTGCCAGTCGGCAACGAGGGCGGCAAAGGCGGCGTCGGACGCGATCAGCCGTTCGGCCTGAAGCCGTTCGACAAGGGGCAGCGTGCCGAGTACATATTCGGCGGCCAGCCCTTCGCGGTCAGACATGTCCGACAGGTCGCTCATGCCTCCAGACACTCCTTCAGTTTCAGCAGGCCCCGGCGCAGCCAGGATCGCATGGTGTTCAGGGGCACGTCGTGGCGTGCCGACAGATCTTCATAAGACAGGCCGTTCAGGTAGGCGCCTTTGATCGCGTCGGCCTTTGCGGGTTCCAGTGTGGAAAAGCAATCACCGATGCGGCGGGCTTCACCCTTGGCAGTCAGTTGCGCCTCGGCACCGGGTGTGGGGTCTCGCAGGTTTGCCATCGCGTCGTCACCGTCGGTCGGCGCGGGGCGGGCGCGCAGGCGGTCGATCGCGTGGTTGCGGGCGACGGCGATCAGCCAGGTCATGCCGCGCGCTTTTGCCGGATCGAACCGGCGGGCGTTGAGCCAGACTCTGGTAAATACTTCCTGCACGGCGTCCTCTGCCTCGGTTCTGTCCTGAAGGATACGGACAGCGATGGCAAAAAGTTTCCCGGACGCCGAAGAATAGAGGGCACGGAAGGCGGCGCGGTCGGCGACGGCCACCTTTTGGATCAGATCGGCGATGGGATCGGGATCGGACACGCGCCACCTAGACTACAGTTGCAGGCAAGTATTGACGGCGTGTGCCACGATGTCCAGCGGGAAGGCGTCATCCAGCAGGAAGGGGGCGCTGCCCCCTTTGCGCCGCAAGGCGCGACGCATCCCCCGGGATATTTGTGAACAGAAAATGCAGGATCAGCCGCGCCGCCGTTTGCGCCCGCCGTCGCCACCGCCAGAGCCCGAGGTGTTGAAGCTGACATCGGGTAGGGTCACGACCTGCATCAGTTCGGGGAAGGTTGCGGTGGCATGCGGAATGGCGCTGGCCGCAACGAAATGTTCCTGGAACCGGGGCTCGATCGCGGTTTCGACCTTGTGGATGCGACGGACTTCTTCTTCGATCGCGGTGCGGGCCGCTATGTTGCACAATGCTATGCGCGCGCCGGTGCCTGCGGCATTGCCCGCCGATGTGACTTTGTCCAGCGGGCAGTCGGGGATCATGCCCAGCACCATTGCGTGTTTGGGGCTGATATGGGCGCCGAAGGCCCCCGCCAGCGTGACACGGTCGACATGTTCGATATTCAGTTCATCCATCAACAGGCGTGCGCCGGCGTAAAGGGCGGCCTTTGCCAACTGGATGGCGCGGATGTCGCCTTGGGTCACTGTGATCATCGGTCCACCGTCTGCTGTGCCGTCGTGCAGCAGATAGTCGTGGGTGCGGCCGGTTGAAATCATGCGCGGTGTGCCGGTCTGTTCGGCAGATCCGATCAGCCCGCCCGCATCGACAAGACCAGCAAGGCGCATCTCGGCCACCACTTCGATGATGCCCGATCCACAGATGCCGGTGATGCCGGTCTGGGCGGTTGCTGCCTTGAAGCCTTCATCCGTGGACCAAAGATCGCAGCCGATGACCTTGAAGCGCGGCTCCTTGGTGACCGGGTCGATTTCGACCCGTTCGATGGCACCGGGTGCTGCGCGCTGGCCGGACGAAATCTGCGCGCCCTCGAAGGCGGGGCCGGTGGGCGAGGAGCAGGCCAGAACCCGCGTCTTGTTGCCCAGCAGAATTTCGGCATTGGTGCCCACGTCGACAATCAGGACCATGTCGTCGGACTTGTTCGGTTCTTCCGACAGGGCCACGGCGGCGCAGTCGGCCCCCACGTGGCCCGCGATGCAGGGCAGGATATAGACCTGTGCGTGATCGTTGATGGCGGTCAGATCGAGTTCGGTGGCAGGCAGGGTCATGCTTTCGCCTGTGGCGAGCGCAAAGGGGGCCTGACCGAGTTCGACCGGGTCAATGCCCAACAAAAGATGGTGCATGACCGGGTTACAGACGAAGACGGTTTCGACGATATGGGCCGGATCAATCTTGGCCTCTTCGGCGATCGACTTGGCCAGATCGTTCAGGGACGCACGCACCGCGCGGGTCATTTCCTTGTCGCCACCGGGGTTCATCATCGCGTAGCTAACACGGCTCATAAGGTCTTCGCCAAAGCGGATTTGCGGGTTCATCAGACCGGATGACGCAAGAACGGCGCCATCGGTCAGGTCGCACAAATGGGCAGCGATGGTGGTCGAGCCAAGGTCGATTGCCAGACCGCAAAGG
>CANJQT010000176.1 GCA_947476475.1 Paracoccaceae bacterium | reverse complement strand
GGACCAGTGCTCCTAGATCAGGCTGCCGCTGATTTTGGCCCAGTGCTACTGAGATGGGCACTTGGCCCGCAGCAATGTATGCCAGCAACTGTGCGGAAGGAACAATCGCCGTCGCCGAAAGTCTCGACGGCTTTGCGCTTTCCTGATTTCGTCCATTTCAGGTTTTGCTTTCGTCAGTTAAACTTGTTTTTATGGCTAAGATTAGAAATCGAACTCCATTTTCTGAGAGCAAAGGACGCCTCATTGTCGGCTGGGCGATCCTTATTACACTAGTCATCGGGGCCGTCGCCTTTGCGCAACGGCAACACCTGATTGCCGAACTGCAAACCGAAGCCGCCAGCCTATACCGGCTTGCGTCGCAAAGGGCAGACCAGCACGACGCCCATATGACAGCGCTGTCTGCCCTCGCTGTCGCCGGAGCGGCCGAAAGGCCCGATCTGTTTCTGGAAGTAGCCGCCACGATCCTGCGTTTTTACCCAAGGATCGAGGCGGTTGATCTAGTGCCGCTTGAGCAACCTGCTGCCAACCTCAGTACCCGGGCCGGTCTGTCCGACCAGTTGGCCGAGACGATAAGGACCGCCGCCCGCAGTTCGGATGGCCGGCTTGTCATTCATCCCTTGCCAGAGTCGAAAGACAACTATCTTGTCGTAAAGCGTAGTCCGAACAGTGATGCAGCGCGGTTCGGGCTGGCTCTGCAGATCAACTCTGCGGCGCTGCTTGCTTCTGACAGCGCGTTTTGGCAGCGCACCTCCGTCTCGCTGGGGCTGCGTTTTCCAGACGCGACCGCCGCAGCCCACACCAATCCCACGACCGGGCTTCGCTTTGAAAAACCCCTTGGCAGCGCCTCGCAGCCTTTGATCTTTCAGGCCGGCATCGCACCGGGTTTGACCGACTTGCTCCGGCCAGCCCCGATCCTGATTGCCACTGTCCTGACATCCCTGATGTATCTCGCCACCGTGCTCGGCTTGCGCCAGTCTCTCCGCGCGCGCCGGGCCGAACGGCAAGCCCGCCTCAGCGCGCAGGAAGCAAGGCTTGCCCATGCCTCGCGGGTGAACGCGCTCGGAGAGATGGCAAGCGGCATGGCGCACGAGTTGACGCAGCCACTGACCGCAGTGCTTAGCCAGGCACAGGCGGGGCGGCATCTGGCAGAGCGCGGTGATAAGGAAAATCTGCGCCAAAGCCTCGACAGCATCATTGCGCAGACCAAACGGGCGTCGGCCATTCTGGACCGTTTGCGCAACTGGACGCGGCCAAGGCAGCTTGCCTCGGGTCCGGTTTCAGTCAACAGCGTGGCGGAAAATGTGCAACTGTTGCTGCAGGCTGAAGCTGACCGCGCCGGGATTGCGCTGAAGTTGCAGCTTGATCCCTATGTTCGGCCGGTTCATGCGGATGCGATCGAGATTGAGCAGGTCCTGTTCAACCTGGTCCGAAATGCCATGGATGCGGTGGCCGCAGCCGATTTTCGGCAGGTCCTTATTACCACCCGCGTTGCCGGTGTCGTGACGGTTCTGGAAGTCACGGACACTGGGCCAGGCGTGCCGCCAGCGATCCGGCCCCGCCTGTTCGAGCCGTTCGTGACCGGCAAGCCGGATGGCACCGGGCTGGGGTTGGCCCTTTGTCAACGTCTGATCGAAAGCATGGGCGGAGAAATCGAGCTGGACGATGGCGCTGCCCGAACCACTTTCCGCGTCAGCCTTCCGGCGTTTGCGCAGAACCCCAAAGAGACCGCCGAATGACCCGGCCGGTTCATCTTGTCGATGACGATCAGGCGGTGCGCGAGGCGCTGACGCTATTGCTGGAAACCGTCGGCATCAAGGTGCGCAGTTTCGCCTCGCCCGAGGCATTTCTGGCGCGGCTGGACGGGCTGGAGCCGGGCTGCCTGATCCTCGATATCCGAATGCCGATGATCTCTGGCCTGAAGCTTCAGGAACGGCTGACCGAACACGGCATCGACTGGCCGGTCGTGATGATCAGCGGCCACGGCGACATCGAGGCCTGCCGTCGCGCGTTTCGCAACGGTGCCATCGATTACCTTAGCAAGCCGGTAGATGAGCAGGACCTGATCGATGCCATTCAGCGCGGACAGGCTGAACTGGACAAGCGCGAACGCGCGGCAGCCGAGATTGCAGAAACCCGCCGTATTCTCGGCCAGCTTACCAGCCGCGAAGCCGAAGTACTGGAACTGATCGCCAAGGGCCTGACCACACGGCAGATCGCCGAGGCACTGACGCTGTCGCCGCGCACTGTGGAAAGCCATCGCGCGGCCATCGGCGCGAAGACCGGAACCACCTCGGCGGCCGAACTGACTCGCTTCTGGCTGGAGGGGCGTGCGGGTCCGTAGAACTACGGACAACCGGGGGAAGACTGCGAATTTCGAGAAGACGACGCGGGCCGTAGGGTGCGGGCATCATCTCCAAAAGGAACCGAACATGATCCGCAAACTTGCCCTCGCCGCAGCCTTCCTTGCACCCTCCGCCCTGATGGCGCAGGATCTGCCGACCGCCCCCTACCTGCCGCTCGACATGGCGCAGACCGCGGCGCGCGCGGCCCTCGACGCTTGCACCGCCGAAGGGCACAACGTCACCGTGACCATTGTCGCCCGCAGCGGCGTGACCTCGGTCGTCCTGCGCGCCGACAATGCCGGCCCCCATACCGTGGGCAGCAGCACCGGCAAGGCCTTTGCCTCGGCCAGCCTTGGCCGCGATACTGCCGGTCTGGCCGAGTTCATCGCCGGCAATGCGCAAAACGACGGCCTGCGCGAAATGGACGCCCGTCTGGTGATCCAGGCCGGCGGTCTGCCGATCAAGATCGGTGGCGCGCTGGTTGGCGGCATCGGGGTTGGCGGCGCGCCGTCGGGCGATGTCGACACCGCCTGCGCCCGCAAAGGCCTGGACGCCATCGGCGCGGAATAACACTCAGGCGGCCCGCCCTGATCGACGGGCCGCCCCCCATCACCGGAGAGTTCCCAATGTTGCGCCTGTCCATCCTTCTTTGCCTTGGCCTCGCCAGCGCGGCGCAGGCACAAACGGCCCCCTCGGCGTCCGAGATCGCCGGCTACGACGGCCTCCACCGCGCCGCTCAGGTCGGCGACGTGCAGGCAATCCGGCAACTGGTGGCCAACGGCGCCGACTTGAACGCCCGCGACGCGGCGGGCCGCACGCCCGCCCATGTCGCAGCCTTCGCCTCGAACGATGACGTTCTGCGGACCCTGGCCGAGGCGGGTGCCGACATGAACGCACAGGAAGACGGGGTCTATGACGTGCTGACCATCGCCGCCGTGGCCAACGATCCCCAGATGGTGTCGCTGGCGATGGACCTTGGTAACCGGCCCGATCTTGTCACCAGCGTCTATGACGGCACGGCCCTGATCGCCGCCGCGCACCTTGGCCATCATGAGGTGGTCCGTCGCCTGATCAAAGGCGGCGCCCCGCTGGACCACGTGAACAATCTGGGCTGGACTGCCCTGATCGAGGCCGTGATCCTGGGCGATGGCGGGCCGGATCATGTGCGGACCGTTCAGTATCTTGTCGAGGGGGGAGCGGACCTGAGCATCCTTGACCGTGACGGCGTGACCGCGCTTCAGCACGCGGAGGGACGTAATTACAGG
>CANJQT010000175.1 GCA_947476475.1 Paracoccaceae bacterium | reverse complement strand
GTCGAAATCAACCCGATCTCCCCGCGCCAAGCCCGCACCCTCCAGGTGATCCATGAAACGCGCCCCTCGCAGCCGTCAACGCCATGATTTATATGCGAAATATCACGATTACGACAGCGAAATCAGCGACTTACTTGGAGAATGTGGGCTGCAGTGACGGCGGGACGGCCGCCCCCCGGGCTTTCGTCCAAAGCGCGACGTTAGACCCGGTGCGGGCCGGTCGCCGAGATCAGCTAGGCGAGCCGGACGTCGGCCTCGACAAAGTCCAGGCGGACGGATCCGTATATTGGACACGCAGTTGCCTTCAGCGTCACTGCAGGCGATCCAGGGTGCGGAGATGGAATATACCCCGCGAAACTCGCCGACCGTCAGATAAGCAAGCGGTGCGAAGGCGATGGCATCGCGGCCCCCTGGGATCAGCCGCCTACCATTGCCGACCTTACCAGGCGCGAGTGTCCTCTTAAGGAAGATTTTCGACGGAATGTCGAAGAAACAGCAACTCGTAACGGTCCATTTCTCGACCGAGTTAGCGCAAAGCTCTGCCAGCCAGTGACCAGCGTGTGGCAGACTCACTTTGGCGAGCAGAGCCCTCAGGTCCCCAAAGACGCAGTGCTGATGGTTGAGCGTCGTGTGGTACATCATAGGCCCTCAGAACCGGTCTGGGCGCAAGGGGCGCAAGTCTACGAGCGGCCGCCGCTCGTCAATAATGTCCGCCGCTAACCGCCCGGTGATTCCCGCGAGGGTCAGGCCAATGTGACCGTGGCCAAAGGCATAGATGATGCGTGGATCGACGGGCGACGGGCCAATGACGGGCAGTGAATCGGGCATTGAGGGGCGGAACCCGAGCCAGGTACGCCCAGTATTGCCGAGGCCAGGCAGAAGCTTCCGGGCCACGCGTTCAATAGCCGCGGTCCGAGCTGGACGCAGCGGCTTGCCGAGTCCTCCAAGCTCTACTGTTCCCGCCGCGCGCAGTCCCTCCGCGAGTGGTGTCATGTAGAAGCCGTGCTCGGGATAGCAGGTCGGCGCTGTCAGCAGTTGGCCGTCTGCAGGGAACAGCACGTGATAGCCGCGCTCTGTGTCGAGACGGACCCGGTCGCCAAAGCTGCGGGCAATCCGCCCGGACCAGGCGCCGGCTGCCAGCACCGCTCGCTCGACCCGCAGATTGTGATCGCCGCAGCGTAGAGTTAAGCCTTCAGTGTCGCGCTCGATGCCCCGGACGCCCGCGGCGACCAGCGTTCCACCATCCGTTAGAAAGCGTGCAAGCAGCCGCCGTGCATAGGTCAATGGATCGTCAATGGAGTACGCGTCCTCGAAGAGCAGGCCCTTGTGGTAGAGTGGGGCGAGGTTCGGCTCACGCGCTTGGATTTCCTCTCGCTCGAGGATGCGCATCTGCACGCCCTCGCGGTGGCGCAGCATGATTTCGGCTTGCGCTGCGTTAAAGCTGGCGGCGGAGCGATAGAGGTAGAGGCAGCCCGTCATCCGCCGCAAGTCGTCGGCGCCTGCGGCGGCGAACAGCGGCGCATGGCCCGCCTCGGCAAGCCGCAGCAGTTCCCCCAAAATCCCACCGATGCGACTAACTGCCTCGGGGTGGGCCGAGCGCAGAAAGCTTGCGAGCCAGGGCACGAGGCCGGGCAGGTCGCGCCAAGAGATTGTGAGCGGTCCTTGTCGGTCCAGCAACATTCGCGGAACTGCGCGCAGCACTCCTGGCGTTGCAACCGGAATGCAGGCTCCGAACGCCATGGTGCAGGCGTTGCCGAAGCTAGCCGCTTGGGCGTAGCCCCTGTTTGAGGTCGGCGCCGCCGGATCGACCAGCGTCACTCGATGTCCTGCCCGCTGCAGCCACAGCGCCGACGACAACCCAACCACGCCTGCGCCGATCACGCCGACGGACAGGCGTCGCTGCGTCCCGAGCGGCGGAAGGGGTGGGAGGACGGGCTGGGGAACGGCAAGCATACGGGCCCAAGACATTATCTATGATAGGTTCAAGCCAATAATCTTATCATTAGATGATTTGTCAATCTTTGATTTCCTGTCTATGATCGCTGCAAGGCATTCGGAGAACTGCAATGGCAGATTCAACTCGTAGGCCCTCGGTCTTTGCCTATACGCTCGACAAGCTGGGGCGGCAGATTGTTTCGGGACACTTCGGCGTGGAAGGGGTGATTCCGCGCGAGGCGAAGCTCTGCGAGCAGCTTGGCGCAAGCCGTGGCGTTCTGCGGGAGGTGCTGCGCGTGCTCGGCGACAAGGGGCTGGTCTCGGCCCAGCCCAAGGTCGGCATGCGCGTCCAGCCTGAAATCAACTGGAACTTGATGGACACTGATGTCCTAGACTGGCTTTGGGAGCACAGATCGCGGACCGACTACCTGCGGGAGTTCTTGGAGTTCCGGATGACCGTCGAACCCGCCGCTGCTCATGCCGCAGCGCTGAACGCCACTGAGGAGGAGCGCCGCGAAATTAGTTCACTCTGCGGTCGGCTGCAGGACGAGAGTGAGCGAATCATGGATGGTGCCTCGGACGAGCGGGCCCAGAAGGTCGACTTCCAGTTCCACATGGCGATTTTCCGTGCCTCGCGGAACCGGATGCTGATCAATGTCGGCAACATGATCGGCCATATTATGCGCCAGCAGATCGCGGTAACCACGTCGGCCCCAGGTGCCTTCCGTGAGGGCCTACCGCTGCACCGAGCGATAGCGGAGGCCATCGCACGTGGCGACGGCGAGGCGGCCGCCCAGGCGGCCGAGGAAAACGTACGGCTGACTCAGGTGCATTTGCAAAAAACGTGACTGCCGCCGCAGGTAGGTTGAGCGCTAATCATTGCGCGAGGGCTCTGATGCTGTAGGCGCCGGTTCTGTCGCAAACCGTCCGGCGTGGCAAAAGGCACCACTGACTTCCTCGGCTTCAGGCAGCCAACTGGCAGAACTGCTGAAACGGCCGCAGCTCGGGCCTGAACTGACCTTTGCGGATCATGTTCACGATCTCGATCCCTGCTGTGATCGAAGCGGCTGACGTGAAGCTCTTGAAGCCCAACATGGGTCTTACCCTGCGCTTGATGAAGCGATGGTCCTGCTCAACCAAATTGTTGAGGTACTTGATCCGCACCATCTCGATTGGGATCGGTGACCTGCCCCTGAACTTTCATCCAGCGGCAACTGGAGTCCGGTTCTATTTGCGCTGCTCCCCAACCTTGGACCGCCGGATGCTCGATTTTTCCGGGGAAGAGCACTTTGCAAATCTCATCCGAAATGGACCAATCAGACCGCCTGAGAAATACAGTTACTAACACTTACCACGTCTCGCGCTACGCATTGGATGATTGAATAAATCTATTCAGAAACGATTTGACAAACCGAATTTTCTGAAGGATTACCTTCATAATTTGGAGACTTCGATGGAACTTTTGGAGACTTCGGTGGAACCTTTGAACACGATTCTCAACGCAGATGTCGCGTTGCCTTTAAATCGGGTCATCCTCAATTTGTGTGGTGCAGAGGGAGCATTCGGGCCCTGAGCAAGTTCGGGCCGGCTCGCCCATACATCGCGCGCTTCAAGGTCTTCACCCACATTCTCCAAGTAAGTCGCTGATTTCGCTGTCGTAATCGTGATATTTCGCATATAAAT
>CANJQT010000174.1 GCA_947476475.1 Paracoccaceae bacterium | reverse complement strand
GGCTGTGACAGCGTGGTTGTCACAACCATCACCCTACTCCCCAGCAGCACAACCCTGCTGAGTGGCAGCAGTTGCAATCCGTTGGCCGTGGGCGTATTCACCCAAGTGTTGACCAACCAGTTTGGTTGCGACAGCACGGTAACAACGACCATCGGCTATGTGCCGCTGGCCAAAACCTTTCTCACAGCAACCACTTGTGACCCGGCATCTACGGGGGTATTTACCAACACCATCACCACGGCGGAAGGCTGTGACAGCATCGTGGTGACAACCGTGAGCCTGCTGCCCAGCAGCAGCACCATGCTGAGCGGCAACAGCTGTAATCCAGCAGCCGTGGGCGTATTTACACAGGTACTGTCCAACCAATTTGGCTGTGACAGCACCGTCACCACCACCATCGGCTTTACACCACTGGCCACCACTTTCCGCACCGCCAAAACCTGTGACCCAGCCGCAACGGGCGTTTTTTCCAACACCATCACCACCGCCCAAGGCTGCGATAGCACCGTGGTCACCACCGTAAGCCTGTTGCCCAGTAGCACCACCCTACTGAGCGGCAGCAGTTGTAACCCCTCTGATGTAGGCGTTTTCACACAGACGCTGACCAACCAATACGGCTGTGATAGCACCGTGGTAACGACCATCAGCCTGTTGCCCAGCAATCAGACATCCCTGCAAACTACCACCTGCGACCCAACCCTTGCCGGCATTTTCACCTACCCACTCACCAATCAATTTGGCTGCGACAGCATTGTGACGGAGACAAAAACACTGCTGCCAAGCAGTATGACAACGATCAACCTCAATACCTGCGATCCGACACAAGTAGGATCCACCACCTCGGTGGTAAGCAATCAATGGGGCTGCGACAGCACCATTGTTACGCTGACAAGCCTGCTGCCGCCCAACAGCTGCGCGGTGGCCGGAACACTGGTCGGATCAAACATCCCTTGTAATGCCAGTACCGCAACCCTCACCCTCACGGTGAACGTCGGAGCAGCGCCATTTACCTATACGGTCCTGTTGGGCGGAAATACGGTGGCCACTGGAACGGTCAACACCCTCGGCGTTCCCAAGATTATCAGCGGACTGTCAACCGGCAACTACACGGTAAATATCAGTTCTGTCAATGGCTTTAGCACCACCACGCAAGCATCCATTGTGCCATTACAGACACCAGGACTTACCGCCACACCCAACACCAATTATTCCGGCTTTGGCGTGCGTTGCAACGGCGCCAATGATGGAAGTGTCGTCGCTACCGCCAATGGTGGAGTGGCGCCATATTCGTTTTCCTGGTCGAACGGCAGCAACACGGCCCAAGTGAACAACCTGGGAGCGGGTGTTTTCACCGTCACGGTGGTAGATGCCAACGGATGTACGAATGTTGCGAGCGTTTCCCTGACAACCCCGGCACCTTTGGCCATTCAGTTTACGGTGAACAACCTGGATTGTTTTAGTCAAAATGACGGCGCCATCCAAGTTGAAACCAGTGGTGGCGCCCCTCCTTACCAGTTTTCTTTGAACAATGGCCCAGTACAGGATTCCAATATCTTCACCGGACTCGCATCCGGCAGCTACACATTAACAGCGGCTGATGCCAACGACTGTCAGCAAACGGAGGCCATTGTGGTAAATGCTGCAACCCCGGTAAATGTCGATTTGGGCGACAATATCAACATTGGCCTGGGAGACAATGCCACCCTGCAGGCCATCGTAAACGTTCCATTTGACAGTATTTTATCGGTTGTTTGGACGCCACCTTTCGACACGTCTGAATGTCCGGGATGCCTGACGCAGGTGGTAACCCCCTTTGTTTCTACGGTATATTCCGTACAGGTGGAAGCTTTGAATGGGTGCAGTGGCGCGGACAAAGTAACCGTAATTGTGGACCGCCGCCGGCAGATTTATGTGCCAAACGTATTTTCGCCCAACGATGATGGCGCAAACGACCTTTTCAGCATATTTGCAAAGCCAGGTACTGTCCGAAAAATATTGTCCTTGCAAATATTTGATCGTTGGGGGAACGCTATTTTCTTGCAAGAGGATTTCTTGCCCAACAGCGCGATAAGCGGTTGGGACGGGCGTTACAAAGGCGAAGCCATGAACCCAGCGGTGTTTGTGTGGGTGGCTGAAATTGAATTCGCCGACGGCGAACGCGAAATATTCAAGGGAGATATTACAATCGTGCGATAATCCCTAACGGCAAGGGGGGCAATCACGTATTACCCCTCTTGCAGTTTGGTGGCATTGTCTGCGATGGTAAGCGCTTCAACGATACCGTCCAAATCGCCTTCCATGACTTTGTCTAGGTTGAAATTTTTGTTGTCACCTTCAAGGCGGTGGTCTGTTACCCGGTTTTGGGGCCAGTTGTAGGTGCGGATTTTTTCAGAGCGGTCGCCGGATCCGACTAGGCTTCGTCTGGCACTCGAGAGGGCGGATGCTTCTTTTTGCAATTGCGCCTCCCGTATTTGTTGCACCAAACGCCCCATGGCGATGTCGCGGTTTTTGTGTTGAGACCGGCTCTCTGTACTTTCCGCCACGGCACCGGTGGGTAAGTGGGTAAATCGCACCCCGGACTCCGTTTTATTGACGTGCTGCCCGCCGGCGCCGGATGCCCGGAACACGTCGGTGCGAATATCTTCCTTCCGGATATTGATGTCTTCGGGCTCCAATTTTGGTAGTACCGCGACCGTAGCCGCAGAAGTATGGACGCGGCCTTTCGCTTCCGTTTCGGGAACACGTTGAACGCGGTGGATGCCCGATTCAAATTTTAATTTGCGGTAAACATTTTCTCCGCTGACGTCCATGACGAGCTTGGAGTATCCTCCGGCGGTACCGGGTGTTTCGTCCAAAAGTTCTACTTCCCAGCCTTGTGCAGAGAAAAACCGGCCATACATGCGCAACAAATCGCCGGCAAACAGCGCTGCCTCATCACCTCCTGTACCCGCACGGATTTCAAAGATTACATCTTTTTCGTCCTCCGGATCCTTGGGCGTGAGCAACACAATGAGTTCAGACTCCAAAGCGTCGCGATCAGGTTCAAGGGTGGCAATTTCTTCCCGGGCCATTTCTTTCATCTCGGGATCTGTTTCCGTGGACAACACTTGCTTGGCGCTTTGGATGTCACTAAGCACTTTTTCGTACTTGTTGGCAGCCAATACGATGGGCTGGAGTTTTTTGTACTCCTTGTTTACCTTCTTCGATTTGTCAACATCCACTACGATACTGGGATCGGAGAGTTGTTCTTCGAGGTGCAAGTATTTTTCGCGAATTGCTTGTAATTTGTGGAGCATGTTTGTCTGATAAAAGCGATCAGGCCGACCAAAGCGCGGTAGTACCGTTCGGTTTCAAGCCGCAAAAATAGGTGAAAAGCGCTAGAAAAGGGCATTGCGATGGAAGTCCTTTTAGATTAACCGCACCTTTGGCCCTTTATTGTTACGACATTCCCTTCAGTACCCGTTTCCCCCAGCGCATGGCGCGGAACATCAGGAGTAGAAAAAAACCTGCAAATCCGAAGGCTACCTGCGACAAACTGGTATCACCCGCGCTGTGTAACAACCAGCCCAATCCCCCTGCGGAGAGCCCTAAAAGCATAAATGCCAACTGGTGAAATGCGCTGTACAACAATTTGGCAGCACTGCGAATATCCGAGGATTG
>CANJQT010000173.1 GCA_947476475.1 Paracoccaceae bacterium | reverse complement strand
CATCACGGCCGAGGACCGGCGGCGGCTTTGGCATCCGCGTGGAACGCTCTGTGTTGTCTGCCGGCAACCCAGCCGTGGCTTTGGCTGGTTCGATCCGGTGCGCTCGAAGCGGCCCCGGCCATCGGTCTGGTTCTGCTCGATGTCTTGCCAAGGCTACTGGACGCGTTTGGCGCGGGAGCGTGTGGCCATGGTTGACCTGACCGATGAAGAACGGGCGGCCATCGCCGCCACCATGAAACGCGTCGCCTTGCTGATGGACGAGATCGGCTGGGCCACCCCGCTGGCCGGTCTGACCGAGGCGCAAGTGCGCGCCCTGATCGAAGAGGCTGTCGAAGGGTTCCGCGAGGCCATGTCCGACATCGCCAAAGCCAATGCGCCAGAGGTGCCGTTTTGACCCTCGATTACAACTCTCGCCCCAGCTTCGCCGACCGGGTCAACGACGCCGTCGATTGCGCCCTGACCGGCGATCAGGCGACCCGCACACCCCGTGACTATCTTGGCGGCTCGCGCCTTGGCCACGCCTGCGAGCGTGCCCTTCAGTTTGAATTCACGGCCACGGCGAAAGACGAGGGCCAGGATTTCAGCGGTCAATCACTGCGCATCTTCGCCATCGGCCATGCGCTTGAAGACCTGGCCGTCGCTTGGCTGCGTGACGCGGGCTTCGACCTCTACACTCGGAAAGGCAACCGGCCCGATAGTGGCCAGTTCGGCTTTTCAGTCGCGGGCGGGCGCATCCGGGGCCATGTCGACGGCATCATCGCTGCTGGCCCTGTGGGTTTCGATCTCGCCGTTCCCGCGCTCTGGGAATGCAAGACCATGAACGCCAAAAACTGGCGGGCCTGCGTCAAGGACGGCGTGATGAAGTCCAAGCCGGTCTATGCCGCGCAGATCGCGGTTTATCTGGCCTATATGGAAGCGAGCGTGCCCGGCATCAGCGCCGCGCCCGCCGTGTTCACGGCCATCAACAAAGACACGGCTGAGATGCACCACGAGCTGGTGCCCTTCGATGCCGATCTTGCGCAGCGCATGTCGGATCGCGGGGTGCGGATCCTCCAGGCGACCGATGCGGGCGAGTTGCTGCCCCGCATCGCCACTACGGCCGATTTCTTCGAATGCCGTTTCTGCCCATGGGCCGCGCGCTGCTGGAGGCTTGAGCGGTGAGCGAGGACAGCATCCTGCATTTCAATCCATGGATGGATTTCAACGACGGGCCACCGGCGGAGATCCCTTCCGACTGCGATCCTGACCCTGGTCAGATTTGCACCTTTCTCGACACCGTGTTCAGCTGGTGCGAGGGGCTGATCCCGCTGCGCGGCTTCGTCGACAAGGGTCAGGGCCGCGACGGCAAGCCCCATAACATCTGGATCGCGGCTGATGGCACCGCCCGTGAAAAGCTGGCGACCTTCGCCGCATGGGCCAACCGCGAGGGGGCTGCCGTCTATGTCATCCCCGGCACGGTCGCCGAACAGGGTCAGGCCCGCGCCGCCGATGTGCTGCAGATGCAGGCCCTCGTGGTTGATCTGGATGCGGGCGACATCCCGGCCAAGCTGGATCACATCGTCAGTCACCTCGGCACGCCCACGCTGGTCGTAGAAAGCGGTGGCCGCACGCCCGAGGGCGCGGCCAAGCTGCACGTCTGGTGGAAACTGACCGAACCCGCCGATGGCGAGGATCTGGCCACCCTGTGCCGCCTGCGCGGTGATATCGCGGTGAAGGTCGGCGGCGACACCCATTTCCGCTCGGCGCACCAGCCGATCCGGGTCGCGGGGACGGTCTACCACAAGCACGGCCATCAGCGGCTGGTGCAGATCCGCGACCACAATGCGGTCGAGGTCGATCTTGCAGATTTCGCGGAACGGGTGGGAGACATGCCGCCACTGCCCGGTGTTGGCATGACCAGCACGCCGCTGCCCCTTTCCAAGCCGGGCGTCGATGCCGTCCTGACTACCCCGGTGCGCGAGGGTGCCGTGGATGACTGGTCGCGGTTTCAAGGCGCGAGCGCCGCCATCGGCCATTACATCCGCTTGGTGCACGACGGCCGCATTGACCCTGCCGAAGGCTGGGAGGCGATCTGCGGCTACAACGCTGCCATGCTGCGCCCCGAATGGCCGCTTGATCGGCTGCAGGCCGAGGCCGAACGCCTCTGGGCCCTGCATGTGAAGCGCAACGGCGCGCCGCTCATTCGCGCTGCCCGCCCCAACGCCCCCTCCAGTCCGCTGCCAACCTTCAGCCTTGGCGCGCTGCTGGATGATCACAGCCCGATGCCCGACGACATCATCGCGCCTCGCGTGCTGACGCCGGGCGGGCTTCTGGTGCTCGGCGGCGCGCCCAAGGTCGGCAAGAGCGACTTCCTGATCTCGTGGCTTGTCCACATGGCGGCGGGGGTGCCGTTTCTCGGCTTCACGCCGCCCCGGCCGCTGCGCGTGTTCTATCTGCAGGCGGAAATCCAATATCACTACCTGCGCGAACGGATGCAGCAGATCAGCCTGTCACCCGGGGTGATCGCCGCCGCACGCGACACCTTCATCGCCACGCCGAAACTGAAGCTGCTGCTGGATGCCGACGGCGTCCCCCAAGTTGCCGAGGCCATCCGGGCCGCATTCCCCGACGCGCACCCCGACGTCATCGTCATCGACCCGATCCGGAATCTCTTCGACGGCGGTCCGGATGGCGGCGGCGAAAACGACAACACTGCCATGATGTTCTTCCTGAAGGACCGGGTGGAGGTTCTACGCGAGGCGATCAATCCGGACGCGGGCGTCATCCTCGCCCACCACACACGCAAGGCCGCCAAACACCAGGTCAAGGACGACCCCTTCCTCGCCCTCTCCGGCGCCAGCGCGCTGCGGGGCTTTTACACCTCGGGTCTTCTCATGCACCGGCCCGACGAGGACAGCACCCAGCGCCGCCTGGAAATCGAGTTGCGCAATGGCCCCGCGCTGCCGGGCAAGCTGATCGACAAGGTCGCAGGTCGCTGGGTCGAACTGAACCCGATGAACGAGCGGCTGGTGCGCAAGGAGGTCGGGGCCAAGTTCGACGCCGAACGGCTGCGCAAGCACGATGTCATTCTGGGCATGCTCCTCGATGAGGCGGCGGGTGAGCGCCTCTACACCGCCATGCAGTTCGCAGAGACCTTCGAGAACCGGGGTGGTCTGGGCAGCAAGCACACGATCCGCGAACGCCTCTCTGTGCTTGCCACCAAGGGCTTCGTGAAGTTCGTGCGCGACCCTTCGGGCTTCGGCTTCCCCGTCACTCGGTCGCGGTTCGGCTATCTCTGCGTCGAAGGCATGCAGTTCGGTTTGCCTGTGGACGAAGTCGATCCGACCACCGGCGAGGTCACGACGGCCGCCCGTCCGGTCCTGCCCAGCCACTTCAAATGCCCCCAGTCCGGGCTCAGCCTTCAGGTCGAAAACTCCGCTGTCTGGGTTTACCAGGACGGGTCCGAGGACGACCTAACTCATATGAGTGAGGCCTGACTCATATGACAGCGCCAACTGTGAACTCAATGAAATCAACGGGTTACGCGCAAATAAGAGTTAGGTCCCTAACTCATGCCCGAAGACTTCATGAAGTCTTATTTCACAACAAAGTCAACGTGTTGACCAGGCTCGAACAGTTAGGTGCTGAACCCCCATACTACGTATGGGATGGCCCCACCCCAGGGTGGGCCACTCATCCCATGCGTAAGGGCCTGGCGCGCGGGCCGCCCTGACAGGT
>CANJQT010000172.1 GCA_947476475.1 Paracoccaceae bacterium | reverse complement strand
TGCTTTCGCCGTGTCGCTGGCGGTGCTGATTCTGGTTGGCACGGCGGGGCGTCGGTTGGGGGGGGCATTGCGTTGGGCGTGCCGGGCATTTGCCCTTGTCCTGCCCCTGCTGGTGATGGCGCAAAGGGTTGCTGCGGGCCGGCATTTCCTTTCGGACGTAATCTTTGCGGGGCTGTTCGTTCTGCTTCTGGCCTACGTTCTGAAACCGCTTTTGAAGATCGGCCGACGGGTGACAGACTGACGCGCCAAAGCCCGTGGCGCTGAGTTGACATCACCTGCGACTCCCCCTATACGGCGCCCACTTGGACTGCGGGACTCTGCCCCGTGGCACGGGTATCAAAACTGAAGTGGTCATGATCCGGGCCAAAAGCCTCGATCCTCTGGAATTCCACCGCGTCGGCCCCGCGAAGGGGACGCATGCGGTTTTGGTGTTTTGCGGACGCGCAGGGCACGACTAGGTGAAATGCCCCCGGAAACGGCGTTGACGGACGCACGTTGAACGGGTTGCAACATAGGGCGACATTAATGCCGACGATCCAACAGCTGATCCGCAAGCCGCGGGAAGCAAACGTAAGAAAGTCCAAGTCGACGCACTTGGAATCCTGCCCGCAAAAGCGTGGCGTCTGCACGCGCGTCTATACAACGACGCCGAAAAAGCCGAACTCGGCCATGCGGAAAGTTGCCAAGGTCCGTCTGACCAATGGCTTCGAGGTCATCAGCTATATTCCCGGCGAAAAGCACAACCTTCAGGAACACTCTGTGGTTCTGATCCGTGGCGGCCGTATCAAAGACCTTCCGGGTGTCCGTTATCACATCGTGCGCGGTGTGCTGGATACCCAAGGTGTCAAAGACCGTCGTCAGCGTCGTTCGAAATACGGCGCCAAGCGTCCGAAATAAGGAGAGAGCGCCATGTCGCGTCGTCACGCCGCTGAAAAGCGCGAAATTCTGCCGGATGCCAAGTATGGTGACCGGGTTCTGAGCAAGTTCATGAACAACCTGATGGTTGACGGCAAGAAGTCCGTCGCCGAAACGATCGTTTATTCGGCGCTGGAACGCGTCGAGGGCAAGCTGAAGCGCGCCCCGGTCGAGGCCTTCCACGAGGCCCTGGAAAACGTGAAGCCGTCGCTTGAAGTGCGTTCGCGCCGCGTTGGCGGTGCAACCTATCAGGTTCCGGTTGAAGTCCGCCCAGAGCGCCGCGAGGCGCTTGCAATTCGCTGGCTGATTACTGCTGCCAAAAAGCGCAACGAGAACACGATGGAAGAGCGCCTTGCAGGTGAACTTCTTGATGCAGTGAACTCACGCGGTACTGCAGTGAAAAAGCGCGAAGACACCCACAAGATGGCCGACGCTAACAAAGCGTTCAGCCATTACCGCTGGTAACGACCGGCACGAGGATCGAGAAATGGCACGCGAATACCCCCTGAACCGCTACCGGAATTTTGGTATTATTGCTCACATTGATGCGGGCAAGACCACCACAACCGAGCGGATCCTTTACTACACCGGCAAGTCCCACAAGATCGGCGAAGTGCATGATGGCGCTGCGACGATGGACTGGATGGAGCAGGAGCAGGAGCGTGGCATCACGATCACCTCGGCTGCAACCACGACCTTCTGGCAGCGCATCGTCGACTCGGGTGACTTGTCGAAAGACGACAAATACCGTTTCAACATCATCGACACCCCCGGCCACGTCGACTTCACCATCGAAGTCGAACGTTCGCTGGCGGTGCTTGATGGTGCGGTTGTGCTGCTGGACGGCAACGCTGGCGTAGAGCCGCAGACCGAAACCGTGTGGCGTCAGGCAGACCGTTACAAGGTTCCGCGTATTGTGTTTGTCAACAAGATGGACAAGACCGGCGCAGATTTCTACAATTGTATCAAAATGATCAAGGACCGCACCGGCGCTATCCCGATGCCGGTCCAGATCCCGATCGGTGCGGAAGACAAGCTTGAAGGCATCATCGACCTGATCACCATGGAAGAGTGGGTCTATGAGGGTGAAGATCTGGGCGCGTCCTGGGTTCGCCAGCCGATCCGTGCAGAACTGCAGGAAAAAGCCAACGAATGGCGCCATCACATGCTGGAGCTTGCTGTCGAGCAGGACGATGCTGCGATGGAAGCCTATCTTGACGGCAATGAACCCACGCCTGAAGTGCTTCGCGCGCTGATCCGCAAGGGCTGCCTGTCGATTTCCTTCATTCCGGTGCTGGCTGGGTCGGCATTCAAGAACAAGGGCGTCCAGCCGATGCTGAACGCTGTGATCGACTTCCTGCCGAATCCGCTCGATGTTCCGCCCTACCTTGGCTTCCTGCCGGGCGACGAGACGGAAACCCGCAATATCGAACGTTCGGCCGACGACAATCAGCCCTTCTCGGCGCTGGCATTCAAGATCATGAACGACCCCTTCGTCGGTTCGCTGACCTTCACACGCATCTATTCTGGCAAGCTGGCCAAAGGTGACGCGATGCTGAACGCGACCAAAGAGCGCAAAGAGCGCGTTGGCCGCATGATGATGATGCACGCCATCGACCGCGAAGAAATCACCGAAGCCTTTGCCGGCGACATCATTGCGCTTGCCGGTCTCAAAGAAACCACCACGGGCGACACCTTGTGTGATCCCGCCAAGCCGGTGGTTTTGGAAACCATGACCTTCCCGCAGCCGGTTATCGAAATCGCTGTGGAACCGAAGACCAAGGCCGACCAGGAAAAGATGGGCATCGCTTTGGCCCGTCTTGCCGCCGAGGATCCGTCCTTCCGCGTTGAAACCGATCACGAGTCGGGCCAGACGATCATGAAGGGCATGGGCGAACTTCACCTCGATATCCTCGTCGACCGTATGCGTCGCGAATTCAAGGTCGAGGCGAACATCGGTGCGCCGCAGGTTGCCTACCGCGAGACGATCTCGCGCGAAGCCGAGATCGACTATACTCACAAGAAGCAGACCGGCGGTACGGGGCAGTTCGCCCGTGTCAAGCTGATCATCACCCCGACCGAGCCGGGCGAAGGTTATTCGTTCGAGGCGAAGGTCGTTGGTGGTTCGGTGCCGAAGGAATATATCCCCGGCGTCGAAAAAGGCATCAAGTCGGTCATGGACTCGGGTCCTCTGGCAGGCTTCCCGGTTATCGACTTCAAGGTTGCCCTGATTGACGGCGCCTACCATGACGTCGACTCTTCGGTTCTGGCCTTTGAAATCGCCGCCCGTGCCGGCATGCGCGAAGGTCTGAAGAAGGCCGGCGCAAAGCTTCTTGAGCCGATCATGAAAGTCGAAGTGGTGACCCCGGAAGAATATACCGGTGGCATCATCGGCGACCTGACCTCGCGTCGGGGTATGGTCCAGGGACAGGACAGCCGCGGCAATGCCAACGTGATCACCGCGATGGTGCCGCTGGCAAACATGTTCGGCTACATCAACAACCTGCGTTCGATGTCATCGGGCCGTGCGAACTTCTCCATGTCGTTCGACCATTATGACACCGTTCCGCAGAACCTCTCGGACGAGATCCAGAAGAAATACGCTTAACCGGTGTGGCGGGGTGAACCCCGCCCTACCACCCTTGTAGGGCGGGGTCTTCCCGCCGCATCGAACCGAACAGGAGGCCATCATGGCAAAGGCAAAGTTTGAACGGAATAAACCGCACGTTAACGTTGGCACGATTGGGCACGTTGACCACGGCAAGACGACGCTGACGGCGGCGATCACGAAGTATTTTGGCGAGTTCAAGGCCTATGACCAGATCGACGCGGCG
>CANJQT010000171.1 GCA_947476475.1 Paracoccaceae bacterium | reverse complement strand
GCGCACACCCTCCAGATGATCCGTCCCCTCAGCGCGCCGCTCGTGCGCCTCCGCACGGACGTCGGGCCCCGCTACTTCCTCGTGGACAGCGGCTGCCCGTTCACGTTCGGCCGCACCGCGCGCCGCGTCCTCGCCGGGCAGGAGGGATTGAGCCCGACGCAGGACGTCGCGCTCCTCACGCGCCCCCCGCGCCTCGACCTCACGACCTTCGAGCGAATGTTGGGGGTGCCCGTCGAAGGGTTCATCGGCACCGACCAGCTCACGCGCTGGCAGGCGATCGACCTCGACTACGACAGCGGCCGACTCCACCTCTTGGAGGGCACGCCGGAGGCGCCGACAGGCTCGGTCGCGCTGTCGATGAACACGCCGTTCCACCTTGAGGCGCAGCTCGACGGGCACGCGCGGCGGTCGGTCTTCGTCGATCTGGGCTCACGGTTCAACATCGAGCTCTCCGCCACCCGCGACCGGCCTACCTACGACGTCGAGGTGCCGTCGATGGGCGGGGACCTGACGCTCCGCATCTCGACCGGCCACACCATCGCGGTCCACGGCCCCAACGGCGGCGCGCACGTGTCGCACGACATGACCTGGGCGCACGGAGCCCCCGCGCCCATGCCGATGCTCGGCCAAGCCTGGCTGGTTCACCATCAGACCCGGTTCTCGTTCGCAGGTCGGACGGCCTACGTCTCGGCGAGGACCACGCCTGTCGCGCCCTGGGAGGACCTTCGCGCGCAGGACGCATACCCCGACTTTGAGGTCCGGCTGGAACCGACCGACGTCGATCTCGAGGACCGGACGTTCCGGGTTCGGGCCCGCGCCGGCCGTCCGCTCGGGCGAGGCTTGTCGGCAACGGCGGCCTACCGGGTCCACGGAGCGCCCATCCCCCCGGGGCCGGAGGGGATCAACGCGCTGATCACGACCCTTCACGGCGCGCCGGGCAAGTCCGTCACCCTGGTAGGCCCCGACGGGCCCTTCGAGGTCGTCCGCGCGCCCCTTTGGTGATCCGTCCACGCGGGCCCGGCAGCTTGGGACCTTGACAAAATACATAGTCCGGGTTACCTGAAATCCAACAGCGCGACGACCGAGACGCCAAGCATAAAAGATGCTCGCGACTCGACGCCAGAGATGCTCCATCGCGCAGCAAAGCTGCGGTCCGTTTCGCTCATGAAAGCGAGATAAAAGCCCGCGCGCCGGCCGCTCTGCGTTCGACGCGCCGAGGCTCGAATAGCAAGGTATTCCCTTAGCGCCTTCGACTGTTCCGAGAACTCAGGACAACTCAATGCGGCCTCGACCCGTATCCTCGGGTCGAGGCCTCGCCGCGCCTTTCACTGTTCACGCGAGGCCTAGCCATGTCCGTCTCCGTCCGTCAGCGACTCGACGCCCTCCAGGTCACCAGCACGAAGGCGTTCCGCGGCATGACCGTCGTGTCGCTCGCCGCGCCCGCCGTGGGACCAGAGCTCACGCTGCTTCACGGTCCGGAGGCGCGCGTCGCCGAGCGTGACCATGACGGCACAATCGCCGCGCTTTACGTGACCAACCACTCGCACCTGCCCCTGCTCTTGCTGACCGGCGAGCTGTTTCGCGGAGGAAAGCAAGACCGCGCCGTCAACTTGACCACGCTCATCCGTCCGCAGACCACCCAGCAGGTGACGACCTCATGCGTCGAGCGGGACCGCTGGAGGTATGTCGCCCAGCTCGGCGAACACTTCAGCGGCGGACACACCACGTCGCCTTGGCACCTGCGGACCGCCGCGTCGATCCGCGCCTGCGAGTCGCGGACAGTCCGTGGGGTGGCCGATGCCGACCAGGAGGCTGTGTGGGACGAGATCTCGGAGTTTCTCCGGGAGCGTGAGGTCCGAAGCCTCACGGCGAGCCTCCACGACGCGTTCGACCGCATGGACATGGACACCGCACTAGGAGCCTGGTCACCCGCCGCAGACGACGTCGGCGCGATGTTCTTCCTGGGCGAGCGCCTCGTGGGGCTCGAGGTCTTCGGGCGCCCCGAAGCGTGGCGCGCCGCCCACCGCCGCATCCTGGCCGGGCTGCACCTGGACGCGCCGGACTCCGAGAGGCTGCCCTCTTTCCCAGCCATGAACCTTGATCTTCTGCGCCGCATGACGCGTCACATCCCGCTGCATCGCGTCCCGGGCCAGGGGCTCGGCGCCGAGCTCACCGGCTCAGACGAGGCGGTCCATCTCGCCGCCGCCACGGTGCCCTCCGACGCCGAGGGCGCCGAAGACGTCGTCCACCTCCGCATCGGCGTCGTCCGTCACCCCGATCACAGCGGCCGCAGGCGCCCCATCTGGCGGCGTGGCGGTCACAGGGCGGACGTCGTGCCGCCGGACGAGGCCGATGGCTACCCGCTAGAGTCCTACGGGTTTGAGGAGGGCGTCGAGCCGGACCATGACCCGGCGACCCGGGTCCCAGCGGCGGTCGCCCAAGCCGCCGCTGCGCCGCCCTCCAAGGCCGGGCTCGTGAACGAGCTCGACATCCGCATCGGCCGCTCCGTCGCGGCGCTGCGACGCCCCCCCACGGGCCGTATCAACGGGTGGTTCCTCGCCGTGCCGATCTCGGACTACGAGAAGCTGCTCGTCGGCGTCCGCAGCGTCGCCCGCCTGCCCCCGCTGCCTCACGCCCTCGGCGGTCGCCTCGCGCTCTGGCTGGGGTCGGACGAGGAGTCGGTTCGCTGGATCCGCGGCGCGCTCCTGGAGCTCGGTGTCCCTCCCGACCGCACCGCGAAGGGGGACTCCCGCTCCGTCATGCTGAACCGACTCCCCACGTGGCTCGAGGTCTGCCAGCGCACCGAGCGGGGCGTCCACCTTCGACTGACGCCAGAGGAGCGTGAACCGCCGCGGTCGGCCTGATGACCGAGCACGACACCCTTCGCCAAGCGTCCGCATACGGGCCGATCGCCTCACCGCCCACGGCGCCGTCGCCGCATCACCCCACCGGAGCCCCATGAACCAGACCCCGCAATCCCATGGTCCCGCGCTCGACGCCCCCAAGCTGAGGGACCTCCTCGACTTCCTGGTCGAGTCGCAGCTCGCCGACGAAGCGGCCGACGGGACGCGCCCGACGCCGCTGTGCATCTGGGGCAGCCACGGGCTCGGCAAGACGCAGCTCGTCGAGGAGCACGCCCGGCGCAAGGGCTGGCGCTTCAAGACGGTCGCCCCCGCGCAGTTCGAGGAGCTGGGCGACCTGCACGGCTTGCCGGTGCGGCATGAGGCGGGTCACACCGCCTACCTGCCACCACAGTGGGTCCCGCGAGAGCCTGGTCCGGGCATCCTGCTCCTCGATGATCTCAACCGCGCCCCCGACCACGTCCTGCGCGCCTTGATGCAGCTGCTGCAGCGCTACGAATTGTTCAGCTGGAGCCTGCCGGCGGGGTGGCAGATCGTCTGCACGGCCAACCCCGAGGGCGGAGACTACACGATCACGTCCATGGACGACGCGATGCGGACGCGCATGCTCAACGTCGAACTCTCCTTCGACGCCAAGGCGTGGGCCGAGTGGGCGACCGAGGCCGGCGTGGATCCGCGCGGCGTGGCGTTCGTCCTTACCTACCCGGAGGTCGCCGTGGGGCCGCGCACCACGCCGCGGACGCTGGTGCAGTTCTTCGCGCGGCTCCGGCACATCCCTGACCTCGCGGCGCAGATCGACCGCGTCGGCACGCTCGCGAAGGCCTGCCTGGAGGACGTGACGGCGTGGGAGTTCCTGAGCTTCGTGCGCGACGGGCTCCCGCACCTGGTGAGCCCCGAAGAG
>CANJQT010000170.1 GCA_947476475.1 Paracoccaceae bacterium | reverse complement strand
GGCCAGTTGATGTCATTTTTCATTAATGTGAAAGAGATTCCCACGGTTTTGGCCCCGACCAACGAAACCATTTGTGCCGGCCAGCCGGTGTCCATTCAATTCAGCGGCGCCAACGGCGCTACGTATGCCTGGACCAATTCAGAAACCGCCATTGGGCTTGCTGCTTTTGGTACCGGGAACATCAATTTTATTACCTCGAATGTGGTTGCGCCCACCCTTGCCAACCTGACTGTTACGCCATTGCTGGCAGGCTGTATTGGTGCAACACAAAATTTCAGCATCACGGTCAATCCGGCGCCCATTGTATTTCCTGTTGCCAATCAAAGCGCCTGTGCCGGGTCGTCTGTGGCGGTTAATTTTTCGGGTAGCAACGGTGCTACTTTTGAGTGGACCAATTCGAATAGCACCATTGGATTGGGGGTGGCTGGAACGGGCAACATCGCTTTCACCGGTACCAATCTATTTACTACGCCGTTGGTTTCCAATGTGGTGGTCACGCCCTTTCAGAATGGTTGCTCTGGCGCATCGGAAAATTTTAGCATCACGGTCAACCCGCGGCCAACGCTTGCTGTAAACAGCACCACTTGTTCAAGTGATCTGCTGACCTACTCCATGAGCGTCACGTCCAACGCAACCACTTTGTTGACCTCCGCAGGAACGGTAACAGGCAATACGCCCAATTTTACCATTTCCAATATTCCCAATGGCACAAATGTGGTTCTGACTGCCACCAATACCGCCACGACCTGTTCGCAGCAGCAGGCTGTGGCAGCGCCCAATTGTACTTGCCCAACTGTGCCGGCGCCCAACAGTCCAAATTTCCCGGTTATTTGCGAAGGTACTACCACACCGGCGCTGATGGTAAATGTTTCGCCGGGACATACAGTTGATTGGTACGCCACGCCGACTGGGGGCACCCCTTTGTTTGTGGGAAGCACCAGTTTCACGCCTGTTGGCGTCTTTGCGGCGGGGTCGTATATTTTTTACGCAGAAAGTCGGGAGGTTACAACAGGTTGTACCAGCGCAACGCGTACGCCCGTCTTTTTAACCGTAAATGTAGCTCCTACATTGACACAGCCGATCAATCAATCGGTATGTGCGGGTTTTGTAATTTCGATTGGTTTCAATGGTACCAACGGGGCGGTATTCAATTGGACCAACTCCAATCCTGCCATTGGCTTGGCGGGTACTGGCGCTGGAAACATCAGTTTTTCATCCGTCAACCCAGGTGCTGCGCCTGTTACGGCTACCATTGTGGTAACGCCATCCCTTTTTGGTTGCGTTGGGCAACCCAAGACGTTTACCATCACCGTCAATCCGGCGCCAACCATGGTAGATCCGGCGGATGTTTCAGCCTGTGTTGGACAGTCCGTTGCGGTTAATTTTTCGGCCACCAATGGCGCCACATTCACGTGGATCAATGCCAATGCCAATATTGGCTTGGCTGCTTCCGGCTCGGGCAATATTAATTTCACCACCACCAACCCCGGCAACGCAATGGTGACGGTCATCCCAATGGCCAATGGTTGTTCAGGCTCTCCACAAACCTTTAACATTGCGGTCATCAACAATCCGATGATGAACAATCCCGGCAATTTGGCCGCTTGCGCCGGCGCCAACGTCTCGGTTGTTTTTACCGGAGACCCAGGCTTGACGTATGCCTGGACCAATTCCAACCCGGCCATCGGTTTGGGTGCCAGTGGCGTTGGCAATCTCAGCTTCATCGCTGGCAACGTCACGGGTGTTCAATCCGCCCAAATCAATGTAAAACCATTGTTTGGCGCCTGCTTCGGCCAGTCTCAATTGTTCACCATCACCATCAATCCACCGCCATTGGCGACTATATCGGGGCTTTTTCAGATTTGCAAAGGCGACGCAGCGACGCTCACAGCAGCAGGTGGGACAGGTTATAGTTGGAGCACTGGACCCAATACCGCAACCATTTCGGTTAGTCCTACGACCACTTCAAACTACACCGTTACGGTCACGGCCAATGGCTGTACCGCCACAACTACGGCCACCGTTAAGGTCAACCAACCAACCACAGCTACCGTCAGTGCCCTTACCTGCAACCCTGCCCAAGTAGGCAGTAGTACCACCACGATGACCAACGCTGCCGGGTGCGACAGTATCATCACCACCATCACGTCGCTCGATGTAGTGGGGTGCACCCCCACGGCATCCCTTTCCAATGGTTCTGTGAGTTGTTTTGGCAGCACCAATGGCACCTTGTCTTTGAGTGCTGCTGGAGGACTTTCGCCCTACCAGTATGCTTGGACGAATGGCGCCCAGATGGGGAACGGACTGATACCGGTTGCCGGTAATCCGGTTCTGGTACAAGGCCTTTCAGCCGGTACGTACACGGTTACCGTCACGGGGGCCAATGGATTGACCATGACCGTATCGGCGCAAGTAACGTCGCCGGCGTTGCTCACCGCCCAAACGGTAGCCGTGTTGGCCTATGGACAGTATGCGCTCAGTTGTAACAACGCGTCAGACGCCACGGTCAACGGTTCTGGGGCAGGGGGGACAGCGCCTTATAACTTTGCATGGGATGTGCCCGGGCAAAATATGTCCATACTCAGTGGTGTTGGTGCTGGGACGTACACCCTCACCCTCACGGATGCCCACTTGTGTTCGGCCACCAGTGCAGTAACGGTATCTCCACCGCCGCCGTTTGCCTTTGGTATCGATTTGTCCAGCCCCGAATGTGGTTCCGCCGCGCTGACAGCACTGATTACACCGACCAGTGGCGCCAGTCCATTTCAGGTATTGGTGGATGGGGTGCCAGCCACTGGCGGCTTATCCGTGAGTATAGCTGAGGGCGTGCATTTGGTGGCGCTGTTGGATGACAACGGTTGCCTCGCAGATTCGACGGTGCAGGTTGTATTACCGTTGGCGCCCTATATCGTTTTACCATCAGAAGTTTCGATCACCCTTGGAGAGACACTTATCGTTGAAGCCTATACCAACCTCGACGCGTGGCAAAATCTATTGTGGAATCCGTTGCCTGACCCAGCTTGCCCAAACTGCTTGAGACAGGAGTGGATACCCGATGCTTCCCGCGTATACGAGGTTGTGATTACCGACAACGCTGGTTGCTCTGCAACATCTTCCGTTCAGGTGTTGGTACGTCGTGAGGATGATATTTTTATTCCGAACGTATTTTCTCCGAACGACGATGGAATCCATGATTGGTGGTACCTGGACGCTGGAAATTCCATCGTATCCCTCCACACGCTACAAATTTATGATCGTTGGGGCGATATGGTGTATTCCTTGGAAGCCCCCATGCCCGTAGATGCCTGGCACGGCTGGGATGGCAGAGCCAAAGGCAAAGTGGTCAATCCGGGTGTTTTTGTGTATTATTTGGAGTATCAACTGATCAACGGAGAAACTGTTGTTAAAAAAGGAGACGTAACGGTGGTGCGATGATAATAGGGGTTTTATCTTTTCAGCAGACTATCCTAAAGCAAGTCGTACTGGCGATATGCGGTTGGTGACAAACGCGCTCGTGTCATAAATATGTAGAAGGTCCTCAACGGATAATTGTTTGCGTTACACAAACAAAATGCTACTGCATTTGCTACGGAGCAAAAACCTATGTTTTTATCCAATCTTTCGTAAATACCGTTCGAAAGTGGCCATCCAGTCCTTTCAAAAAAGGCTTTATCGTACTCGCTGAGTATCATGTACAAACCTGATGAGTCAATTGTTAAAATAAGTAACTGGTGAGGTGGCACGCTGTCTGGCCCAAAAAGGCCTTTTTTTTGTCTCAGTCGCGACCACGCTAACCAGTTACCTTTTACAAAAATTGCGCAACTGGCAGCAT
>CANJQT010000169.1 GCA_947476475.1 Paracoccaceae bacterium | reverse complement strand
GCCTCCGGACTCGCCTCGCCGCTCGCGGTTCTCAAACGCATGGGGCCGGGGCGTGCGGGCCACCTGTCCTTCCCGATGGAAGGCTACACGCTCGCCGTCGATTTCCCCAACCGCGATGCTGCGGCCAACCTTATCCGACGGCTGGAAACCATGGTGCTGGCCGCCGGCGGGCGCATCTATTTTGCCAAGGACAGCCTGTCACTGGGCGCCGATATGGCAACCATGTATCCGGACCTGCCAGACTGGAAAAAGGTGGTGGCCAAGGCCGACCCTGACCAGGCCCTTCTGACCGATCTTGTCCGCCGCCTGAAGCTGAGGAGCCAGCCATGACCGACACCTGGATCATCCTTGGTGCTACTTCTTCGATGGCCCGCGCCTTTGCCCGCAAGGCCGCAGGCAGCGGCGCGGCCATTCTGCTTGCCGGTCGCGACATGGCGGACCTGACGGCGCTGGCCCAGGACTGCCGCCTGCGCGGCGCCCGTCTGGCCGAAACGCTGGAATTCGACGCCCGAAAGCCCGAAGGCTTTGGCGGGATGATTGCCCGGATGGAGGCCGAGGAAGGCCGCCTGAACGCCGCCGTCTTCGTCGGCTCGATGCCGCCGCAAGCAGCGATCGACGCCGATCCTTCGCTGATCGACGGCACGGTAACCGACAGTTTTGCCGGCCCCGCGCGCTTCCTGCACATGCTTGCCCCGTTGATGGAACAACGCGGCGGGGGGTGCGTGGTGGGCGTAGGCTCGGTCGCCGGCGACCGCGGACGAATTGGCAACTATGTCTACGGATCGGCCAAAGCGGGCTTTCACACCTACCTGTCGGGGCTGCGCAACCGCCTGACCCGCTCGGGCGGCCATGTGGTGACGGTGAAGCCGGGCTTTGTCGACACCTCGATGACCTGGGGCCTTCCCGGTATGTTCCTTGTGGCCACACCCGACGCCGTTGCGAACGACATCTGGAAGGCAATCGGGAAACGGCGCAACGTGATCTACACGCCCTTTTTCTGGGCACTGATCATGCTGATCATCCGCCACATCCCCGAGTTCATCTTCAAGAAGATGAAGATCTGACCTGTCTGCCCTCGTCGGCCCGCCACCGCGCGTTGCTTCCTGGCAATAAGCAAGGCGCACGGCGAAGGGTCAGCCCCCGAACCACTGTGACCACAGCCCCGCCGCCCAGAACATCAGGCTGAGCGTGATCATCAGAATGCCGATCCCGAATTTGTCCCGCATCGCAAAAACGATCGGATCGTAATCCTGCTTGCCATACCAGCCAAGCAGCACCATTCGGGCAAGCCAAAGCGCCATTGGCACCATCGCCACCCACAGCAACCAGCTTGTGGGATAAAGCAGCCGCCCCTGTTCGCTGATCGAGTAGAGGAAAAAGATCAGCAGCGCCCCGACCGTGCCCAGCCCGGCCACGTTCAAAAGATCGCCGCGATCCGGTCGGCCATAGCCTCTGCCCGGCAGCCGTTCGTCGGATGTGGCAAGGGTCAGTTCTGTCAGCCGTTTGACGCACCCAAGGGTAATGAATACGGGGAAGATGAAGATCAGCATATAGATCGAAACGTTCACTTGCCCTGCCGCCGCACCAGCCACCACACGGATCGTGTAAAGCAACGCCAAAGTCGCCACATCAACCCAGCGCATCCGCTTCAGCTTCAGCGAATAGGCCAAGGATGTGACCATATAAAGCACAACTGCCCCGAGGAACGCCGCGTTCAGCGCCACCGCTATTCCCAACGCAACCACCCATAGCGCCGCCACCGCAGCCATGCCCACAGGTATTGGCACGGCACCCGCGGCGAAGGGGCGGTTTTTCTTGGTCGGGTGCAGCCGGTCAGCTTCCAGATCAAGCAGATCATTGACGATATAGATTGAAGACGCCGCCGCTGAAAATGCCGCAATCCCCCACAGGATCGGCACCAGTGTCGCCAGATCAAACCGATGCGAGGCAATCATTGGCAAGATCAGCAGTATATTCTTGACCCACTGATGTGGCCGCAGCGCCCTAATCAGCCCGCGTGCGTTGAAGATCCCCGAAAGTTCGACCACGTTACGCCCGCGCGCCGCCAAAAGACGGGCCGACGTGACATGCCCCACGACAAGCGCATTGTCTGCCTTTTCCCAGACAGCCATATCCACTGCGCCATTACCGGCATAGTCAAAGCCGCCTTCACCATAAGCCTCTACCAAGGCTGCGGCCTTGTTCCGGCCCGTCAGATTGACTTGCCCGTCCGAAGCAAAGACCCGCTCTGACAGGCCGTAATTTGCCGCAAGTTGCCGCACCAGCGTCGCGTCAGACCCAGAAGCCAACACCACTTCGCGTCCCGCCACCCGGCTTTGCAGCGCAAGATCCGCCACTTCGGTATTGACCGGCATCAGATCTGTTCGCACCGGCGCGATCAAGGCCAACGCCTGTTTCAGTGCCGCACGCCTGCCCAAATGGCGCAGGCACGCCCGAAGGGTTGCAATCGGCGCATGGCCAAGGCCCGACCAGAAACATTCCCACAACAGATCGGTTTTCAGAAATGTCCCATCGACATCCAGCACAAGCGGTTTGAACCCGGCTCCGTTCACTTGCCTACCCCTTCACAGCAAATACGCAGCCATCCGAGACAAGCTCGGGCGGCGTCACACATAAACCCCGCGCCACGGACCATGCTGCCAGAACCTTGGGCACGTAGTCGCGCGTTTCGGCATAGGCCGGAACGCCGCCAGCACCCTTCACCGCATTCTCGCCGGCATTATAGGCGGCCAGCACCATCAGCGGGTCACCACCGAATTCCTTCATCAGCCAGTCCAGATAAGCCACACCACCCTTGATGTTCTGCACTGGGTCCGTCCGGTCTGTGACGGCGAAGCGATCCGCCGTTGCCGAGATCAACTGCATCAGCCCGGTCGCGCCCGCCGACGACACCGCATCGGCGCGCCCCGCGCTTTCTATGCTTATCACCGCCAGAACCAGGGCCGGTGACACGTCCGTTCCGACGGTGGCCGCCAGAATGTCCTGCCCATGAACCGCCGCGATATCCTGAAGTGACTGCATGCGCGGCGCGGCAATCGTCGCCCCGTCCGGCCCATCGACCAAAGCCGCAAGCGCCGCCGAAAACCGCCCGTCGCGGTCTGCCAGCTTTGGGGAAACCCTATCCCAGTACCAACTGTAACTGCCGGGTGCCGTCGCGGGCAACCCGGTTCCCGAAATCGCCATATCCTTCGGAACGCCTGCAGCCCAGTCTTTGCGATCAGGCACCGGATGATCCAGAAGCGGAACTGTCGCCGCCAGCCGCGCCGCCTGTTCGGCCGGATCAATCTGAATCGTGATCCGCTTGCCGCCATCGCTCTGCGGCGCCTTGATTCGCTTGAAGGTGAAAGTCGGATAGGGCGATGGCAAATCCTCTGCGGACACCGGCAAGGATCCAACAAGTGCAAAAACAACTATCGCCCGGATGACGCAGCGCGCCATGTTCGCCAACCCTACTCTGCCTCAGTTCCGTTTTTTCTTCTTTGGGGTGAAGGTGACAAATACCACGAAGAATCGCCAACGCTTTCGTCCATTGGCTGCGCTTTACGTTGTGTCCGCAGCCTTTGCGCAACAGGCCAGACGGCGAAACTGAGGCGCAGGAACAATTTTTCATAATACTATCAATTAATTACTTTAATGGCGGCGAACCGCCAGCAACACATTAACAAACCGAAAATGTGCGATATCCGCCCAAATCACGCCATGATTCATTGGCCATATATGCCCATGCCGCGACGGACGGGCCGATGCGGATGGTGCAAAAAGCTAACCTTTAGCCGACATTCCCCAAGTGGCCTGCCGCTTGACTTCAAGATCGCCTGATTTTGCTCGCTGGGCAAGCGTTTTTCGCCCCGAGCGGTGTCTGTCGTCGCGCAAACGGCCGAAGTCGGGTG
>CANJQT010000168.1 GCA_947476475.1 Paracoccaceae bacterium | reverse complement strand
CTTAAACCAACCATAGTTTTATCAATACCAGATACAGTTCCTGTAAATGTTGGACTTGCTAATGGTGCTTTTAAGTCTAATGCTGTTTGTACTAGCGTTGAAATAGGTTTATTTAAATCAGTTGTATTATCAACATTTTCTAAACCAACCATAATAGCATTAATACCAGATACAGTTCCTGTAAATGTTGGACTTGCTAAAGTTGCTTTTAAATTTAATTGTGTATTAACATAATCAATACGTGCAGCAGAATCATTGTCATTTGAAGAAGGAATAGATACTTTCATTAAACTTGTTGCATCTAATATAGTATCTGAAACAATAACACCATTCAAAAATAATGATCTTGACATTATATTATATATAATTATAAAATATATTTATAATTATATATTTTTGATAATATTTTATTATATTATTTAATAAAATAAAAATATTAGAACATAATATTTTTTATATTTCAGGATGATTAAAAGCATACACACTTGCATACGTTTGATTAAAATATGTGTATAATTCAGAAATACGGTCATTTAATAAATCAATTTGTATTTGTACTGCTGTTGAAATAGGTTTATTAATATCACTTGTGTTATCAACATTACTTAAACCAACCATAGTAGCATTAATACCAGATACAGTTCCAGTAAATGTTGGACTTGCTAAAGTTGCTTTTAAATCTAATGCTGTTTGTACTAGCGTTGAAATAGGTTTATTTAAATCACTTGTATTATCAACATTACTTAAACCCACCATAGTAGCATTAATACCTGAAACAGTCCCTGTAAATGTAGGACTTGCTAAAGGTGCTTTTGTGTTTAATTGAGATTGAATACTGGATGTAGTACCACTAACGAATCCCAATTCTGTTGATAAAACAGAATTTGTTATATAAGAGTATACTCTTACATGACCAGAATCTGAACCATTGCCATCATTACCAGTAGCACCAATTGCTACAATAGTTCCATCAGCAGAAAGACTTACACTCCATCCGCTATAGTCATGTGTAGCTTCTCCATCAATATCTAATCCACGTTGAATCCATGCAGTCCCATTCCAATAATATACTCTTACATGACCAGAATATGGTCCATTAGCAGCATTATAAATAGCACCAATTGCTACAATAGTTCCATCTGCAGAAAGACTTACACTAGTTCCACTTTGGTCTCCAACAGCTTCTCCATCAATATCTAATCCACGTTGAGTCCACGCAGACCCATTCCAATAATATACTCTTACATGACCAGATGTTGATCCATTACCAGTCGCAACATTAGCACCAATTGCTACAATAGTTCCATCATCAGAAAGACTTACACTATATCCACTTTGGTCTCCAACAGCTTCTCCATCAATATCTAATCCACGCTGAATCCATGTAGACCCATTCCAATAATATACTCTTACCTGACCAGAGTTTGATCCATTATCAGCATTATAAATAGCACCAATTGCTACAATAGTGCCATCAGAAGAAAGACTTACACTCCATCCACTATTGTCACCAACAGCTTCTCCATCAATATCTAATCCACGTTGAATCCATGCAGACCCCTCCCAATAATATACTCTTACATGACCAGAATTTGATCCATTACCATCATTCCAAATAGCACCAATTGCTACAATAGTGCCATCAGCAGAAAGACTTACATTATATCCACTTTGATCGGGTGAAGCTTCACCGTCAATATCTAATCCACGCTGAATCCACGCAGTTCCATTCCAATAATATACTCTTACCTGACCAGAATATGATCCATTACCAAGAGCACCAATTGCTACAATAGTTCCATCAGCAGAAAGACTTACACTATATCCACTTTGGTCAATCACAGCTTCTCCATCAATATCTAATCCACGCTGAATCCATATAGACCCATTCCAATAATATACTCTTACCTGACCAGAAAATGATCCATTATTAGCATTACAAATAGCACCAATTGCTACAATAGTGCCATCAGCAGAAAGACTTACACTCCATCCAGAATTGTCCCCACTAGCTTCTCCATCAATATCTAATCCACACCGAGTCCATGCTGGATTTTCTACAACTAAAGTTGTATTTACTACATTAATGTTTCCAGTAAATGCTGGACTTGCTAAAGGTGCTTTTAAGTCTAATGCTGTTTGAGTTAATGTAGAAATTGGTTTATTAATATCACTTGTGTTATCAACATTACTTAAACCAACCATAGTTTTATTAATACCTGAAACAGTCCCTGTAAATGTAGGACTTGCTAAAGGTGCTTTCATGTTTAATTGAGATTGAATACTGGATGTAGTACCACTAACAAATCCCAATTCTGTTGATAAAACAGAAACAGAATTTGTTATACAATAGTATACTCTTACATGATTAGAACCAGTAGCACCAATTGCTAAAATAGTGCCATCTGCAGAAAGACTTACACTATATCCACTGTGTGACCATGACATTTCTCCATCAATATCTATATTTGGCTGAATCCATGCAGACCCATTCCAATAATATACTCTTACATGACCAGAATCTAGACCATTACCATCATTATAAGGAGCACCAATTGCTACAATAGTTCCATCAGCAGAAAGACTTACACTCCATCCACTTTGGTTCCCTGAAGCTTCGCCATCAATATCTAATCCGCGTTGAATCCATACAGACCCATTCCAATAATATACTCTTACATGACCAGAATTTGTTCCATTACCAGCATTATAAGTAGCACCAATTGCTACAATAGTTCCATCAGAAGAAAGACTTACACTATATCCACTACTGTCAAACACGGCTTCTCCGTCAATATCTAATCCACGCTGAGTCCATGCAGTTCCATTCCAATAATATACTCTTACATGACCAGAATTTGATCCATTAATAGAACCAATTGCTACAATAGTTCCATCAGCAGAAAGACTTACACTATATCCACTTTTGTTCCCTGCAGCTTCACCATCAATATCTAATCCACGTTGAATCCATGCAGACTCATTCCAATAATATACTCTTACATGACCAGAATATGGTCCATTAGCAGCATTAAAAATAGCACCAATTGCTACAATAGTTCCATCAGCAGACAGACTTACACTATATCCACTTCGATCACCAGCAACTTCTCCGTCAATATCTAATCCACGTCGAGTCCACGCAGACCCATTCCAATAATATACTCTTACATGACCAGAATATGATCCATTACCAGCATTATTAATAGCACCAATTGCTACAATAGTTCCATCAGCAGACAGACTTACACTATATCCACTAGTGTCATCAGCAGCTTCGCCATCAATATCTAATCCACGCTGAGTCCATACAGACCCATTCCAATAATATACTCTTACATGACCAGAATTTGACCCATTACCAATCGCAGCAGTAGCACCGATTGCTACAATTGTTCCATCAGCAGAAATACTTACACTCTGTCCACTATAGTCATTAGCAGCTTCTCCGTCAATATCTAATCCTCGTTGAAACCATCCTGGATTTTCTATAACTAAAGTTGTATTTACTACATTAATGTTTCCAGTAAATGATGGACTTGTAAACATTGTTTCTTTTGATTCATTTGTTACATTACTTAAACCAACCATTGTTTTATTAATACCAGATACAGTTCCAGTAAATGATGGATTTGCTAAAGGTGCTTTTAAGTCTAATGATGTTTGAACTACCGTTGAAATGGGTTTATTTAAATCAGTTGTGTTATCAACATTACTTAAACCAACCATTGTTTTATCAATACCAGATACAGTTCCAGTAAATGTTGGACTTGCTAAAGTGGCTTTTAAATTTAATGCTGTTTGTACTAGCGTTGAAATGGGTTTATTTAAATCAGTTGTATTATCAACATTTTCTAAACCAACCATTATTTTATCAATACCAGATACAGTTCCTGTAAATGTTGGACTTGCTAAAGTTGCTTTTAAATCTAATGCTGTTTGTACTAGCG
>CANJQT010000167.1 GCA_947476475.1 Paracoccaceae bacterium | reverse complement strand
GCTTCGGTTCAAGCTTCGGGTCCTTTAGGAATAGTCCTACGATGCCACACAAGGTGTCGTCTCCTTCTTCTCTTTCCGCAACGCTAGCACTGAAGATTTTGCTTTTCAACTACAGAGAAACTTTTTTCACTTGTCGGGAAATATTGCGGCGGATCCCCGATTACTTGGGCAACCAGCTTGACAGAATGTCGCAGAAGACGTTTCCTGAAAGAAAACAAAATTGCCGGATAGCGAAGGGTGACATGGCCCCGCCTGAGCAACAGAAGAATGGGCCTTGGGGAGGGATACGGTGTCTGACCTTAATCAAAGGATTGAGGCCATGCACAAACGGGACGTGCAGGTAGCATGGACGTTTGTCATCGGCCTCTGGCTCGCAATAATCTTCGTTGCTGTTACGACATGGGATCTTGCGCCGAACGGGCAAGCGCGCGTGTTGCTTCTGATCGCTGGCGCGGTGGTTCTGCTGTTCAACACCGCCGCCATCTTGGCGATGCTGAAACACTACCGGGATGATCGCGATTTCATTTATGGGCTGGATATCAAGTTTCTTGATGAATCCCGCGCAGGAAGGGGCTGATCATGGCACACTATAGTCCACCCACTCAAAGCAAGGTCAGCCAGCTTATCGACGTGGTCGTGTTGGTTGCTTTGACAGTAGGGGCGTTGTTTGTGCCGCTCTGGCTTGGCATGGCAGGATCGTCCAAATCCGTGGCGGCCCCAGTCGAGAACCCCACATGGGAAACACTTGGCCAGAACGCTACACAGGCCGCGCAGTACGAGGCTCTGGGTTATACGCCTGCATCGGCACATGACCTGATCCTTGCGCGCTTTGACTACAGCTTCACCACCGGCGCTCTGTTGCTGATGGTCGCGGTGATCGTGCTTTACTATGTGCTGATGCTGCGCTTTTCGGAAATCGAATATCGGGAAGTGATCTCTGAAAAGTTCGGCGAGAAATAGGGGGCGGTGATGGAAACCTGGAACTACATCGAATATGCCGCCTGGGGCTTGTCGGCCCTTTTCGGCCTTTACATGGTCATCGACTGGTTCAAGATCGATACGACCTATTCCGAAGATGTTCTGACCTCATCGCGCGAAGGCGAGCTTGAGGCCATGACCGAACAGCATAAGGTCTGAGGGGGCATCATGGCTGAAGTAGATATCACATCGAAAACCATGGACGGCATGGGGCCACACGGCACTAAGGTCGGTCTGCTGCGTGTTCTTGGTCCGGCGCATGTCTGGGCGCTGGGCGTGGGTATCGTCCTCGTGGGCGAATACATGGGTTGGAACTTTGCGGTCGGCAAAGGCGGGGCCTACGCGGCACTGATTGCCTGCTGGTTCGCGGGCATCCTTTACACCTGCGTGGCCATGATCGACAGCGAAGTTACCTCGACGGTTGCGGCGGCAGGCGGGCAATATACGCAGGCCAAGCATATCGTCGGCCCGCTAATGGCCTTCAACGTCGGCCTTTATCTGGTGTTCGCCTATACGATGCTTGAGGCGGCGAATGCGATCACGGCGGGCTATCTGTTCTCGGTGGTGGCGACGATGTCTGGATATGAGGGCACGCTCGACCAGCGGCCGTTCATCATTCTGGTCATCATGTTCCTCGCCTGGTTGAACTACCGTGGCGTTCTGGCGACGCTGACCTTCAACCTGGTGATCACCGCAATCGCCTTTGTCGCCATTCTGGTGCTGTTCGTCTCCACATCGGGTCTTGTCGGCGCCGGGATCATGCAGCATGCGGCGCTGATGGAAGGGGCGGCCTCCTTGCCCTATGGCTGGATCGGGGTTCTGGCGGCCATGCACTTTGGCCTTTGGTATTACCTCGGGATTGAAGGCACGACCCAGGCTGCCGAGGAAGTCCGTTCACCGGCCCGCGCACTGCCCTTCGGTACGCTTGCTGGCATCATGACGCTGCTCATCGCCGCTACGCTGACCTGGTACATCTGCTCCGGTGTTCTGCCGTGGGAGTTCCTGGGTGATGGTGTGAACGGATCGGTCGCACCCTTGTTCGATACGGCGCGTCTGTCCGGATCGAACGGCCTGATCTGGCTGCTGGGGTTTGGCACCCTCTTCGCCACGCTGGCTTCGGCCAACGGCTGCATCAACGATGCCAGCCGCGCCTGGTTTGCCATGGGTCGTGACAAGTATCTTCCCGGCTGGTTCGGGGCTGTGCATCCGAAATACCGCACACCTTACCGGGCGATCATCTTCCTGGTTCCCATCGCGCTGATCTTTGCGCTGGGCGCACCCTTGGATCAGGTGATCACCTTCTCGATCCTGTCGGGCCTGCTGGAATACACGTTCATGCCACTGAACATCATCATGTTCCGCAAGAAATGGCCACTGAACACGATCAAGCGGGGCTATGAACACCCGTTCCATCCGCTGCCGGCGATCGTGCTGTTGTCGTTGTGCGGGATCACCTTCTTTGCGGTTTTCCTTGGTTACGGAACGCAACTGGTGGCGATGATCGGTTTCTACATCGTGGTGTCGCTGTGGTTCCACTTCTGGCGCTACCGCTTCGTAAACCGGGGCGCCCAGTTCACCATGCCTTGGCCCAAACCGCAGGGGTACTGACAGAAAGCGGCTTGATCTTGCCCCATCGGGCTGATCCAACATCTAAGGCCCGCCCACTCCAGGGCGGGCCTCTTCACGACAAGGACACGCATGGCCAGCCTTCCCCTTCTTGCTGCAGCTTTGGCGTGTCTGGCGCTGTGGCTGGGATTCGCTGTGCACAGCGCTGCCCACAAACGGAAGGCAGCCCGAGCGGGCTACTTTTCGGCGGTTCTGCCGCTGTTCGACCGGTTTGCGACTCGGCTTGAACCCACAGGTTTTCCTCGTGTGACCGGCCACCTGGGCTCGCACGCCTTTGACCTTCAGGCGCTTCCCGATAGCCTGACCTTCCGCAAACTTCCCGCGCTGTGGGTCATGGTGACCCTACCGGAACCCATGCCCGTGAACGCCACGCTGGACATCCTGACCCGCGCCACCGGCCAAGAGCCTTTCACGCGCTTTTCGGCCCTGGCGCATTCGCTGCCCTGCCCACCCTTTTTACCCGCAGGAAGTGGTGTGCGCAGCGACGACGCCAGCGCGGTGCCATCAGAACAGCTGCTTGCGCGCCACGCTGGTCTGTTTGCCGACCCGTTGGTGAAAGAGTTGGTGATTTCACCCAAGGGGCTGCGGCTGGTTATACTTGGGGACGAGGCCGAGCGTGGCCGCTATCTGATCTTTCGCGACGCCGAAGTGGGCCTTGCACCTCTTGCAGCCGCACGCATGACGCAGCTTCTGGACAGTCTTCTGGCTTTGCGACAGGATCTGATCAAAGCCAAGGAAACGCCGTGACGAAAGCCCCGCCAAATCCATATCTGGTACTGGCCGTATCCATCGCCTTGCCCGGCGTTGGGCAGGTACTGAACCGGCAACCCATGCGTGGTCTTATCTTTGTTTTTTTCGTCATCTTGCTGGGCGGCTTCACGCTAAAGACGGCAGCGCCCGATGTGTCGGTCGTGGGCAAGTTTGCGGGCGGGCTTTTCGTCTGGGCCATGGCGATCTTTGATGCCTACAAAACCGCACGCGTGCGCCAAGCCGTGTGGCTGCATGCGCAAACCACGAAAGGATAATGTCGCCCAGTTCTGGAAGGACGCAGAACGGGCTATCCTTGCGGGTAGGCGATCAGGGACAGATATCGCGCCGGCAATCTGACCAGCACTTCAGGTCCATGCGGTGCGTCGGCGTCGAAGAAAAGGCTGTCGCCGGGCTTCATGGCATAGACCTGATCGCCGTGACGGTAATCCACCTCTCCCTCAAGCATGTACAGAAGTTCCAACCCTTCATGCTGAAAGGCAGGGAAAGTGTCGCTCTCTGTTGTCAGGGTGATGATGTAAGGCTCGACGACGACACCGGAAGAGTTTGAACCGATGTGACCCAGCAAGTTGTATTGGTGCCCCGCACGGGTACCCCGGCGTTCGATCTCGATATGCTCGCCGGCCTTCACGTGCTGCGCTTCGCGGCGTTCTTCGTAGCTTTTGAAAAAAGCGGTAACAGG
>CANJQT010000166.1 GCA_947476475.1 Paracoccaceae bacterium | reverse complement strand
TCGCTGCGCACGTTTCTTCTCCTTGTAGGCGGTTCGGTCTGACCGGACTCAACTCAGCCGGCCCACATTGGCCCGGTTGAGCCGCATCAGGACGGCCATCACCAGGATGACCATCAAAATCTCCATCACTGACACCGCTGCGATGGTGGGGTCGATTTGGAGGCGAATATTGTCGAACATCTTCTTCGGTAGGGTGCCAAAGGTCCCCGACAGGAACATCGCCACCACCAGCTCATCGAAGGAAGTGATGAAGGCGAGGAAGGCAGCGGAGAGTAGGCTCGGACGGATCTGCGGAATGGTGATGCGCCGGATCGCAGTTAGGCGGCTCGCCCCTAGACCCATGGCGGCAGTCTCCTGGTCTATGTCGTATTCCCGCAGGCTCGCCGTGAGGACGATTACTACAAATGGCAGGCACAAGATTGCATGGGCGAGGGCAATGCCGAACCAGTTGCCGACTAGGCCGAGCCTCGAAAACAGCGAGTACATGGACACTGAGTAGACGATCGAGGGTACGATCATTGGCGCAAGGGCGACCTTCTCCAGAGCCGGCCCCCACTTACGCAGGCCACGGGTGATGCCAAGCGCGAAGAGGAAGCCAACCGCGACCGAGATAACAGTCGCGACCACTCCGACCTGCAAGCTAAGGATCGTTGCGTCGATCCAGCTGTCCTGCGCGAAATATGTCTCGTACCAACGGGTCGAATAGCTCTCGGGTGGAAAGCTCAGATAGGAACCACCGCTGAAAGAAATCGGAATGACGATCAGCAAGGGAGTTAAGAGGAACAGGAAGGTCACCCAGGAAAAGATATGGTGCGCGACATTTCCAATTCGGCGGAGGAAGCGCGTACGGCTGCGACGCTCAAGCATGGACGCGCCCCCGAACCAGAAGTCTTGTAGAGAGCTTGATCAGCCAGAAGATCACCAAAACCATCGCGAGCAAGATGACGCAGAAGGTGCCGGCCATCGCCCAATTGAGGAAGGAGCCGGCCTGCTGTTCGATCAGAAGGGGGATTACCGGCACCCGACCGCCGCCGAGTAGCGCCGGCATAATGAAGACACCGAGAGACAGTACAAGCACCAAGCTAACCCCTGCTAGCACGCCGTGAATCGTTAATGGGATCAGAACCCGGGTCAGCGTCGAGAACGCGCCGGCACCTAGCCCTCGAGACGCCTCGAGCAGGCTGCGGTCGATCTTCGAGGCAGAGCTGTAGATCGGCAGCACCATGTAGGGCAGCAGGATGTGTACCATGCCTATGACGACTGCAAACTCGCTGTTCGACAAGCGTAGCGGCGTGTCGGTCAGCCCTAGTGCCATCAGCGCACTGTTGATCGGCCCATTGCGGCCGAGCAGCACCATCCAAGCGTAAGTGCGTACCAGCTGACTGGTCCAGAGCGGGATCAAGAGTAGGAAGAAAGCGACCATTCGGCTGCCGCCTGTCAGCCGGCACATGTAGAAGGCGAGCGGATAGGCAATCACGAGGTCGATCACAGTGACGATCACGGCGAGGCGCAGTGTGTTCAGGAATACCTGCATGTAAGTCCCACTGCTGACGACCCGCGCATAGTTCTCGATGTTGTCAGGATGCAGCGTAGTCAGAAACAGGGTAGCTAGCGGGTAGAAGAACAGAACCAGAAGCAGCATCGCGGCCGGAGCGGTCAACAGCATCCCCGTGGCACGGGGACCACGCAGGTGGACGAGCGCGCCGGTCATGCTGCGGACCGATCCGTGAGTGGACGGCAATCCGCCGGCGCCACGGTCAGCTGCAGGGTTTCACCCGGCTGGAAGATCGCGTCTTCACGTGCGATGGCTCGCACGCTAACCTCATCGCCCTGGGCAAGCCGCACCCGATAGACAGTGAAGCCGCCGACAAAGCTGCGATCAAGCACCTGCGCCGCAAAGACGTTAGCCTCTCGCGGATCGGCGGGAACGGAGGCCCGGCTGAGCGTGATGGCTTCGGGGCGGATCAGCATCCGGTTGCAGTCTGTGGGCGCGGCTAGCGAGAAATGCGCGCCCGAGGCCGCATAAAAACTGCGGCCTTTCGGAGCGCCCTCAAAAATATTCGACTCTCCGACAAAGGTCGCCACGGAGATTGAGTTCGGGTGGTAGTAGATCTCGGCGGGCGTACCGATCTGCCGGATTGCGCCGCCACCTATTACTGCGATGCGGTCGCTCATCACTAGCGCCTCCTCCTGGTCATGGGTGATGAAAATCGTCGTCAGCCCCAGCGAGCTCTGCAACTGCTTGACCTCCTGCTGCATGCTCTCACGCAGCCGGCGGTCAAGCGCGCTGAACGGTTCGTCGAGCAGCAGTAATGACGGCTCGAAGACTATGGCGCGAGCCAACGCCACGCGCTGCTGTTGGCCACCCGACAGCTGTCTGGGATAGCGGTCGCCGAAGACGCCGAGATGTACCGAATCGAGCGCGGCACGTGCGCGGTCGGCGGCAGCGCGGCGCGTGATCCGACGCATCTCGAGCGGGAACATGACGTTTTCCAACACGGTCAGGTGCGGGAACAATGCATAGTTCTGGAAGACCATGCCGATCTGCCGTTCCGCCGCCGATGCCCAAGTCATGTCCGCGCCGCGAATGCTGACCCGGCCAGAATCCGGCGTTTCGAAACCTGCGATGATGCGGAGGAGTGTTGTCTTTCCCGAGCCGCTGGCTCCGAGTAAGGTTAGGAACTCACCGGCGGCAACACGCAAGTCGATCTCTCTGAGCGCCTCCACCCGGCCATAGGTTTTACGGATTTTCTGGACATCCAGAACAGCTTGGTTTTCGTTGGTCATTCTCGCCCCCTGTTAGAGCGGACGCTTCCGTCCGCCCTGTACTTCTTCCAGCGGCGTTAGTTGTGGCCGAGCATCCAGGCAGTCCAGCGCTCGTTAACTGCCTCGCCGTTCTCCAGCCACCATTCCTGATCCATCCATACCTGTCGCGATGCGTTATTCGGGTGCAGCGGCAGCATCTCGCGGATTTCTTCCGGCACAAAATTAACGTGGTCCGGATCAGGGCCGGAAAGACCGAAGGCAAGGGCATATTTCGCTTGATTTTCAGGCTTAGCCATGATCGCGAAGAGCTGCTGTCCGTATTCAGCGTTCGGCGCGCCCTTGGGAATGGCGTAGGCCGCAGCCTTCAGAATGCCGCCGCCATATTCCATTTTGATCGGTGCGCCATTGCGAACGGCGGCGAAGAGCCGTGAATTCCAGCCGGTAGTTGCCACGACCTCGCCGTCGATCAGGAGCTGCGCTTGCTGCGCGCCAGTCGTCCACCAGGTGGCAACATGCGGATAGATCTCATCAAGCTTCGCGAAGGCACGATCGAGATCAAGCGGGTAGAGATCTGCCGGAGCAACGCCGTCGGCGAGAAGAGCGGCTTCAAGATTGTCAATTGGGTGGTTGCGCATCGCCCGCAAGCCAGGAAACCTTTCGACGTCCCAGAACTCCGCCCAGTTGGTCGGGCCCCCCTCAGGAAAGGCCTCCGTCGAATAGCCGATGATCGTCGAATAGCTCGAGATTGGATAGAGATACGGGTTCAGCGTTTCTGGCGGGAACTTCGAGCGGTCGACGATGGTGTCGTCGATTGGCTCTAGCAGGCCGAGTTCGATCGCGCGGCCAGCGTCCTCAGATTCCACCTCCGTCACGGTGTACTCAACGTTGCCGCTCTCGACCATCGCGCGCAGACGACCTAAATCGGCAGGACTGGAATCAAGGATCTTCACTCCAGTTGCAGCTTCGAAGTCGTTGAAATAGGCCTCGCGCAGCATTGGGCCGTTTTCCCCACCCGAGGTATTGACGATAATGCTCGCGGGCTTTTCTTGCGCGGCGGCGGGGGCGATCCCACCCGCCAGCGCGGCGATAGCCATGATCGTTAATCTGCAATGTTTCATCGGTCTACTCCTGGGTTGGGTGATGGTGAATAGATCTGCAGCCGACATTCCCCAAGTGGCCTGCCGCTTGACTTCAAGATCGCCTGATTTTGCTCGCTGGGCAAGCGTTTTTCGCCCCGAGCGGTGTCTGTCGTCGCGCAAACGGCCGAAGTCGGGTGGATCAAGCCTCGAACCCGCAGCATTCTGGCC
>CANJQT010000165.1 GCA_947476475.1 Paracoccaceae bacterium | reverse complement strand
TAGTTATTAATAAATCATCATTATCTCCTATGTATTTAAAGAAATTTAACGAATTAAGATTAAAGATACCTATAAAAAAGAAAGGAAAATATTTAAAATTGTATTTGTTATAAATAATAGATTAAGGTTAATTGTATTTCAAAATTGGTTATACTAAAAGAACAATAGAAGATAGAATGTCAGATATCATATAATAATATAAGAGCTTTTTTGTAAATCCTCGTTTAGAATTGATATATTATTTCCCAATTTTAAAGAAATGTTAAGAACAAGCTATTCATAATTAACTACATTAATATAGTTTATCTGGATAAGCTAATGAATATTACATATAAAATGATATAGTATTATAAACATATTTAGATAATATGTAATTAAATGAAACATTTTATCACTAAACAAATTAACGAGAAGAATAATATATATAAATATGTGAGTCAAATGAGAAATTAAATTAATAATTAATAGAAAACTATAATAAACTATAAGAAAAATAAGATTATATTGACGAGTAGAATAAAAAACTATAAGATAAATTTTATGATATTTAGAATTAATTATTATTATAAATGAAAAAGAGTAAATAGAATTTGAGTAAAGTAACAATATAAATATACAATACAGCATAGCTGTGAAATTGATTTACCCCTATTATAAATATAAAATTAAAAAATAAATTTTAGTAATAAATAAAAAATTAATTAAATAAAATATTTTTAAAACTTAGGTTATATATGTAAGATAAATTCAATTTTGAGAACGAATAATAGTCGTAAGGGGCCTATATTAGTTTTTCCAATGTATAAGCAGAAGATTTATTTCTTTTTGCAGTTTTATTAGACGTTGATAGATGTAAAGAAAACAAAAATGTTATGAGAATTTTCTAACAATAGTACAGACCAATTTCTCTATTTTCGATGGAAGAAATTTATACTGGAATTAATTCTAGTATTTTAGGTAATACTTAAACAACTGAAATTAAATTGAATGGTGATTTGTTATATTAATTAGCTTTAGTTAATACATGGAATGCTATTAATTTAGATCAAAGAGTTGTTAATCCTACTGATGATGAACAAACTACCATTAAGAAATTTGCTTATTGTACTAACTTTGGAGCAAGTTAAATCAGATCTTCAATTTTCTAATTAGAATCATTCAGTATTGATTAAAACAATACCGATAACATTGTTATTTTAAACAATATTCTAAGACGTGCTGATTAAAGAGCTTATTTTAATAAATTATAGGGAAACACTGAAGAAAAAACATCACTCGCTACTTAACACAGCAGATTCAAAACCATGACCGTATTGAAAATGTTCTTCTCAGATAATTCTTAGAAGTCATTTCCTCATTTACGAGCTGGCCAGCCTACTATCAGAGTCCAGACAAAATTCAGAAATCCAAAGGATTTAGTATGTTATACTTCAAACCTTGAGTCATATGATTGGAATACTAATGCTGCACCAGAAAAAGTTGGTTATATTAGTACTGAAATTTTCTTAAATGAACACGAACGAATTTTACACGTTAATACCGATGCTCATATGTTAATTGAATAAAACATGAATTACGAATAAACTGGTTTGTAATAGAAATTCGATACAAACTTCTTACATCCTGTTAAATTCTTATATTGGGCTGTTAAGAAAGAAAAATACATGAATGGATCTAAATATCTTGCTTTTGATAGTTTTGCCGATGCAAATAAATCTAGAGATGATTTCTTATATGATGCTACTATTAGATTTGTTGAGAAATTTGCTTCTTATAAAGCTAGTGTTGATTATAATCAAGTTGTTGGATATCTTCCATTAACTAATCCTTTAGGAACTGCAGTTTCTGCTGTTTCTCAATCAGTTATTAATCTTGCTAATTGGACTTCTGTTTCTTAAGATGCTAGTATTCAATACAATGTTAATACTTTTGATATTATTTAATCAATGTTTTCTGCCAATGTTTAAGGAACTGTTGATGTTGCTGGATTATAAATTTCTCCTGAAATTAATGCTACTGTTGTTTCAATTGAAAACATTTTCAAAAGATTACAGTGCCAACCTTATGTAATTGGAGGATTAACTAAATTTAAGAAAGATAGTTCATTTGTTTTAGCTGGAGGAAATTTATTATCTTTGGCTGAAGCATCTGTAACTGTTGCTGATTGGGAAAGTCATTTACCTGTTGGAGGCAATTAAGGATACGTTCCTTTAAATTTATCTGCCGCAAATGTTGCTCATGTTTTATTCTCATAATATTCGAGTGGTTATATTCCTGTTAAACATGGTGTTGCTAATGCTTTTGTTACAGTTGGAAGTTAAGTTATTAAAGGAAAAGATTTGTTCTCTGTTGTTACAAGAGATGATAAATTTAATTATGGACATGCTGATTTCGATATTAGAGTTATGTAATGGGATAATTATGGTAAATATCTTGATAAGTCAGGTGATTAAATCGTTACGACTGAATTATAAATTGGTTAATAGCCCAGATTCAAAAAATCAGGATTCTATACTTCATTGTATCATCATTTCCAATTCTTCCCCGGTGAGGCTCCTTCAGGCGTGCATATTTAAAGTTTTTGTCTTGATCCCGCATCAATTCAATCATCTGGATCACTTAATTTTACAAAGAGTGAAGGACGTATGACCATCGTCTCAGACACACCTTAAGATTAAACAACTGATCACGTTTTTGTTGGTGCAGTGGTTTATAATATCATAGATTTTTAAGAAAACACATATTAGGTATTGTATGTGACGCCAATGAATGCCTGAGTTATTTATTGATAATTATTAGATAATTTTATTTTATATGAACTTTTTAATAAAATCACACAAACATAATGTTTTTTTTCTTTTTATTTTCACTATCTTATTTTAACAAATGGTGAATTAGATCTTATGGTAGGTGATTTACTTCTTTATCTTGTATTTAAATTATTGAATGTTATATTCATTAACTAATTACTTTAATATTTTTTAATATATTATTACTCAATAGATATAGAATTTTAATTATCTGAATAAATATATATAAAATTAGAATGAAAATCTAACATATTCATCCATTAAACATTAATTTATTTATCAAAATAAAACTCTTTTATATCTTTCTTATGATCAAACATTCTTTTATATTAAATATCATTATTATCGGAACGACCAATATATCTAAGTATTTAATTTGATTTTTATATATAATCATTAAAATCTTGCAAAGTTTGTAATTTAATAATATTTTCTTTTATATTATCTTTATTCTCAATAATTGCATAAACATATGAATGTTTTTTTATTAACATATCAAGATTTAATTATTTATTTTAATCTTTTAGTGATTTTTATAATAATTTTATTTGATTATCTTTTTGATCTAAAAGTTATTATTTGATAATTTATTCTTATTTAATAGTTTCTGATTATATTTCAAATAATTATGCTATGATAGATGTAGATAAAATATGTATATTTGCATTATTAAAATCTTTATGGATTTATAATTTATTAAAACCAGAATTAGAAATCATATAAAATACTTTATTATGCTTAGCTTCTTCTATTTTTTGCTACTGGTATTTTTCCGTAGCAAGAATCGTGTATTTTTCTTATAATTCTATAAATTCTTTTTTAATATATCCTATATAATCTTGTCCCTCTATTAAATATTTTTTCAATATATCTGTTATAAAATTATTTCTTTATTTCATATCCATTCCTTTTGTAAAAACATCTTCAAAAACCCAAGAATCATAACAAAGTATATTAATTATATACTCATTTATATATTATTTTATTTCATCTTAGTTAGTTATATTCATATTTTTTATTAATTAATTCATAATAGATAATTTTATATATTTTATTCTATCTACTTTTTAAAATTCATTGTTTTATCTAATTAACACATTCTTTTTCTCAATAGTTATTATATCAGATTCACGGTCTTCTTCTTTAGTTTCTTCCTCTTATATTTCTTCTTATACAACAATAGTTTCTTCTTCTTATACAACAATAGTTTCTTCTTATACAACAATGGTTTCTTCTTATACAATATCTATTATTTCTTATTTTATAGCTGGTTTTTTATATCTACAATCATTACATCCATAACCTTTTTAAATGTTACCTAATATTTATTCACGACTATGTCC
>CANJQT010000164.1 GCA_947476475.1 Paracoccaceae bacterium | reverse complement strand
TCCTGGCTGAAAGGAGACGCATCAAACACAAGACCATCCAAAACCGCCGCTTGAACCATCAGCGTCAAGCAGCATAACCTGAACCCGATGAGCCAATGACCTCCGCTCCAAAATCACCGCGGATGTTCCAAATCATTCGACGACGGACACCTTAGTTGCATCAAGGGAGACGTCGAAGGCTTCGTCAGCAGCACTGTATGCTGTAGCGACCTCCGCCTCTATATATGAAGAAATAGCCCGCAGGGATGATGGATGCTCTCCGTAAGCGGTTAGCACCTGAAGTTGCAACTTCGGTAGCACAAACTCCAAACCGCCTAGGGATCGGCGAAAAACCTGAAAAACATCCCTGTGTGTCGCAAAAAGGGCCCTTTCAGCAGACGTCGCCGGTTCCAGCACGATCGACAAAACTGCACGATTAGCTTCTCGACCCACACGATCGAGCCGGCCGATGCGCTGTTCAAGCCTTGCACAAGAAACCGGCATGTCGAAATGTACCACCGCCGAAGCATTCTGAAAATTTCGCCCTTCGCCGCCTAATTCGTCTGAAACCAGCACGCGGCAACTTCTGTTGTGCTGAAATTTGAAAGCCGTGTTGGCCAACTCGACTTCGTCAATCCGACAATGAAACCGTCCGATCGCTTCTTCACCAAATCTCGTGCTAAGCCTGTCAGCCAGTTCGTTGGCGGCTTCAGCATCTTGCACAAAAACCAGCACTTGGTTTTCAAGTTCTCTTAGGTGGCCATCCAACCAATCTCCAAGCAGGTCAGCACGGCTGAAACTGCCTTCTTTCTGCCAAGCTTCAGCCAATCCGGTTGCCGCACGGAGCCAAATATCCTCACCTTCCAGGGGTAAAAGTGTCTGAATGAGCCCGGCCAAAATAAGTGGCTCATCATTTGGTCCTGCGTCCGCGGCCAAACGCTCCATGGGACTACCACTGGCACCTTCTGGAAGATCTTCGAGTGCTTTCTTTCGCAGTTCAAGGAAACGTAGCGCCTGACGGGGAGACGTTGAGCAAAATCGTTGATATATAGCGCGGATTGCATTCCCTTGTTCATCATTACCGCGAGGTAATTCTTCGAGATGATTGAGAAATATGGCCTCAGTTTGTGTGGCTTTCCATTCCAATTCAACCAGTGTGCGTTCCGGCCATGCGGTAGCGTCACTTGCCAATGTGGTTCGGCGAGTTCTAATGATACGGTGATCTAAACGGTGGAACTCTTGGACATATGCAACTAACTCTATTGCTGCTTGCGCTTCTCCACCGCGCAAGCGTTCAAGAAGTGAATCAAACAGGTCATCGCCATCAATTAAACCATTCCACTCGTCGGCTACGAAATGTACTTCATCGTCGTCAAGTTCTCGGCCTTCGATCGCAACTGCATCAATAAACTTTCGGGTGAAATTAAGGCGATCCCATATAGCACTTTGTCTATCATATTTCGCCTGGATACTTGTCGGCGATTCATTTGAATAGACATCTGACGCAATTAAGGTAAGCAACCCCAAAAGACCAGTCATATCACGTTTGGACGGTGTGGCGGATAGTAACAGCAAACCTTCAGACTGCGCTGCAAGACTTTGAAGGAATTGGAAGAGAGAATGATCCGGCGGGATTTGATGAGCTTCATCAATCACCACCATGTCCCAAGATCGTTCAGCAATCAGATTGCGTAAGTCTGGATAAGCCTCCAGCGCGGTCGTCGCTACGATCAATCTTTCACTGGAAATAATTCGCCCCAACGACGCACGGCTCTCGGACGCAACGCGAGCGCAATCTATGTGAGAATAAGCGCGGGCTCCAAAGCGGAGGTAGGTCTCCGTTAACCATTGGCGCGACATCGAACCTGGTGCAATGACGAGTACGTTGAATTTGTCTCGTTCTGCCTGAAGAGCTTGAATAATCATACCGGCCTCGATCGTCTTTCCGAGGCCGACCTCGTCGGCGAGAATAAACCGCTGTGTGCGATCAAATAGCACGCGCCTGGCTGCATAGATCTGATGTCCCAATGGCAACACTCGCGCACCAAGCATCGCCGGTAATCCCCCGAAATTCGTCGCCAAGCGGGAACACAAATCGACCAATGACCATCGCGCATTGTAGTTTTTTTGTGTGTCCCAGCGAAATAACTTGAGAAGTTCCAGCGGGCTGTCCGACTGCCCAGCAGGCATTATTCGGCCCTCCCAAACATCATGGACGTCAACTCCACAACGCACCTGATATACGAACCCGCCATCACTTCGCGAAGCCAGGTAATCAATAACCACGCCATCACCAGTTGTTTCTGGATCTATCCGAAAACGAACTGGTGTGCCCGAACTAAGCTTGGCGCGAACGATTGAAGTGTTGGGTGCGATTATGCGATCACCTTCCTCACCAAAATACACAACGGCTCGGCGCAGATCATCATATTTGCGAAGCTTGCCAACCCCGAGTTGAGCAAGTGCAGAAACATTTACCAGACAACCTATCGGTAAGACCATTTAGGCCTTCCGTAATTTTGACGTAGGGACGCCATTTTGCATAGTCTTAAAGCGATGATAAAACGGTTGGCGCATTATCGCGTCGTTAACCGATGCTCTCATGATCACTTCTCAGGACCAATGAACCGTTTCACAAAAAAACCTAGCGCAATCGGAGTGTGCCGCACCTGAAGGATCCTTCTATCTTTTTCAGTGTTCTTGGACATTTTGAGACGTGTCCTTGCGCTTAACTTAAAAAGTTTCATCGATTGCGATCATTTTCTGATCGCCTTTACCAAGTCACCGTCTGTCACCTAAATGCCAAGGAAGCACCCTACCCGCGCCACTATCTGCACGTTTTGCGGGCAACTTGAGAACACATTTCTCTTACGCAAACTACATCTGAAGCGATGCTAAAGGATCAAATATATGCTTTCAACACAAATCTTTTGACTGCATCCGACCCTTGCACGTGCTCAGTTTTGATTGGAAAATCGGCACGATGTGAGTGTTAAAGTTAGTGGATCAGTCCAACTCTTGTCTTACTGAAGGAGATTTGACGAATGAAGGATCGACTTGACCACTCTGCTCTAAGGCGCAAGCAACTTGCCTCCCGGCAAAGTTTTCCTGAAACGATGGGCCATCTGGGTTGCCGCGGGTAACCCGCCAGAAAAGAAGCGGGCCAAGGTGCTGGCTGCGCTCAAAGGGCACACCGACCTGATCCAGATACGGTCCAAAAAGACCACCACCAGCCACTACGAAGTGGCCTATGGTACGCTGTGGTCGGCGGAAGCCCAAAGCCAAGAGAAATTGCTCTGAACGCCAAAATCTGCTAATCTCAGCAGCATGTTAGCTACCCTCCACCGCCGCATTGCACGACTGGAAGCCAAACGCCCTCCCGCGCAACCGACGGGGCGGATGATCTCTTTTGAGGAAATGGACCCAGCTATGGTCGCGATGTACTTGGCGCTGGATTGCGACGTGGGGCGCATGTCGATGGATCAACTCAACCTTTGGGAGGCCGAGATCATGCGGTTTGCCGATTGAACGGGCGCGATACGGCAGGGCGCTTTGCGGCTGGCAACACCGGCAGACCCGCAGGCGCGCGTAATCGCACGACGATGGCTGTTTTGGGGCTGCTGGAGGGGCAGGCTGAGGCTTTGACCCAGCGGGCGGTCGAACTGGCCTTGGATGGCGACACGGTTGCTTTGCGGTTGTGCTTAGAGCGGCTGGCGCCCCCTCCCAGAGACGCACCCGTCGAGTTTACGTTGCCCCCCATGAAGACCTCCCGGGACGCCGCAGAGGCCGCTGGAGCCGTGTTGCAGGCGGTTTCTCAGGGCGAGCTTACCCCAGCAGAGGGTGCAGTGGTGATGGGCTTGGTCAACGCTTACCGCCGAACTTTGGAGACTTCAGAATTGGAAGCGCGGGTGGCGGCGCTGGAGGGGCAATAGAGATCAGTCGGTTTATTTCTTTGCCTTTGATCCCGATCACCTTGGCATTGCGGATGCCAGCGAGGAAAGCGACGTCGAAGAGTTCGTCGATTACACCCTCGATGCGCACCCATTCGACAATGGCACCGGTGCGGGTGTCGATCACCAGCAGGCCGGTGCGGGCATCGGCATCATGGGCGCGCAGCGCATCGTCCAGTGCTAGCCCTGCGAAGGTGCGGTTCTCTCTGGCGCGAGAGATGCCAATCACGGCGTAGGGGCCAGCAAAGGTAAGGCCACGGGCATAGCCGGGGCAGAAGGTCAGCGGGTTGAACTGGCCGT
>CANJQT010000163.1 GCA_947476475.1 Paracoccaceae bacterium | reverse complement strand
CCGCGAGCAGCTGGTCCACATGCTGGAGTCGGGCGGCTTCCGCACGAAGCTGGGCGCGCTCGACGGCCTGGCCCGACTCAAGGACGCCGCGGCGATCGGCGCCCTGGAGCAGATCCACGAGTCCGCGCCGGACGGTCGCGTCCGCCGGGGCGCGTACGAGGCGCTCTACGCCATCCGCGCCGGTCGCACGACCGACGACGGGCTCCGCGCGCTCCGTGAGCGCCTGGAGGGGCTGGCGTCGGCGCAGACCGAGCTGCGCGCACGGATTGAGCGGGTCGAGAAATAGGGGCCCGGCGTCAGACCCGGTCCAGCACCAGCACCGTCTCGATGTGGTGCGTGTCCGGGAACAGCTCGAAGCAGGTCACGTCGACCAGCTTGTAGCCTTGGGCGTACGCGCGCAGGTCGCGGGCGGTCTCCTGGATGTTGCAGCTCAGGTAGATCAGGCGGCGGGGCCGGTTGCGCAGCACGCGGCCCAGGACCTCGCCGGCGCCAGCGCGGGGCGGGTCGAGCACGGCCACGTCGAACGCGGTGCGGGACGGGTCGAAGCGCTCGGCGGCGATCGCCAGCGCCTCGATGTTCTTCAGCCCAGCCTCGGCGGCGGTGGTCTTGAGGTCGTGGATGGCGGCGCCGTCACGCTCCACGGCGACCACGGGCACGCCAGACGCGGCGATCGGCAGCGCCAGGTTTCCGATCCCCGTGTACAGATCGAGGACGCGCTCGGCCTTGGCCTCGCGCACCTTGGCGACCACGTGGTCCACCAGCAGCGCGTTCGTCTCCAGGTTCACCTGGTAGAACGAAGACGCGCTGGCCCGGAGCGAGAGCCCCGCGACGGAAAGCCGCAGCGTCGGATCGCCGTGCGCACGCTTGCCGTCGAGCGCGACGTCGCCGAGCGCAGCCCAGGCGGCCTTGGATGGAATCGGGCCTTGGCCGCGGTCCGAGAACGCGAACACGGTGCGGGCGCCATCGGAGCGGATCTCAACGCTCGCGTAGGGGACGGGGCCGTGCTCGGCGAGCCAGGCCCGAAGGTGGGTCCAGGCCGCCTGCACCTCGGGCCGGGCGATGCGGCACAGGTCTGGCTCGACCAGCTCGTGGCTGCGCGTCGCGTGGTAGCCCACCCGGACGCCGTCGATCGCCAGTGAGACGCGCGCGCGATGCGCGACCTGACGCGGAGAGGCCACGACGGGGATCGGCGCCTTGGACTGGATCGCGAACCCGACCATGCGGGCGAGCGACGCGCGGCGTACGTCTCCGGCGAAGGCCGCCAGGTCACAGCCGCCGCACTGCGCGTCCCAGGCGCACTCGGGCGTGACCCGGTCCGGAGAAGGGGTGACGACGGCGTCGAGGGTGCCGGCCGCCTCGCGGCCCTTCTGGGAGACCTGCGTGTAGGCGACGACGTCCCCGGGCACGCACCCGCGCACGCGGACGAACCCGCCGCCGTCGGTAGGGCCGACGCCTTGGCCATCTGGCGCCAACCAACCGATCCGCGTCTCGGGCATCCGACCCTCCGGGCGCGCAGGTTATCGCCCCATCATGCCCGCGTCCTGCTCCGTCACCGTAGCGATCTGCACCCGCGACCGACCGGACGCGCTCCGAGACGTCGTGGGGGACGTGCTGACCGAGGCGCCGGACGATGCGCAGGTGCTGGTGATCGACCAGTCCGGTGCCCCTGAGGCGTCGGACGCGTGGTTTGCAGCGCTGGGTGACCCGCGTGTCCTGCGCGAGGTGCACGGCGCGCGCGGGCTACCCGCCGCGCGAAACCGCGTCCTCGAGCTGGCGGTCGGGCGTGTGGTCGTCTTCCTCGACGACGACGCGCGCCTGCAGGACGGCTGCCTGGCCGCGCACCTGCGGGCCTTCGACGACCCGTCGGTGGGGGCGGTCGTCGGGCGCATCGTGGAGCGGGTGGTTCAGCCGAACGCGAGGCCAGGCACTTGTCGGATCGACGCGGGTGGGCGGGCGCGGTGCAACCTGGACGGCGGCGTCGCGTCCGACGTGGAGAGCCTCAAGGGCGCGAACATGTCCTTCCGTCGGCTCGCGCTGACCGCGGTGGGCGGCTTTGACCCTGGCTACGGCGGCACGGCCTTCTTGGAGGAGGCCGACGTGGCGGCCCGCCTGCGACGCGACGGCTGGCGCCTTCGCCACGAGCCGGACGCGGCTATCGAGCACCTCTCGCTGCCCAGCGGCGGGTGTCGCGCGACCGCCCCCCTGGACGCGGAGCGGGCGCGCTTCCACAACACCGGTCGCTGGGTGGCCCGACACCGGCCTTGGAGCGCTGGGGTTGTCGCGGCGACCTTCACCGCCATCGCGGCCAAACGCGCGGCGGAGTGGGGAGATCCGACAGCGGTCACGACGCTGCTCGGCGCGCTCGCGGAAGGGCTGCGCGGGCGCTGACGGGAGCGCGGCGAGGTCACAAGCGACCCACGCCCAGGGCGCGGGCGGCGGCCCCGATCCGGCCCGACGATCAGACCGGCGGTGTGCTCGCGCCTGCGTCAGCGGCGATGTCGACCGTGGGCAGCGCCTCGGTGGACTCCGCGTCGACCGCGACGGCGTCCGGCGAAGGTACGATGGCGGGGGCAGGGGGCTCGTCTGGGTAGACGTAGCCCATGTCGAAGAGCATCCCGACCCAGAAGCCCTTCACGAAGCGGAAGCTGACGAGCTGGAAGACCACCACCGTCGGCGCGATGATCAGCTCGGAGCCCTCCTGCATCAGGCGGCCGGTCGCGAGCATGAACAGGATCAGGCAGACGGCGAAGCCGCTGCCCATCATGTAGGCGACCGCGGTGGCGCCGGTCCAGGCGCCCGGGTCGCGCATGAGCACCGCACCGCACGACTCACACTGCGTCTTGATGCCGAGCACGCTTGTGTAGATGTGCCCCTCGTGACAGCGGGGGCAGCGGCCGGTCAACATGGTCATCACAGAGCTGGACATGGCACATCCGGTGCGCGGTCAGCGCAGATGACGCCCCATCGCGAGGTGGCGGATGCCGGCCTCGTCGAAGGGTTCACCGCGCCCCACGTAGCCCAGTCGCTCGTAGAAGGGAACCACGGGCCACTGCGCATGCAGGTGAAGCTGGTCATGGCCAGCGTCCCGCGCGAGCGCCTCGAGCGCAGCCATCAGGGCGACGCCGAGCCCAAGGCCGCGATGTGACGCCAACACCGCGACGCGCTCGGCCTTGCCATGCCCGTCCACCACACGCAGCCGCGCCGTACCCACCGGCGCGCCGTCCACGAGCGCGAGGACGTGCGCGCAGTCGGCGTCACGCCCGTCGACCTCGATCTCAGCTGGCACGCCTTGTCCGACGACGAAGACCTCGCGGCGGATCGCGTGCAGAAGGGGCAGCTCCTCAAGGCCCGCCGGGCGCACCTCGGCGCTCATTCGGTCGACGCGACCTGCTTGCCCTGGGGGACGACCAGCGCGTCGGCGTCCATGGGCGCGATGTTGGCTTCCCAGGCGATGACCCGGTTCCGGCCGTTGCGCTTGGCCTGGTAGAGGGCCAGATCGGCGCGCTGCACCACCTCGTTGGCGGGGCGCGGCACGTTCGGGTTCATCGTGGCGACGCCGGCGCTGATGGTGACCACGCCGTGGGCGGCGGTGGGGTGCTGCAGGCCCAGACGCTGCACGGCCTTGCGCACGCGGTCGACGATGCGCACGGCGGCGTCCTGGCTGTCGGTCTGGAGTACGAGGACGAACTCTTCGCCGCCGTAGCGGTAGACCTGATCGCCGGTGCGGCTGGACTGCACGATGGCGCCCGCGATCGCGCGGAGCGCCTCGTCTCCACGAGGGTGGCCATAGTGGTCGTTGTAGGACTTGAACTGGTCGACGTCGATCATGGCGAGGCTGTAGCCGAGGCCCAGCTTGGCGGCCTGGTCGTACAGGTGAGCGGCGTCCTCTTCCAGGCGCAGACGGTTGGGGATGCCGGTGAGCGTGTCCTGGCGGCCCTGGTCGTAGAGCTTGCCGTTGAGGCGCCGCAGCTCGTCGGCCTGGGCCTCCAGACGGCGGTGCAGCGCGACCAGGCGCTCGGCCGCGATCAGGCGCAGGCGAAGCTCGTGCAGGTCGAGCGGCTTGGTGAGGTAGTCGTCCGCGCCGGCGTGCATGCCGTCGAGCTGGTGGTCGCGGTCGCCCGCGGCGGTCACGAAAATGAACGGCACGTAGCGGTCCGACCGCTCGCGAACCCGCACGCACAGCTCCTTGCCGGTCAGTCCGGGCTGGAACCAGCCGCTGATCACCACGTCCAGGTCATGCGGCTTGTTCAGGCGCCGCCACGCTTCATCCCCGTCGCGCACGACGTCGCAGCCATGGCCGAGAAGCTCTGCGCGCTTCACGACGATCTTGGCGCTGACCATGTCGTCTTCGACCACGAGGATCTTCATGGGGACCTTGGCCT
>CANJQT010000162.1 GCA_947476475.1 Paracoccaceae bacterium | reverse complement strand
TGGTATGAAATGATAAAAACCTCACGCAGAAACAACAAAGGACCCACGATTTAACGTAAGTCCTTGATTTTCATGTAGCGAGACCGGGATTTGAACTCAGTCCGCCACAGGCGGATAGGAAGATTTTTTAATAAAATGAAGGTGTTGATTTGTAGTTAGTTATGTTTTGACAAAACCGAAATCAACCGATTTCAGTCGAATTCAGGGGGTGTTTTCCTCACGCAGAGGTCTATGAAAATTGTCAAATAGTTAAGTTGCTAAAAAGCCCTAATGGCCCGAACCTTCCATGTGGAGATGGACTTATAGTTATAGGACTGATAGCCAGAGTTGAAATCCTGGTACCACGCAGCGGCGCCGGGGACGTAGTAGCTGGCGTCGTCCGATGAACTCCAATAGACGGAGCCATTAAAACCTCCAATAGCAGTTCTATTTATGTATAATTTATTTAACTCGTCTTTACTTGGTAAATACCAGTCGGTATATACTCCATCTGTATAAGCTTTTGCCAATCCTGCTGCATAATCAGTAGATATTGGACCTTGACTTGCGATAATGGCATTGGTATTAGAAAGTCCCGTTCCTATTGCTTTACCTGTTGCTCCTGTGGATTTATTAACACCATTATACCACTGAATTCCTGTATTATATGCTTCTGATGTTTGATCTGATGTGGCAGCAATTAAACCATGTGGGGTACTTGCATCATACCCAGGATCTCCAAACACTAAAATATATGCTATTTTGCCTCCTTGATATATTTGACCTGTTGATATTATGCCATTTGTATTAACCCAAAATGAACCATCATAAACATCTAATCGATTAAGTGTTGAATTCCATATCATTAAACCAGCAACAGGACTATTAATATTATTTCTTTCAGACACTGTCATTCTTGGTGGTAAAAATCCTTGTGTGGTTGAACTTGCTTCTAATACTGCAGAGGCACTAGCTTCCTCTGATGCGCCTACTATTACTTTCCCATTTACAGTTGCATTGACTAATATTCCTAAACTCGTTAAACTTGATTCTGTTACTGTTGAATTCAATGTTGTCCCTGCTAAAGTTCCTGCATCCGCCGTGACTGTTATATCTCCACTACCATCAAATGCTACACCATTGATATTCTTTGCTGTAGCTAATTTGGTTGCTGTACTTGCTGTTCCTGCTATGGTAGCAGTTGTTGCAGTTACTGCATTTCCTGTTATACTTCCATTGATTGGATTGGTAACCGTTAAGTTAGCTAGCGTCCCCACACTTGTTAAACTAGATAAAGTTGTTAGCGTAGTATTAGTTGTTGCTGTTATATTTCCCGCGGTAGTTGCTGATGCTGCATTGCCTGTTATATTCCCAATTACTTTTGATCCACTTACTGTATTAATTTTAGTATCTGTTACTGCTGCGTCTGCAATTTTAATTGTAGTAATTCCACCATCTGCAACTCCTCCTCCTGAGTTATTTGCAGCTACATAATCTTTTACTGCTTTTTGTGTTGGGTATAAAATATCACTAGGGGATACACCACCTAAATCTGCGGCGCTAGATTTATTGGATGCATTTTCCTTTAAAGCTAAGCTTGTTGTTACATCCAAAGTATTCGCTTTTGCGTTAATTCTTGCTGATAAATTAAGTGTATCCCTCCCGATGCGACTGCTCAACATACTTGCAGTATCTGATAGCTTTAATTTTGATAGTAGTGATGAATCGGTATAGATTTGTTTGGTGTATTTAATAGTATCAGCTAGATTGACCTTTAGGTTGATTCTATTAGATAAGCTCAAAGTGTCCTTCCCAATTCTATTACTAAGCATAGCTGCAGTATCCGTAATTTTTAATTTTGTAAGTAAGGATGAGTCAGTATATGTTTTCTTTACATATTTGATTGTATCTGAACTATTTATTTTAGTTAATAAAGCCGAATCAGTCCAAATTTGTTTGGTATACTTACTGGTATCTCCTGCATTTAGTTTTAAATCCAATGCTGTTTGTGTTTTAGCACTTATTGGCTTCTCCGTATCGGCTGTATTGTTCACTTTATCTAAAGCAATTGCTGTCTTTAGAGTAGACAAGCTATTTGCACCCGTGCCCCCCCGAGCTACGGGCAAAATGCCTGATATATTTTCTGCATCTACACTTTTTGCAAATTGTGCATAGGCCACATACTGAAACTGTGTGGTACCCATGGTGATAAAATTATTACCAGCTACAGGATCCATTTCAATTTTTAAAAACTTGGGGGTATTCTTCCAATTTATAGTGCTGAAATTACCTAGCGTACTTATTGAGCCAGTATCTCCTAAAACTGCAGTAAATAATCCCTGTGCATTGGTGGTCACTCTTCTTGTTTCAACATATTCTGCTACACCAGTTGAACTACCTTGTAAAATACTTAAACGCAGGCTAATTGGCTGAGAGGCCAATATTATATTATTACTAGTTCTGGCTACACCCTGAAAATTTAATCCCGTTTGGGCTTGCGCATTTATGATTACTATACAAAGTAAAACTGTAAATAGAATTTTAAATAATTTGTTCAGCTTTTGCATTTGAATTAATTGTTATATTTTTATGACTTTATAAATTCCTATTTTTATATTTCCTACAATGGGTTTAAAATAGACTTTCAAATAAAAAACTCCAGAAGGATAATCTTCAAATGAAATATCTTTCTCATAACTACTAAAAATGGTGCCTATATCCTGTGTTAAAACAATGGTAGATTTTGCATCCATTAATTGAATTGATAACCTACCTACTTCAACAAACCTTGCTTTAAAATGCAATAAACTCGAAGTGGGATTCGGCCCAATAGTAATTTGAGTGCCAAAGACCGATGGGCCATATTCATTGATGGAAGTAACGACATTGGTATTGGGCTGAAGGACCCCTGTATTAAGGGAGAAACCAGGAGCTATAAAAGAGTATACGGATACTGACTCGGTAATGCTCCATTCCAAGAATGAGGATGAACCGCCCCCATTATTGATGGTCAGGGGTGTGATAGATTGGCAAAAGGAGAAGAATGGGAATAAGACTATTAATAAGGATAGGAAAGACCTCAAATTCATGGGTTATCGCCCTTTTAAAAATTGGGGTAAGCAAATATGACGAAATGCACTTTCGAATCAAGTATTTTATGTACTAATAATTGCAAGATTTCGGAAAACTTGACTTTCTTGCCAATTTAACAAAGGTTATTACCTACTTCCTTAGTGATGGTTTTGGACAAACTGGGTTGGCGTGCAATTATGTACTTTTTTGAACGCACTTAAAAAAGTGGTTTTATTTGAAAAACCTGCTTCTTGAGAAATAGCACTTAATGTAAATCTGTCTAAATCTCCATTTTGTATCCTAATGACAAGCCATTCAACTCTATATTTATTGACAAAATCATTAAAATTGAGTTTAAAGTATTGATTTATAATGAAGGAAAGAAGCTTTGATGGGATATTGATTTCAACAGATACTTTAGTGATGGTTAAATTATGTTTCAAATAAGGCTTTTTTTGTTCAAAATGTTGAAGGATAATATTAGCCTCCTCCTCATAATTGATCAATTTGACATTATCAATATTTTCAGTTTTTTTTAAATAATTAATATAAGGCAAGCCTTCTAATACATTTTGATTGATTACTAAATAACTTGAAAGATAAAATAGACATAATGCTACTGGTATAGAACTATAGAAAACAAGGATGTCTAATTTAAATCCATAATTTAAACCATATAAAAAAATGAAAATAAATACAATGAATGAAATTATTGTAATTGATATAGACAAGGTGAAGATCTTAAGCCAAGATAAAATTAATTTTGTGTGTGCTTCTTTAATTAAATCTTTATTTTCTCGCTCAAATGACAAAATCAATTTCCATTGAAGAAAAATATAAATAATACATTGAAGTGGTCTTAAAAATTGGATTTTTTCTGAAACAATTCCATCTTGTTGAATCAAATTTAGTTCTACATTATTTATTACAAGATTAACCAGTTTTATTTTGTCTTGTATATTAACAAAATAAAAAGGTATATAATTCAATACGATAAAGATAAAAGGAGAAAAATGTAAAAGATCAAATTTAGAAAAGGACTCTTCATTCTTTAAAATAGATCTAACATACAAATAAGCTAATGGGGGTATAAGGAAATTGACTGGTTGTGCTGTTTTGTAAAGTAATGGTAAATAAGTCAACCAGCCTGTAGTTACCAATAGATATGAGATGGTACAATATGCGTAACAAATAAATAAAAAAGCTAGTAATTTATCTGAAAAGAAATTATACCTTTTTCTTTTAATTAATAAAAAATAGGCAGTTATAAAACAGCAAAATACACTTCCAATAAATAAAAAATCGCCCATGATTGAACTAGTATTTAATTGCTTTTTAATTAATAAAAAACGAGCTAAAGATTAAGATATC
>CANJQT010000161.1 GCA_947476475.1 Paracoccaceae bacterium | reverse complement strand
GCACGGCGGGGAGAGGTCATTCGACTCCGCTTGGACTGCCTGGATCAGTATCCAGACGGGACCTTCAGACTGCGGATACCCGCTGGAAAGACTATGCGGGAACGCCTTGTGCCTTTGCATGACGACGCCGCAACGGTATTGCGCGAAGTCATCCAGCGTCGGCTCGAAGCCAACGACCGCCCGATCCGGGATGACAAGACCGGCGACTTGGTTCGTTATGTCTTCTTTCGCCGCAGCGGGCGGATGTCGGCAGACTATTTGCTGCAATACCCCCTCAATCAGATGTGCAGACTCGCCGGACTGGTCGATCAAGATGGAAAGCCGACAGTTACCAGCCATCGGTTTCGTCATACTGTGGGCACGCAACTCGCCGAACGAGGTGCCAAGTTGCACACGATCATGAGCGTCTTGGGGCATCAGACGCCACACATGTCCATGGTCTACGCACGGATCAGCGACGCCGAAGTCCTACGTGACTATCGTAGTGTGCTTGGCCCCGGTGAAATGATCGCTGGTCCCGGTGCCGAAGCAATACGCGCGGGAAAATTATCGTGCTCGGCAATCGACTGGCTGAAATCAAACTTTATCAAGACAGAACTGGAACTTGGCCACTGTCTACGCCTACCCTCTGAGGGGCCATGTGAATGTGACCTCTATCTCAGCTGCGCAAAATTCGTGACCAGCAAAGCCTACGCTGGCAGGCTTCGAGAAAGACGGAAGCTCGAACTGACACTTGCGACAGATGCCAGAGAACGGGGCTGGCAGCGCGAGATCGAACGGCACATCGGTATTGCGGCGCGCATCGAGCGCCTATTGGTGGATCTGGATGAACCGACTGAACCGTGAGTTCCGCAGCGTCTCCGCGATAGACCACAGGAACCTCCCCGCCGTCCGCACCGCCAGCGCTTTGATCCGCGCGGCGCGGACGGCGGGGCCCCTCCTATGGACTATCGCTACCCGACAGGTCGAGAAAAGCCTTGCCTGTCCAGATAACATCTAAGAATTCATGGCAGCCGAGGTAATCGTCGACCGTCCCGCCCCATTTCTTCACCGAGGACAGGGCATGGTGATACGGATGTGCCATCGCCGCCCCTCAGAAATCATGGGTGTAGAGTTCGGACGAGGTGAACCGTTCGTTGAACTCGAGGTGGATGGCCCGGGCGCGGGCATCGATGCAGAACTCGCCATAAGCGCCATCATTGTCCTGCCAGCCGGAATGGGTATCGGAGAGGAGGTCGTAGACCAGCTCTTCGACGGCGGCCTCAAAGGTCAGACGGCGCTCGGTAGGCGCCCCGCTTTGCCAGTCGATGCCAGCAAAGGTTATTTGGGCGGCGGGCAGCGTGACGCCCTGGTCGGTATCACTGCGGGCATCGATGCTTTCGATCTGCCCGCTGTCGCCCGAGCCATCGAAGCTGACCAAAACATGCGCGATGCCGACAAGGCGCAGCCCGTCAAACAGCACCTCTTTGTTCCGGGCGTGCAGCGCCACCTCGGCAGCGTCACGCTCAGCCTGGTCGGCCAGAATGCGTGACAGTTCGGGCGAGATCTCAGGGGCCGGCGCAGCGCGGCCGGGAAGATGGATGGTCATTTCGGGTTCTCCATGGAGAGCGAGGAAAGGCGAGTCCGCCGCCGCTCTCTCTGTCTCAGCGGGCTCGCCCTGCCCGCTCCCCCCTCGATCTCTCCCTTGCCGGACCCCTCGGTTCGGTGCTGTTCCCCCGAACGGGCGCGCTGATGAAGCGCCCCCGGAGGGTGGGTGAGGCGCTTTAAGCGCCTCACTGCCAAGGGTCGATTTCCAAGGCGACGAGGGCTTCGTCGCCATCGTATTCATCGGACGGCATCGCACCATGGGTGCCGTCCCCGGCCTCAAACACGACGATCGAGACCATCAGCGTGGCGGCGAGAGAGGCGGCGAAAGCGGTGGCATCCTTGTAGGACATGGGGTTGGCTCCTGTCTTCTTGGGGGCGGAGGACCATCCCCCGCGCGACAGGCGCCCGAAGTGTTTGACCGGATCTGCAATCACCCTCGTGCGTTCGGGCACTTCCCGAATCCGCGAGGGCGGCACGCTCGCGTAGCCGACCCCTCTGGGGTTGAGTGTCAAAGAGACGGATCAGACCAAGGACAGCGAATGGAAGCGGGGGATGGGGCTTTGCCCCCAGACAGGCGCCCTACCCCGTCACGGGATGCCAACCGCTCGCCAGCCGTGCCGCAACGTTGGTCTCAGAGGATCGTCATGTTCCAGACCGGCGTCTCACGAATTTCAATGCCATCCGATGAATTCGAAGGGGGGCCACTCGCACCACCCGACCTCTGGCACGAGGCTGCATCGCGCCATCAGTCTCCTTCCGGCTGGATCAGCCGTCGCGCAAGGGATCGTCGCCCGCATGGGGGGAGACTGCCCGGCAGGCTCCAGTCAGACGACCAGAGCCCGGTCCCGGCTCTGCCGGGATGTGCTATAGTCTTCCCTGCCGAAGTTCTGCAGTCGGTCAATGCGAAACCTATCTTGAAATCTCCGCACTTGATTGTCAGAAAAACATAGCCTATTTTCTGACATATGATGACGACGTCCGCCTCCGTTCCCGATCGAGTCATGAAGCGTGTCCGCGCAAGCGGACGCGGCAGCGTGTTCACGCCGCGCGACTTCCTCGACATGGCCGCACGTGCTGCGGTTGATCAGGCCCTGTCACGCCTGGCCAGGGCAGGCCATCTCAGACGGCTTGCCCGGGGGCTCTACGACTTCCCCAAGTTGCACCCCAAGCTTGGGGCCCTTACCCCTGCACCTGATGATGTAGCACAGGCTCTCGCCCGGGAAACCGGATCGCACTTGCAGATCGATGGCGCGCGCGCAGCGAATGCACTTGGCCTCTCGACTCAGGTCGCAGCCCAAAGCTCCTGGCTGACGGATGGGCCATCCCGGCGCGTGGTTCTGGGTAAGCGCGTGGTCGATCTCCGTCATGCCTCACCCAAGCATCTGATCGCGCCTGGCAGCCCGGCAGGAACCGTAGTTCAGGCGCTGCGCCATGTGGGCGCTTCCCGTGCAGCAGATGTGCTACAAGTCGCTGCCCGAAGCCTCACCGACAGCGACAAGAGGATCCTCGCCAAAAGCGCCGCCCAAGCGCCCGCCTGGATGCGTGCCACCTTGCTGTCGATTGCCGATCTCGGGACGGGCGACCTCCTTGGATAAGGTCGCCCGCCTTTCCGCCGCGGACCGCGCCGCCCTCTTCGGGGAAACCGGCGCCGGTCGGGGCGTGGCGAACACCATCATCGAAAAGGACTTCTGGGTCTGCTGGACCCTGCGGCGCATTTTCAACTTGCCGAAAGGCCCGACGGCTTCGCTAGTATTCAAAGGTGGAACTTCACTTTCGAAAGCCTTCAACGCGATCCGGCGGTTTTCCGAAGACATCGACCTTTCTTTTGATCGTGCCGAGCTTGGCTACGCCGGGGATCGCGACCCAGAGCAAGAAGGTCTCGGAAAGAACAAGGCCGCCAAGCTGATCGACGATCTGGTACGCGACGTCGAGACTCACATCGCCAACCAGCTGCTCCCAGCCTTGCAGTCAGCATTCGCCAAGGAACTGGGCGAACCAAGCGAAGGTGGGTGGTCGTTGGACATAGACCCGAACGACGCCCAAACGGTGAACTTTCACTACCCGGCAGCATTTGCGACCACCGAATATGCAGGCATGTCCTACATCACCCCTCGCGTGAAACTAGAACTCGGGGCACGCGGTGATCCTTGGCCAACCGAGGAAAAGGTCATCCGACCCTACGCGGCCGAGGACTACCCGGCCTTTTTTGAGGATGCAGATACCACAGTCCGCGTGCTTTCGGCACGGCGTACCTTCTGGGAGAAGGCGACGGCGCTCCATGCAGAAGCTCATCGCCCACCGGAATCGCCAACGCCGCAGTACTTCTCACGGCATTTCTACGATCTCGCGATGCTGCTCGACACCGGCGATGGCAAGGCAGCCTGCAGCGACTACGAACTCTTGGTGCAGGTGGCCAAGCACAAGGCTGTGTTTTTCCGTTCGGCATGGGCGAGCTATGAAACTGCCCGCCCGGGCACCCTGCGCCTTCTGCCGAGCGAGGCACGCATCAAGGATCTGCGAGTCGACTATCGGGCCATGGCCCCGATGATGTTCGACGCGAAGCCACCGGCTTTCGACGAAATCATTTCGAGGATCGGGCAACTCCAAGATTTGGTGAACGGCTGAAGCCAATGCGGCGTGGCAGCCGTTAATCTCTAAAGCAAGAACGCCTTCGGCCCCGGTCTTTCGACCGGGGCCTTTTGCCTTGGCGATCAATCGCCGCGGCGGGTGTTGGGGCGGGACCAGATGAGGCTCGAGCCCTCACCGTCTTCGTCATCGAAGAGGTTGGCGTAGATCGGGGCGGCAAAGCTCGGGTCGTCCAGCTTCAGGCCCAGATATTCGCGGCCCTCGTTCGATTTCTTCGT
>CANJQT010000160.1 GCA_947476475.1 Paracoccaceae bacterium | reverse complement strand
TACGCCTGCGAGGTAATGGACCGTTCGCCCGAAATTGCACCCACCTTCCCGGCGCGGATCTACTGTCTGGCACGGTTGGGCGACTGGAACGCGGCGGCGTTGGCGCTGCGCACCGGGGCGACGCTTGGCACGATTGATCCGCCGACGGCGGACCTTCTGGAAAGGTTCCTGGATACCGAATTTGCCGATGGCGCGCCACAACTGCCGGTGCCAGATCGCCCCTCGCCGCTGACGCTCAGGATGATGGAGGCGATCGGAGAACCTGTTGCAACATCGACTTTGCCCTTGGCTTTCGCGCAAGCGGAACTGCGGTCGAACATCGGCTGGAAAGCGCGGATCGAAGCGGGCGAGCGGTTGGCGCGCACCGGGGCAGTGCCGCCGAACCGTCTGCTGGGCCTTTATTCCGAACGTCGCGCGGCAGCTTCGGGCGGGGTCTGGGACCGGGTGACGGCGGTGCAGGAATTTGAAGCGGCGCTAGACGGTCGCGATGCCGCAGTCATCAGCAAGGCCCTGCCCGTTGTCTGGAAAGCGATGGAGCAGGAAGAGCTTGAGGTGTTCTTCGCCGGTCTTTTTGGCGCGCGCCTGGCCGGGTTGCCACTGGATCCCGCGGCATCCGCCCTGGCACTGAGGATCGGCCTTTTGTCTAATGACTATGAAAAGGTTGCCTTGGCCCGAAGTGCGGCTGATCCGGCCGAGGCTTTTCTCATCGGGCTGGCAAAGGGACAGGTGACGGGCACAACGGCACCTGATCAGATGGGTGTTGCTGTGCAGGCGGCCTTTGCCACCACCCAGCCCCAGAGTGAAGAAGAAACCTCGCGGCTTGAAGACGGCCGTCTGGGGGCAGCCTTGCTGGACGCGATGACAATGGTGACGGACGGAGCGCGCGGCGACCTGCGCTCGGTCACGCAGGGCCTTATCCTGCTGCGAAAAGCGGGCCTCGAGTCGGTTGCACGGCGCGCGGCGCTGGAGCTTGTGCTGCTTGAACGGCGCGGCTGAATAATGGCCCCCACCCCGCCGGTTGACGAAAATCGCTGGATATCGACATTCTTGGAGGCCCAAGCCGCAGAGGCAGATGCGGCGCGCAACACCCTTCTGGCCTATGGGCGCGACCTGAAGGATTTTGCCGTTTGGTTGGCGCACCGCCATCGGTCCTTCGCAAAAGCCATGCAGGCGGATATCGAAGCCTATCTTGTTTCATGCGATGCAAATGGCCTGTCGCGCGCCACCCGCGCGCGCCGACTGTCTGCCATTCGGCAGATTTACCGCTTCGCATATGAAGAGGGATGGCGCGGGGATAACCCTGCGCTTAGGATCGCCGGACCGGGGCGCGACAAGCGCCTGCCCAAGACGCTGGGCGAGGATCAGGTGACGCGCCTGCTGACTGCGGCAGCAGACTGCGGCCGCGGACCGGACGAAAAGCTGCGCAATCTTTGCCTGCTCGAGCTGCTTTACGCGACCGGAATGCGGGTCAGCGAGTTGGTCAGCTTGCCGGTTCAGGCAGTGCGCGGTGATCCGGCGATGATCCTGGTGCGCGGCAAGGGTGACAAGGAACGGTTGGTGCCGCTGTCCCGCCCGGCGCGCGCGGCCATTACCGCCTGGCTGGCTGCCCGCGACGGTGCCGAAGAACAAGCCCGCCTGAAAAGCCGCGCGCCGCCCTCGCGCTTTCTGTTTCCAGCGCGCGGGGTGGATGGCCATATGACACGGCAGGTGATGCACCGGCTTTTGAAGGATATCGCCGTGCGGGCCGGGGTGTCGCCCGATGCCGTAACGCCGCACCGGCTGCGCCACGCCTTCGCCACCCATCTTTTGGCTGGCGGGGCCGACCTTCGCGTTATCCAGACGCTTCTGGGCCATGCCGATATCGGCACGACCGAAATCTACACCCATGTTCTGGAAGACCGGCTGAAAGAACTTGTTCTGGACCACCATCCGCTGGCAACGGCCCCGCCGCGCCCGGGGCGGAAACCGAAGGTGCAGACCGGCGGCTGAAAGGCAGGTCAGAGCGCCCTGAGCCCCTTGGCAAAACGCGCAGCATTGCGCCTGTAGCCTTCGGCGGATTTCAACAGTCGCGCCTGCGCTTCGCTGTCCAGCATCCTGACCACCTTGCCCGGCGCACCCATCACCAGACTTCCGTCCGGGATCTCTTTGCCCTCTGTCACCAGCGCCCCGGCGCCGATCAGGCAGCCCTTGCCTATCTTTGCCCCGTTCAGCACCGTGGCACCCATGCCGATCAGGCTGCCTTCGCCGATCGTGCAACCATGCAGCATCGCCTTGTGGCCAATGGTGCAATTGGCGCCGATGGTCAGCGGAAAGCCCATGTCGGTGTGCAGCACGCAGTTTTCCTGCACGTTTGATCCGGCACCCACACGGATTTCCTCGTTGTCGCCCCGCATGGTGACGCCGAACCAGACATTGGCACCAACTTCCAGCACCACCTTGCCGATGATATTGGTGTCCGGCGCGACCCAGACATCTTCGCCGATCTCGGGGGCAATTCCGTCAAGTGCATAGATCATCTGGCATCAAACTCCCGGTTCAGGCCACGCACGAAGGTGCTGAGGCCAGGTTGGCGGTCGCGGCGCATGCGTTCGGCGCAGACGATGGTGCGCAGATCGGCTTCGGCGCGGTCGATATCCTCGTTGACCAGCACATAATCATATTCGGCCCAATGGCTGATTTCGGTTTCCGATTTTGCCATGCGACCCCGGATCACCTCGTCGCTGTCCTGCCCGCGCGTGCGCAGGCGGCGTTCCAGTTCGGCAATCGACGGCGGCAGGATGAAGATCGACACCACATCCTTGCCCAGCGTGGAATTGCGGATCTGCTGGCCGCCCTGCCAGTCGATATCGAACAACGTGTCGCGCCCCTCGGTCACCGCCGCTTCGACCGGGGCCTTGGGAGAGCCGTAGAGGTTGCCGAAAACTTCGGCATGTTCCAGCATTTCGCCTGCCGCGACCATGGCTTCGAACTCTGGGCGCGAGCGGAAGTAATAGTCGCGGCCGTCTTCTTCGCCCGGGCGCGGCGCACGGGTGGTCGCTGAAATCGAAAATCGCAGGGACGGATCCCAGCCCATCAGTCGCTTGGCCAATGTCGATTTTCCGGCCCCCGAAGGGGACGACAGGATGATAAGAAGGCCGCGCCGCTGCATGATCATTCCACGTTCTGAACCTGTTCGCGCATCTGGTCGATGACCGTCTTGAGGTCAAGCCCGATCCGCGTCAGATCGACATTACCCGATTTGGAACAAAGCGTATTTGCTTCACGCATGAATTCCTGCATGAGGAAGTCGAATTTCTTGCCCACCGTCCCACCTTCGACCAGAAGCGCGCGCGCCGCATCTACATGGGCCGACAGCCGGTCCAGTTCTTCGGTCACATCGGCCTTGACGGTCAGAAGTGCCAGTTCCTGCGCCACGCGCTGGGGGTCAACGTCGGCAGCGCCCGCCAGAACCCGCGCAAGATTGTCACGCAAGGTCGCTTCCATCTGTGGGCGACGGGCTTCGGCAGTCTTGCGCGCGGCCTGTGCAAGATCGGCGATACGGTCGATCTGGTCCGCAATCACCCCTGTCAGCGCCGCGCCTTCCCGCGCCCGCATCGCACAAAAGGCGTCGATCACCGGCGCCAGATCGGCCAGCAACGCGGCCAAAAGTGGCCCGGTATCATCCGCATCTCCCCCCTGATCCAGCACCCCCTTCACCGCCAGCAGGTCCGCCGCCGTCATCGGTTGCACTTCAAACCCGGCGGCGCGCGCGGCCGACTCTGCAATGCCAAGCGCCGCGAGCGCCGCACGAAGACCCGCCGGATTAACCCGCAGCCCTTCACCACCAGCCTCACGCGCGATCTTCAGCCCAAGGCTGACCGATCCGCGCGCGGTCTTGGCCCCGACCGCCGCGCGCACGCCGGCCTCCAGCCCCTCGATCCAGTCGGGCAGCCGCAGGCGCAGATCCATGCCCTTGCCATTGACCGACCGCAGATCCCAGCTCCAGCCATAGCCCAGTCCGGCACCGCGCCCAAAGGCAAAGCCTGTCATCGAGATCAGAGTAGCTTTAACCATTTAAGACTTTTCCGCCCCCGCTTGCCCGATTTTCCAGTAGTTTAACACTTGGGTAATCATTCTGGCCCTAGGGTTAACAAAGCCTGACCGTCGCGGCAACGCGATCCGGACCAGAGGGACTGTCGGGGGCGGCGGCGCAAAGGATTTGGATATGCAGATTGGTCAAGACCGGGACAATATCGTCCCTTTCGCAGGAGCACGGAAGGACATGCGTTCTCAAGCCATGTCAGAAGTCAGGGCTTATTGGGAAGCGCTACGCAATGGTCGCATGGTGCCCCTTCGGTCCGAAATCGACCCGCGCGGAATCGAACGTGCGTTGGAATATGCGTTCATCCTGGAAAAGGCCGCGCCGCAAGTGGCGCGGTTCAGGCTGGCGGGCATGCACCTGACCGACCTATTGGGGATGGATGTCCGCGGCATGCCGCTGACCGCCCTGTTCACCCCCGCCGCCCGAGCGCAGATTGCCACAGTGACCGAGGCCGTCTTTGCCGCGCCACAAATCGCAGAACTGTCGCTGGC
>CANJQT010000159.1 GCA_947476475.1 Paracoccaceae bacterium | reverse complement strand
TCCAGCTTCGCGCCTTGTGCAGATAAGGGGGCCGACTTGACCGCATTGTAATAGGCCTCGGGATCATAGGTCGGGATACCCAGCTTCAGATTTTCTGCCGTTAAAAGGCCCATAGCCGACAAAAGCGAATAAAGTGCTACCTGCAGATTGGCCTCTGCGGAAATCCGGTCGGACTTGGCGCGCAACAGTTCGTTTTCGGCATCAAGCACGTCCAGGGTGGTGCGGGCACCAAGTGCGGCCTCCTCGCGGGTTCCGTCGTAGGCAAGTTGCGCCGCCTGGATCTGGCGATCAATGGCAATGATCTGTGCGCGGGCCACCTCGATACCGGACCAGGCGTTGGCGACCTGTTGGGTCACGGCAATACCGGTGCGGGTAAGCGCCGCGCGGGCCGCATCGCGCCCGGCTATCGCTTTGCGCTCGCCCGACGCGATCTTGCCCCCGGTGAACAGCGGCTGGGTCAACTTCAGGGTGGCCACGCCAGATTCCGCCCCTCCGTCATCCTGCTGCGCCTTCAGGTTCACCCCAAGCGTCGGGCGGTGCTGGGCACGCGCCAGCTCAGCCTCAAGATCAGCGACCCTTGCCTGATGCTGCGCCTGAAGCACCGCTGGATGCAAACGCTGTGCAATCGCCTGAGCTTCGGACAGGGATTTGGGGAAGGCCGGCGCTGCGGGCAACATGGTTTGCCCGTCCGACTCATGGCCGATCTCGGCCTTGTAACTTGCACGCGCCACGTCCAGATCACCCTCTGCCGCCGCAAGACCGGCCTTGGCCGCCGCAAGGCGCGCCTCGGCCAAAGCCACATCGGTACGTGTGATCTCGCCCACCGCGAAGCGGTCTTCCGCAGCCTTGAGCTGTTCGGAAATCAGGTTGACAGACGTGCGGTTCACTTCCGCTGTCTGCCCGGCCCGTCGCACATCCATATAGGCACGCACGGCAGACAGGAATACGTTCTGTTCAACCCCTACCAGCGCCTGCCTTGTGCCAAGAACTGACTCGCGCGCGATGTCCAGCCCAAGTCGGCTGCGGCCAAAGTCGTAGATCGTCCAGTCGAAATTCAGGATTCCGGCGTTGGTTGTGTTCTCTCCAAGCGTGCCGTCGGTATACTGGCTTTGCAGGACAAATGCCAAAACCGGACGCAATGTGGCAACCGCTGTTGCCACATCCTCATCCGCCGCCCGCAGAACCGCCTGATTTTGCGCCAGAAGATCCGATGCCTTATAGGCCGATATCAGCGCGTCCCCAAGGCTTTCGGCCCGCAGGGCTGGCGCAAGAAGTGCCGACAACGCCACCCCGCCCGCCAAAAATCTGAACCCGCGCAAAAAAGATCCTGTCATGCTTGTCGCCTCTGATGTGCCGGATTCAGACCCGGGCTCTTATCCATTTGAACGGTCACCCGGCCAAAGACGAGGCGGGGAAACCGTCAGAGCACGAATGGGCGCCTGGCTGCGAAGCCCGGCAAAACCGGGGCCGAAGCGTTAAAGGCAAAGCGCCACGTGATATGACCGTCAATCTTATGGCCGATACGGGCAACGCCCAGCGCCCCTTCCATGAAGATCGCCGCAATCCGTCCACCTTCCGCAACCTGTGCGGCAATCGCGGTCGGAATTTCCTCGACGGCGCCCTCGATTATGATCCGGTCAAAAGGGGCATCTTTGGCTGCGCCCTCTGAAAGGGCAGCCTGCCGGACAATAACGTTGGTTGCACCCAGTGCGCCCAGCCGTGCCTCGGCTGCGGCGGCAAGGTTTGCATCCTCTTCCACCGCGACAACCGTGCCCGCCATGCGCCCGATCACAGCCGCCGAATAACCAAGACCTGCCCCCAGCAACAGCACCCGATCCGTTAACTGCAGATCCGACGCATCCAGAAGTTTCGATAGGGTTCGCGGCTCAAGCAGCACGCGCCCCGGCGCGATATCAATGTTTTCACCCACATAGGCCGCCTCGCGCACGGCGTCCGGCACGAATTCCTCGCGGGGAACCGACAGCATCGCCTCGATGATCGGGAATTTCGTCACGTCGTTGGGCCGAACCTGCGTGTCAACCATCATCGTGCGGCGAAGGGCATAATCGGACATCGACTGAACTCTATCGTTTAGTTTTCTCTGCATAACTCTTGCCACAGAATAGAGGGGACGGCAACCGCTGCAAAGGCTTGCGCTATGCAGCGTTCCGGTATAATTGCCCCCTACCTCTGCGGCGGGTTGGCGGAGAGGTTACGCAGCGGATTGCAAATCCGTGAAGATCGGTTCGATTCCGATACCCGCCTCCACATAACTCGTTGTTTTCGCTGGCATTCCCAAAACTCCAGAAATGGTGTTTGTAAAAATCCGAAAAGCGTTTGTAAGAATCACGGTTTGTTTTCCTTACGTTCCGTGCCGGTTTTGTTCATCGCGTCAACCGCCTTTCCGCTTATCATTGGCCTGTCTGGCGCGCATGATCTGGCGGGCGTCCCCGGCGTATTTCGCCACCATAGACTTGGTCGAATGGCCTGAAATCGCCATGATTTCATCATCGTTGCACCCGGCCCAAGCCAATTCCTCGACCCCGCGATAACGCAGCGCGTGAAGGTCGAATTGTGCCAGTCCCAAACGCTGCCTTTCGCGCAGCATCAATTCGGCCATGCGGCGATAGGTCATGCGCTTTCCACGGGTTTGCAAGATCGGCGTCCCGCCTATCCGCCTGACCTTCGGGCGGGCGACTTCCAGAACAGAAATCAGGCGCGCTGGGCACGGAACAGTCAAGCGCACCCCGGTCTTGCTTTGCGTGACCGTAATGGCCGATCCGTCGAAATGCTCCCAATCAAATCGCGTCCAATCATCAGGGCGCTGGATCGTGCCTATGCCGATTTCAAAGATCAGCAGCGGCAGCGGCGCGGCCTCGGTCCGAAACTTTGCCACAGCTTCATCGGTCCAGACAACGTGTGGGGCTTTGATCGTTGTTGCCTTCCTGGTGATGCCCTTCGCCGGGTTGTCATCGCGCCAGCCCAATTCCGCCGCCAGCCGTAACAGCACAGAAATCACATTCACGAAGTCACGGGCGAACTTTCCATCCAGTGCCTCTTGCTGTTCGATGATGTGGACCTTGCGCATTTTGGCTGGGTCGAGGTTGCCGTACCTTTCCGCGATGAAATCCATAAGCCGCTCATAGTCATGCTTCGTTCTGGGCTTCAAAACCTTGAATCTGGAATGCTCGCGGTATTTAGCAATCAACGCCCGCCAAGTCCGCTTGCCGATCCTGGCGACGGGTTTTTCGTCGCGCAACTTGGCGTATTCGGCCCAGAAATCTGGAGCGGCGGGGTCAACTCTGACCGTTAGGCCGTTACGCCTGAAATGGTAATAGGCCCGCCCCCGCGCGGTGGTCCGGTAAACGAAGGGCGGCAGATCGCGTTTCATCGGCCAAGCTTTACGCCGTCATAGGGGTTCTGGGCGTCATCGGCGGCTTTTGGCATAACCTTCACGCCTTCCGCAGTGATGGCCACCACAAAGCCTTGCTCGACCCAATCCGCGACGGATTTGAGCAACTCGCTTTGCCGGATCATCGGGCGCGCTGTGTTCAAAACCACTCTCCAAGAATTTCGTTCACTTCAACTGCGAGAGCGAGGCTTGCGATCGCTGTATTGCTGCTCTGACGGCGTGCGTGGTCGTGGCGCTCCCCTGACGAACTTGCCCCATGCTGCATCCTTCCATCCCTTCGAAAGTATCACACCATCAAACCGTGGTATCAAACAGCCGCCGCGTTCGCCTGAAACAGGGATTCATGGATTGGTCGGCGCGTCACGGGTATTCTGATTGGCTGGGGGTTGAAAGACATTGAAGGCAAGAAAACCGCCTATGTCGAACTGCAACGCCCCCGTGTTGGACGCTTGGCGCGGATTACTGGCACTGTGGAAGAACTGATGCCGGGTGAAGTTTTCGAATGAAGATGTTTCTATTTCGCCGACATTCCTTTAGCCGTTCGGGACAGAACCGATAGCCGAGGAGATTGGGCGGTGAAGATTCTGAAAACGGTTCGATCAGCAAGGGTCTGGCAGACGCGACACGCGCCGCATTTGAAGCTGCATGGAAGCGGTCGCCTTCATCGATTGAGCTGTCGAAACCCTCTATCGATGAAGAAGAAGGTATCGAGTATCTGGCCGAGCTTTACGATCCGTTCGCGGGAACAACACGCGGTAGATACTCTTTAGTTGGTCCGAAATTGCCGAGGTCTGAGGTGCCCCTAGATTTGTAGACGCTTTGCCCCCTAACTTTGAGGCAAGGAGGCCGAGATGGGGACGAGCAACTACAGCGACGAGTTCAAGCAAGATGCGGTGCAGCAGATCCGGGTGCGTGGGTATCCGGTTCGGGAGGTTTCGCAGCGCCTAGGGGTGAGTTGGCACTCGCCTTACAAGTCGCTTAGGCTGTTCGCCGAGCCTGCGCCGAAGTTGAGCGGCATTGACCACGAAGCCGAGAACCGACGGCTGAAGCGGGAGCTTCCTCGGGTCACCGAGGAGCGCGACATCTTAAAAAACCGTCACGGGCCACGGCCCGCCTGCGCGCGGTATAAACAGCCTGTGTTACTGTTGGCGGCCTGAAGGGCAGTTGCCGATCGCTTATTGGAGGGTCAGACCCCGTTAAAAAACGTGGCACATGGGCTGATGCGCACTTGAGAG
>CANJQT010000158.1 GCA_947476475.1 Paracoccaceae bacterium | reverse complement strand
GGACAGAAGACCGTTGATACGGACTTCCCCGCCGAAGACAAATTCGATCACCTGCCCGACCGTCCGTCGGCCTCGATCCGGCCAGCGGCGTTCTTGACGGTACAGGAAGGTTGCGACAAGTTCTGCGCCTTTTGCGTGGTACCCTACACGCGGGGTTCGGAAGTCAGCCGCCCGGCAGACAGGGTTCTGGCAGAGGCCCGAAAGCTGGTGGAAAAAGGCGTGCGTGAGGTAACCCTGCTGGGCCAGAACGTGAACGCCTACCATGGTTCGGGCCAGGGTGGCGACTGGGGTCTGGCGCAGCTGGTCAGGGCTTTGGCGAAAGTCGACGGGTTGGAACGGATCCGCTACACGACCTCGCATCCGAACGACATGGAAGAGGATCTGATTGCCGCCCATGGCGAAGAACCCAAGCTGATGCCCTACCTGCACCTGCCGGTCCAGTCGGGATCGGACCGGATCCTGAAGGCGATGAACCGCCGCCATACGGCAGACATGTACTTGAAATTGATCGATAAAGTCCGCGCGGCGCGCCCCGATATCCTCATGTCCGGCGACTTCATCGTGGGGTTTCCGGGCGAGACGGACGCGGATTTCACCGCCACCATGGATCTGGTGAGGACGGTGAATTACGGCATGGCCTACAGTTTCAAATACTCCGCCCGCCCCGGCACCCCGGCGGCCGACCGCGCCCCGGTCGAGGCGGCGGTGGCTGATGCCCGCTTGCAGGAATTGCAGGCGCTGATCACAAGCCAGCAGCGCGCCGCGCAAGAGGCGATGGTTGGGCGTGAAGTATCTGTTTTATTTGAAAAACCGGGGCGTATGCCGGGGCAGATGATGGGGAAATCCGACTATCTGCATGCGGTCCATGTCAAGGACCCCACCCTGAAGGTCGGTGATATTGCCCGGGTCAGGATCACCGAAAGTTCGACCAATTCGCTGGCGGGCAAGCGGGTCTGAAGGCCCGCTTAACGATTGCGGTGGCGGGTCTTCCGCTGCCGGTTTCAGGCCAAAAACCAAGGTCTGCGCAACGTATGGATTACGTATGGCAAACGTATGGCTTTCGCGCTGACAGGCGCAGCCCGGCCTAGGGCTTGCCTCCCGCTCCCGGGCCGTGGAAGGCGAACCGATAGGCCAGTGCCACCCCACCTGCCCCGCCCGCGATATTGCCGAACGTCACCCAGAAAAGGTTGCGGGCTGCGGATGTCAGCGTCACTTCGGCCCCAGTCAGCGTACCGAGTGGAAGGAAGAACATGTTGGCCACCGAATGTTCGAGCCCAAGAAGCACGAACGCGCTGATCGGCCACAGGATGGCGAGGATCTTGCCGGTGGTATCGCGCGCCGAAAATGTCAGCCAGACGGCAAGGCAGACCAGCGCATTGCACAGCGCACCTTTCACAAAAAGCGCCAGTGGCGCGCCTGCGGCCTTGGCGGCGGCGGTGCGGGCGATCGTGTCGCCGACCGGCCCGTCGGCCCAGCCTGACAGCCAGAAGGCGAAGGCCAGACCGGCGGCACCAAGGAAGTTGCCGACATAGACGACCGCCCAGTTGCGAAAAAGCGCTGCAGGCGTGATGCGGCCATCGACGGCGGCCATGACCATCAGCGCATTGCCGGTGAAAAGTTCGGCCCCGCCGACAATGACAAGGATGAGGCCAAGGGAAAAGACCAGACCGCCAAGCAGGCGGTGCGGGCCGTAGCCTGGATCGGCGCCGGTCATGACCATGGCCCATGCGGCGGCGCCAAAACCGATGAAGGCCCCGGCGAGCATCGCCAGCACCAGCATCTGGCGCAGGGGCAGTGCCGCCTTGGCCACACCTGCAGCTTCGATCAGCGCGGCGATTTCGGAGGGTTTGTAGGCGTCGTGGCCAAAGCTCATCCTATTTGCCCTATGTTGCCGCAGGAGGTCTATGACTTCGTAGGGTGGGGCCGGTCGCCCGTCAACGATGGGTTGGGGCGAGGGGGGTTGGCACCAACCCCACGGCACCCTTGCCGTTAGCCAATCGGCCTGCATCCGCCCGACCACCCGGCACATCGGCCAGAGGACCGAAAGGGAACGCGCCAGTGGCGCATCAGCTTTCTATCCTCGAAGAAAGCACGGTTCTCTGAAGCACTCACATAGATCGGTTACCAAACAACATCTATGGTGCGACCATCAGAGTGCTGACATACGCCAACACCCCCCGAAGTTGTGAAGCCCGAAGAGTCAGCATAGCGCATCTGACAATTTAGCGAGTTGCCTTTGTTCCCCAGGAGTACAGCTACGAAGCGGTTCGTCGTAGTCGCCCCAAATAGCGTTGCGTCAAACCCCATTCCAAAGCCAGTTGCAACGGTCGCTCCGGAACCATCCATTATGGCCTTTCCAGAAAACGCCTCACCGCCAATAACGGTTGAATATCTATCTGAGTCAAGGCCTTGCTCATAATTGAACTTGATCCGCTCGCCGCTCCCGCGAATTTGCCCGGTCATTTCGCCAGCACATCCGCTGACCATCGCTACAAGTGGTAGAAGAACAATGAGTGGTCGCAAGACATGTTCCTTTCAATTTGAACGAGTGGAGTAAATCACGGCACCGCCACAACCACAAGAAGTGTCGCGCGAGTTTTATGGCCCCCACCTCACCTCTTCACCCTCCTGCTCTTCCCGCCCCTTTGCCCCGCCCTGCCCCCGGTTGACCGGCCGCGCGCCTTCACCGCCTCCTCAACCGCCTCCTCCCCCACCGACTGACGCGCCAAGGGATCGTCGGCCACCGCAAGTTCCACCGCCTCCAGCCGCCGGACCTCGTCGCGCAGGCGGGCAGCTTCCTCGAACTCCAGATTCTCGGCGGCCTTGCGCATCTTGATGCGCAGCGCGTCCAGATGGGCCGCCAGATTGGAGCCGACCATCGGTGCGTCGATCTGGGCGGTGACGCGGGCCATGTCGGTGTCGCCCTGCCAAAGACCGGCCAGCACGTCTTCGACGTTCTTCTTTACCGTCATCGGCGTGATTCCGTGGGCGATGTTGTAGGCCTTTTGCTTTTCGCGCCGCCGCGCCATTTCGGCCATCGCGCGTTCCATGCTGCCGGTGATGCGGTCTGCATACATGATGACGCGGCCTTCGGCGTTCCTTGCCGCGCGGCCGCTGGTCTGGATCAGCGAGGTTTCCGAGCGCAGGAAACCTTCCTTGTCGGCATCCAGAATCGCCACCAGCCCGCATTCGGGGATGTCGAGCCCTTCGCGCAGAAGGTTGATACCGACCAGCACATCGAAGGCGCCAAGGCGCAGGTCGCGCAGGATCTCGATCCGTTCGATCGTGTCGATGTCGCTGTGCATGTAGCGGATGCGGATGCCCTGTTCGTGCATATATTCGGTCAGGTCTTCGGCCATGCGTTTGGTCAGGGTGGTGACGAGGGTGCGGTAGCCGGCGGCGGCCACCCGGCGCACCTCGTCCAGAAGGTCATCGACCTGCATCGACACCGGGCGGATCTCGACCTCGGGGTCGATCAGGCCGGTGGGGCGGATCACCTGTTCGGTGAAGATGCCGCCGGTCTGTTCCATCTCCCACTTGGCGGGGGTGGCGGATACGAAGACCGATTGCGGGCGCATTGCGTCCCACTCCTCGAACTTCAGGGGGCGGTTGTCCATGCAGGAGGGCAGGCGGAAGCCATGTTCGGCCAGCGTGAACTTGCGCCGGAAGTCGCCCTTGTACATGCCGCCGATCTGCGGGACGGACACGTGGGATTCATCCGCGAAGACAATGGCATGGTCGGGGATGAATTCGAAAAGGGTGGGCGGCGGTTCGCCGGGGGCGCGGCCGGTAAGATAGCGCGAATAGTTTTCGATGCCCGCGCAGACGCCTGTCGCCTCTAGCATTTCCAGATCGAAGTTGCAGCGCTGTTCCAGGCGTTGGGCTTCCAGCAGTTTGCCGTCGGTCTGAAGCTGTTTCAGCCGGTGGTGGAGTTCGACCCGGATGCCCTTGATTGCCTGTTGTAGCGTCGGGCGCGGGGTGACGTAATGGGAATTGGCATAGATGCGGATCTGATCGAACGTGTCAGTCCTGGCCCCGGTCAGCGGGTCGAATTCGCTGATGCCTTCCAACTGCTCGCCAAAGAAGGAAAAGCGCCAGGCGCGGTCTTCAAGGTGGGCGGGCCAAAGGTCAACGGTATCGCCCTTGACCCGAAAGCCGCCGCGCTGAAAGCCGATGTCGGAACGGCGGTAGGCCTGGGCCACCAGTTCCGAGATGAATTTGCGCTGATCGTAAAGGTCGCCCACCTTCATGTCCTGAGTCATCGCCGAATAGGTTTCGACTGAACCAATGCCGTAGATGCAGCTGACCGAGGCGACGATGATCACGTCGTCGCGTTCCAGAAGGGCGCGGGTGGCCGAGTGGCGCATCCGGTCGATCTGTTCGTTGATCTGAGATTCCTTTTCGATGAACGTGTCGGTGCGCGGAACATAGGCCTCGGGCTGGTAATAATCATAGTAGCTGACGAAATATTCGACGGCGTTGTCGGGGAAGAAACCCTTGAATTCGCCGTAAAGCTGGGCGGCGAGGGTCTTGTTCGGGGCCAGGATGATGGCGGGGCGCTGGGTTTCCTCGATCACTTTCGCCATGGTAAAGGTCTTGCCGGTACCGGTGGCGCCCAAAAGCACCTGATCGCGGTCGCCGGCCAGAACCCCGGCCGACAGTTCCGCAATCGCGGTAGGCTGGTCGCCCGCCGCCTGAAAATCGGACTTCATCACAAACCGCCTGCCGCCTTCCAGTTTGGGACGGGTC
>CANJQT010000157.1 GCA_947476475.1 Paracoccaceae bacterium | reverse complement strand
CGGATGCGCCCGCGGTGAAACCAGCTGTTCCAAAGTGTCTCGCCCGATTGGTCGGCGGGAACCATCATCAGGTTCTCGCGCACTGTCATCGACGAAAATTCATGCGCAATCTGAAAGGTGCGCAGCAGGCCTTTATGAAACAACTCATGGGGCGGCAAACCGGTGATGTCTTCGCCATCCATAAGAACGCGGCCCGACGTGGGTTTGTAAACCCCGGCGACCACGTTGAACAAAGTCGATTTTCCAGCCCCGTTCGGGCCTATCAGCCCGGTAATCGAGCCTTTGGCAATCTCGATGGACGCGCCGTTTACAGCGCGAAACCCGCCGAACTGCTTGTGCAGGTCTTCGACGACAATCATTGGCATCCCCCAGCGTCACTGTCGCGTGGCTCTTGTCGGCCACTGCGGGCAAGGTCCGTTCAGATGTGCAAAGGCAGCCCGGACCGGGTCCGGACTGCCTTCGTCATCGGTTCAGATCAACGGTATTGAACCGTTTCGATCTTGTTGTCCTTCACTTCGATCTCGCGGTAGTTGCCGGCCGATTCACCCGGTCCGATCAGTTCCACCGCCGAAGCGCCCTGATAGTCGATGTCGCCACCGGCATTGATGATCTCGAGCGCCTTGGCCAGTTCGCCCGGGAAGATCGGCTCGCCAGGAGCATTGGCCAGATCCATGATCTTCGGCGCATAGTCTGCCGAATTGGTCGACTTGGCAGCCGCCATCGCCAGCAGCATCAGCGCCGCGGCGTCATAGGATTCCGGCGTGTAGGGCGAGTTCACGTCGAACTTGCCGCCCGACATTTCACCCAGCGTCTTCAGGCCCGGCGAGTCGTTGCCCGGAACCTGACCGAACGAGCCGTTCAGCCCTTCGGGAACGTTGGTCGTCAGCGTGTCCGAGATCATGCCGCCCGGCAGCTCGAACAGCGAGAAGGCGCCGGTGTCAACCGCCGCGCGCAGGATGCCCGAGCCGCCCTGATCAACGTAGCCAGCCACGATCAGGATATCGCCGCCAGCAGCCGCAAGCGAGGCGACTTCAGCGGAATAGTCGGCCTTGCCGTCTTCATGAGCTGCCGAAATGGTGATCGTGCCACCCTTGGCCTCGAAACCCTTCTGGATCGCTTCGGCAAGGCCCTTGCCGTAGTCCGAGTTCGAGTAGGTCAGCGCTGCGGATTTGATGCCGCGGTCTGCCATGATCTCGCCGGCGATTTCGCCTTCACGTGCATCCGACGGGGCGGTGCGGAAGAACAGCCCATTGTCTTCAGCGGTCGACAGTGCGGGCGAGGTCGCCGAAGGCGAAATCATCGCAACGCCGTTCGGCACGGCCACGTTGGCAAGAATAGCGCCGGTGACACCCGAACAGTCGCCGCCGAGAAGGCCGTTGACCTTGTCCGAGGTAACCAGCTTTTCAGCAGCTGCAGTTGCCGCCGCCGCGTCGATGCAGGTCGAGTCAGCGCGGACGGAAGACACTTTTGCGCCATCCATGAACAGGCCGGAAGCGTTCACTTCCTCCATCGCTGCTTCAGATGCTGCCGCCATCGAGCCGGTCAACGATTCGATCGGCCCGGTAAAGCCGTAGATGATGCCAAGTTTCACGTCTTCAGCATAAGCCACACCCGCAAAAAGGGCGCTCGCCGCAGTGGCGGCAAGAAGTTTTTTCATTGATTCACTCCCATGTTGGAACAATGTCCTGACGCGAACCTAATCGGACGGTCCCGAAAAGCAAGAGCCACCTGCAGTCTGGCTTCGTGGGTTTATCTGTCCGCAATATTATTGCGCAGGTGCTTCGAATTTTGTTTTAAGTTTAAAACGAACTGTCGCGCGCCGAAATAATATCTCAGATCGACAGTCTGGTGACCCCTGGTTTGCCCAGCGTACCGCGTTCGCGGTAGGGCGTGGTCTGATAATGTGCGCGGTAACATTTCGAAAAATGCGAAGGGCTGGCGAATCCGCAGGCCAAGGCCACGTTGATGACGCTCATGTCGGTCTGCATCAACAGGTTGCGGGCCTTTTGCAGTCGCAACTCCATATAATATCGCTTGGGGCTGCGGTTCAGATAACGGCGGAACAACCGTTCCAGCTGACGGGTAGACATGCCGACATCCTCTGCCAGCGTGGCCGGACTGATCGGGTCTTCGATATTGCTTTCCATGATCTGGATGACCTGCGAAAGCTTCGGATGGCGCACGCCGATCCGGGTCGGAATCGACAGGCGTTGCGTATCCTGATCGGTGCGGATCGAGTTGTAGATCAACTGATCGGCCACACTGTTGGCGATATCTTCGCCGTGATCCTGAGCGATGATTTTCAGCATCAGATCAAGCGACGCCGTTCCCCCGGCCGTCGACATGCGGTTGCCGTCGACAACAAAGACCGACTTTGTCAGCCGGACTTTTTCAAACTCTTCCAGAAAAGAATCCTGATTTTCCCAGTGGATGGTGGCGCGTTTTCCGTCCAGAAGGCCTGCTTTTGCCATTGTATAGGATCCGGTGCAGATCCCGGCAACGCTTGCGCCGCGCCGCGCCTCGCGGCGCAGCCAGTTCAGGACCGGCTTGGTGGTGGCCGACTGAATATCCATTCCCCCGCACACCAGGATGGTATCTTCGCGTTCAATCTCCTCGAGTCCCATATCGACTTTGAAAGAGGCACCGTTGGAACAGGCGGTTTCGCGGCCGTTTTCACCCGCAAGCACCCAGGAATAGGCATTGCGGCCGATCATCCGGTTGGCGATGCGCAATGGTTCGATCGCGCCGGCGAAAGAGATCATCGTGAACCGATCAAGAAGCAGAAAGACGAACCGCTTGGTGCGGCTCTTTTCGTCGTGTTCCTTCTTGCCGCGCGCGGCGACCATCTGCATAATGCGACCCATTTCTGTCGTTTTGCGCACAGAACCACCAAAAGCGTGCCGCTGCAAGGGCAATCGTGTGGGAAGTGGTTTGCAAGGCGGCCATGCCTTGACTATAAGCGCGATCCGTTATCGCTAAAGCTTCGGGAGAGTAGAATGAGCAAGGGCTGGACCAAATCTGACTGGCGCGCAAAGCCGCGGGTGCAGATGCCCGACTATCCCGACGCGGCAGCTCTGAGCGCCGTCGAGAAGGCGCTGGCGCAGATGCCGCCACTGGTATTCGCAGGTGAAGCACGCAAACTGAAACGCGCGCTGGGTGAGGTCGCGGCAGGTCGCGCCTTCCTCCTGCAAGGCGGCGACTGCGCCGAAAGTTTTTCGGAATTTTCAGCGGACAACATCCGCGACACGTTCAAGGTCATTTTGCAGATGGCGATTGTTCTGACATGGGGCGCAAAGGTTCCCGTCGTGAAGATCGGTCGTGTCGCTGGCCAGTTCGCCAAACCCCGCTCGGCGGGGACCGAAGTGATTGGCGGGGTAGAATTGCCCTCCTACCGGGGCGACATCATCAACGGTTTTGATTTCACCCCCGCAGCACGGGTTCCCGATCCGTCGCGGATGCTGCAGGCCTATACCCAGGCCGCCGCGTCTTTGAACCTGCTGCGTGCCTTTTCGACAGGCGGTTTTGCTGACATTCACCGCGTGCAAAGCTGGATCTCCGGCTTCACCGCCGAGTCGGATGCAAAACGCTACCGCGAAGTCGCGCGCCAGATTCAGGATGCGATGGATTTCATGGCGGCGGCAGGGGTAACGTCAGAAACGGCGAAAGAACTGGCCACGGTCGATTTCTACACCAGCCACGAGGCGCTGCTTCTGGAGTATGAAGAGGCGTTGTGCCGGATCGATTCTACCACTGGCCTGCCGGTGGCCGGGTCGGGCCATATGATCTGGATCGGCGACAGGACGCGTCAGCCGGACGGTGCGCATGTGGAATTCTGCCGTGGGGTCCAGAACCCGATTGGCCTGAAATGCGGCCCGTCGATGACGACGGATGACCTGAAGCTGCTTTTGAACAGGCTGAACCCTGAAAACGAAGCCGGCCGGCTGACCCTGATTGCCCGTTTCGGTGCGGGCAAGGTGGGCGACCATCTGCCGCGTCTGGTTCGGGCGGTTCAGGAAGAAGGTGCCAATGTCGTCTGGACCTGCGATCCGATGCACGGCAACACGATCAAATCCGCATCGGGCTACAAGACTAGGCCCTTCGAATCCGTCCTGCGCGAAGTGCGTGAATTCTTTGCCGTTCACAAAGCCGAAGGCACGATCCCCGGCGGGGTGCATTTCGAAATGACGGGTCAGGATGTGACCGAATGCACCGGCGGCGTGCGGGCCGTGACGGACGAGGATCTGTCAGACCGCTACCACACCGCGTGTGATCCGCGCCTGAACGCCAGCCAGTCGCTGGAACTGGCCTTTCTGGTTGCTGAAGCACTTCAGGACCGCCGCAGCTTGGCCCGCGCCGCTGCAATGTGACCTGCGCTCATCGTTGCCCTGTAGATACTCTTCTTTTCAGAAGAGCGACCACAGGGCGACGATGACAGCGCCTCATTTGTCAGTCTTGATCAGCCGTAGGTGACTGCGCTCTGCGGTGGGGTTTCCGAAGGGTTTCTGCGCCTCGTGAAACGCGTGAGGGGCGGTCTGGGTGGACCGATATGGCGCCTGAACCTGGTCGATGGACGTCAGCTGAACACTCGCCACATCGAACCGGCGCGGCGCGCGGCCAATATGACCCTCGGCGATCAGACAGCCAAGCGCACGGGTGATGTCGCCCAGATCGCTGCGCAAGGGCAGCATCAGCATGCGCGCCTCCATTGGTGGCCTGCCAAAGCCGGTTTCCGCAGCCAGCGACAGTTCTGCGAT
>CANJQT010000156.1 GCA_947476475.1 Paracoccaceae bacterium | reverse complement strand
AGAAGATCGAGATCCGTCACTTTACTGCTCCCATGGTAAGTCCACGCGTTATGTATCGTTGAAGGAAGACTGCGCCGATCATCCCGGGCACCGCCGCGATCATCGCCGAGGCGGCCATGAGACCCCATTTGATCTGGTCAAAGGTCATGGCCTGCAGAATGCCCATGGTCACCGGCCGCGTCGCCCCCCCGGACAGGATCAGACCGAAAATCAGGTTGTTCCAGCTGAAGATGAACGCGATGATCGTGGCGCTTGCGATCCCGGGCAGCGCGATTGGCAGGATCACGGCCCAAAGAGTCAGCCAGACCGATGCGCCATCGACACGGGCCGCCTCCTCAAGCTCGGCCGGGATGTCCTGAAAGAAGGACATCATGATCCAGATCACCATCGGCAGGCAGATAAGCTGGTGTGCAAGGATCAGGCCCAGGTAGGTATCGTATAGCCCGGTCCGGGTGTAGATCATGAACATCGGCAGGATCACCATCAGCTCTGGCGCAAACCGGAACGACAGGAAAGTGAACGCGATATGATCCCGTCCATGGATCGCCCCGCGTGCAAGTGCATAGGCCGCCGGAACGCCAAGCAACACGGACATGACGACAGCACTTCCCGACACGATGATCGAGTTCAGCATGAACCGCATCATGTCGGACCATTGGCCGGGACGGCTTCCCACCAGCGTCTCGCGGTAATTGTCCAGCGTCGGGGTGAACAGGAATTTCGGAGGCCAGGCAATGATATCCCGGAACTCCTTGAAGGACATCATCAGGATCCAGATGATCGGCGCGACGAAGAACAGCAGGAACAGAGACTGTCCGACAAGCCGCGCGGCGCGGTGCGGGATCGAGTTGCTTGCCATCGTCATACCCTCGCCTTGCGACGCCACAAGGTCGTCAGCACCATGCTTACGACATAGGAGATGAGCCAGAGCACAAAGACGATGGCCATGGCCCGGCCGACGTTCGACCAGCGGAACGCCTCTTCATAGGCCAGCACGTGAAGGGTGGTGGTGGCGTCAAGCGGCCCACCGCGGGTGGTCGCATAGAACAGCTCGAAACTCTTGAGGCTGTCGCTTACACGGAACAGCACCACCAGAATGATGAACGGCAAAAGCCACGGAAGCTGCACTGCACGGAAGGTCAGCCAGCCGGACGCGCCATCGACCCGGGCCGCTTCGATCTGATCGACCGGAATGGACTGCAGCCCGGCCAGAAGGATCAGCGCGGCAAAGGGTGTGAAAACCCAGGTGTCGATCAGCAGGACCGAAACAAGTGCGGTGTCGACATGCGACAGCCAGGCAGACTCGGGAAGGCCGAGGCTTGTCAGGATCCAGTTCAGCAGGCCCGACTGCGGCTGCATCAGGGTCTTCCACATCAGTCCCGCCACCACGGGCGGGATCAGCAAGGGAAGAACCAGCGTGCCCCGAAGGATCGGCTGCAGGCGGCTGTCGGCGTTCAGCAGCATCGCGACAGCAAGCCCCAGTACGACCTGCACCACGATCACGGCCAGCGCGTAAGCCAGCGTCCGCACCAGCGCATCGACGAAACCGTCCTGCCCGAACAGCGTGATGAAATTGCCCAGACCGACAAAACTCTCGGTCTCCAGATACAGCTTGCGGTCGGTCATCGCCGTGTAGATGCCCTGTACAAAGGGCACCATCACCGCAATCAGCATCAGAAGTGCGGGCAGGAACATCAAGCGGTAGGCGGTCCGCGATGAACGCGCCCGGCTGGCACTGGGGGACACGACGATAACTCCTGTCGACGGGCGGAAAGGTCAGGCGCCCCTTGCAGCTCAAGGGGCGCCACCGCTGCTCAAAGTCCGAGCATCCCTTTCACGTCCTCTTGCGCGGCGCAAAGGGCGGTCTTGGTGTCGGTGCCCTTGAAGTAGACTTCCTGCACGGCGGCGGCCCAGCGGTCCAGGGCACGGGTCAGTTCCGGGTGGGGCGGGAAACGCACGGCTGCAACCTCACCCATGATACCCGTCACCTTGCGGTACTGGCCGGGTTCTGCACCCCAGCTATCCACGAGGGCCGCAACTTCTGCGTTCTCCCAGGCAGACTCGCGCACCGGGTTCATGTTGCCGCCAAGATGGGTCGCAATCATCGTGTCCGGCGACGTCACCCAGTTGAGGAACAGCCACGCTGCATCCTTTTTCGTCGAGGATGCATTCATCGACAATGACCAGATCCAGGCCCCTGCCTTGCGCTCTCCGGTTGGGCCAAGCGGCGTCGGCGCATAGCCAACGTCATCGGATACCGCCGACTGATCGGGGTTTTCGTAGACCGGCGCAAAGAGGTCAGCCTCGTTGAAGGAAAGGGCATACTGACCGGCCGAGAACCCTTGCTGCGCCTCATACCAGGTGAACGCTCCGGCTCCCTCGGGCGAGGCAGCCTTGATCAGCGTCACGAAGTCGTTCGTCGCTGCAATCGAAGCGTCGGAACAGATGCCCAGATTGCCCTCTGTGTCGAGCATCTCGACCCCGTAGGATTGCAGCATGGTGCCGAACGTCAGGTAGGGCAGGTCCCAGTAGGTGTCAAAGCGCGTGACCAGACCATACTTCGCCCCGCCGTCGTCCAGCTTGTCGGCGATGGACAGAAGATCGGCATAGGTTTCCGGAACTTCCAGTCCCAACTCGGCAAAGACGCTGGGGCGATAGGCCAGCAGGTAGCTTTCCGAATTGATCGGCAAAGCCCAGAGCGGCCCTTCCCCGATGCCCTTCAGAGGCTCGCGCGTCCAGCGGTTCGAGTTCAGGATGCCCTGATAGAAATCTTCCACCTTGTAGGCGGCAGCATCGGTCAGCGCCGGGTTCTCGAGGTAACCGTCAAGCGGTTCAATCCAGCCCGCCGTCGCGAACTGCCAGTTGCCCAGCGGCGAGGTCATGAAAACATCGACCGTGCCAGCGCGCGAGGACAGGTCGGCAAGGATCTTCTCGTTCCCGGCTTGCTCGGCAAGCACTTCGATATTGACCTTGATGCCGGTCTTTTCCTCGAATTCCAGGATCAGCGGCTGCACGGAATCGACGAACTGGTGCGATATGAGCAGGACGTTGATTTCGCTCCCGGCCTGGGATTTCCAGTCAAACTCCTGCGCAAGCGCGGGTGTGAGAGTTCCGATCGACCAGGAGATAGCAAGCGTCGATCCAAGAAGTGCGAACTTCCGTGTGGATGTCATGATGTGTTCCCTGTCAGTTTGGCCGTTCTTGTGGTTTCTCCACTGTAACAACACCCGCGGCGATAGGACTTGCATGATATGGACTAACTATTGTACGATATAGACATTGCAGTCCCACCCTGTTCCCGAACGATGCAAAAACCGCTGCTCTCCATCGGCCTCCTCCTGCTGGATCGAATCCAGTTGACCGCACTCGGCTGCTTCACCGACAGCCTTGCTGCACTGGGAGAGGATTGCCGGCTTGCGTTGATGACACCGACCGGACAGACCGCAACGACAGACCAGGGATTGGAGATCGCGGTCAGCGAGTCGCACATCTGGCCGGAGGGCTTCGACTACATCATCGTGGTGGGCGGTCTGCCCGGGAAACTCTGGAGGTGGTCAAGCACGATCAGTCGCTATCTTCGGACGGCAGATCGCCTCGGCCTGACATTGGTCGGCCTTGGCAATGGCACCGAAACCCTTGCGCGCCTTGGGATGCTCAATGGACACCGCGCCTGTGCCACGTCCAGGGACCTGTCAACGCTGTCTGCAGCCTACCCGGACGTGCAGTTCGAGTCGGGGCACCTGATCATCGAGGACCGGAAGCGTATCACCAGCCTGGACGGCACGGCAGCGGCAGACCTCGCGGGCCTGCTGACAACGCGACATATCGGGCGACGACGCGCGGACATCGCCACCGCCGGACTGCATCGGGCCACGCTGCGACCACCCGATGCCTCCCCCCCGATAGGCCAACACGCCTACCGGACTGGCCACCCGAAGATAGTGAAGATGCTGGACATGATGATTGCTTCGATCTCCGATCCCAAGCCGGTGCAGCACATTGCTGACCACCTTTTGGTGTCACGGCGGCAGTTGGACAGGCTTTGCCTGGAGGAAACCGGCGAGACCGTCAGGGCGCTCTACTTTCGTCTGCGCAAGGAAGAGGCTGCGCGCCTGATCGTGGCCGAACGGCGAAGCCTGTCCGAGGCAGCCTGGCGGACCGGGTTCAGCGATGCGGCCCATCTCTCGCGCAACCTGGACCAGTCGGTGCACCAACTGCGCAATGGCTCATTGCCGTAGAATGGAGCGCTTTTGCCGCAAACCTCGGCTCAGGTCGGTTCTGTCGCAGCATTTGAAATGCCCTACAGAAACGAAAACACTTTCCTCTCTGCGCCGCGCTTTCAAGCCGATGAATGCGTTAGCCATGCAGTTTGGGATACGCGTCGAACAGCCGGAGCGACGCATTCGAACGCCACGCGGACGCACGTTCGAACGTGGTCGAATGACCGCTCTGGGCCGTTCGCGATCCCGTCGTTGAACGAAACTGGCGCATCAGCGGTGACCAACCATCACTGGCCTGTGCGGTTTTCGTTTTGTTTCCAAGGACTTCGCGCCCTCTTGCTTCCACAGTGCTTCCACGCCTGAATCTGCAACGCAAAAAGCCACCCGAAGGTGGCCGCATCCTATTGATATTGCTAGTTTATTTTGGTTGCGGGGGCAGGATTTGAACCTGCGGCCTTCAGGTTATGAGCCTGACGAGCTACCGGGCTGCTCCACCCCGCGCCAATTCCCTTCCGGGGTTATCGAAGGAAGGGTTTGTCATCGTAGAGAGATACGTTTCGTGTTTCTT
>CANJQT010000155.1 GCA_947476475.1 Paracoccaceae bacterium | reverse complement strand
CGCTGGTGAACCGGATCGAAGAAATGCTCTGCCTTGATGATCGCGGCAATGCGGTCGTAAATATCGTTGTTGGTCAGGATTGCGCCCAGAAGCTGTTGTTCAGCTTCGATATTGTGCGGAACCGCGTCGCCTTCGCTGGCCTGCACCGACGGCAGCATTGGTCGCAGGGTTGCTATTTCGCTCATGCCTCAGCCCGTTTCTTGTTCCAGCATCCTCAATGCCGTGAATCGCATGTCACGGCAAATCGAACAGGAGTCCACCTTCAGCAGTGGTTTTCTGATTTTACCCTACCATGTATGGCGGTAGGAAATCCGTCTTTTCTGGGAATCATCGAAGCGGAAAGACTTGTCCACAACCGGTCCACAGACCTGTCCCGAAAGATATTTGTGAAAGCACCCGAAGTGGCCGTCAGGTTGTCTTGCGGGCCTCTTGCCAAGGGCGCGGGCTGGTCAGGAACGCCTCGACCTCGGTCATGGTCTTTTCATCAAAGGCGCCTTGGGCGCGGGCTTCCGCAAGCACATCCCACCAGGTGCAAAGAGAGTGCAGCGCAACACCGTGCCGGGCCAAAGTCTCGACGGTTTCTGGAAAGATCCCGTAATAAAAGATGACCGCCGTATGGGCGCAGGTGGCGCCCGTCTCGCGGATGGCATCGACGAAGGACAGTTTCGATCCGCCATCGGTGGTCAGATCTTCGACCAGAAGCACGCGCTGGCCTTCCGTCATTACCCCTTCGATGCGGGCATTGCGGCCATAGCCTTTGGGCTTCTTGCGCACATAGGTCATCGGCAGCCCCAGCCGTTCAGCCACCATCGCTGCAAATGGTATGCCTGCCGTTTCGCCGCCGGCGATATTGTCGAATGCTTCGAACCCTGCATCCCGCATCACGGTTACTGCAAGAAAATCCATCAGCGCCGCGCGAATGCGTGGGTAAGAGATCAGCTTGCGGCAGTCGATGTAAGTGGGTGACGGCAGGCCCGACGCCAGCGTGAAGGGCGTTTCGGCATTGAAATGCACCGCCTTGATTTCCAGCAGCATCCGCGCCGTCAGCCTGGCAATTTCCTCTTTGGGCGGGAAGGAGCTGGGGATCATCTGGCGTTCCTTACTGGGGTTTCGTCAAGGCTGTAATACACCCGCCAGAGGCATCGGTTGGCGGGGCAGGGAGGCTCCAGCGGGACTATTTGGACCAAGATGAAAGGTCAATCCGTGACTTTCCACAACAGAGGAAAGCCGGGGTCAAAGACCGTCACCGCGCCCGCGCCCGTCGGGATCTTGGAGGGATAGGTTACGGCGTCGCCCTTGGTCAGGGTCAAGCGCCGCTCGTTCGCGGGAAGGCGGTAGAAGGCCGCGCCATTGAGCGCGGTGAACGCCTCCAGTTGGTCAAGCGCGGACTCGTCTTCAAAGACCTGTGCAAGGATTGACAAAGTGTTGGTCGCGGTGAAGCAACCAGCGCACCCACAGGCATGTTCCTTCAGATGATCCGGATGAGGGGCAGAATCTGTGCCAAGGAAGAAGCGCGGGTTGCCCGATGTTGCAGCTTTGCGCAATGCCAGCCGATGCTTTTCGCGCTTTGCTACCGGCAGGCAATAATAGTGCGGCCGGATGCCACCGGCGAGGATGTGATTGCGGTTGATGATCAGGTGGTGCGTGGTGATGGTTGCCGCAATATTCTCGCCACCCGCGCTGGCATAGGCCACGCCTTCTTCTGTGGTGATATGCTCCATCACAACCCGCAGGCCAGGTGTGGTGCGTCGGACTGGGTCAAGCACCTTGTCGATGAACACCGCCTCGCGGTCGAAAATGTCAACCGACGGGTCGGTCACCTCGCCATGAACGCAAAGAGGCAGGCCAATTCCGGCCATCCTTTCAAGAACCCCCCGCACCTTGTCAAAGTCCCGCACACCGGATTGGGAATTGGTCGTCGCCCCGGCCGGGTACAGCTTGACCGCCTTGACCAGTCCTGCCGCATGGGCGGCAGCGACGTCGGCCGGATCGGTCGCCTCGGTCAAATACAAGGTCATAAGCGGGGTAAACTGCATGCCGTCCGGCAAGGCGGCCAGGATTCGGTCGCGATAGGCCGCTGCCTGCGCTGCGGTGACCACCGGGGGGATCAGGTTCGGCATGATGATTGCGCGCGCGAAATGACGGGCGCTTTCGGGCAAGATCGCCTCGAGCATTGCACCATCGCGCAAGTGCAGGTGCATGTCATCGGGGCGGCGAAGGGTCAGGATCTGGTTCATGACCGGGGATTTATCCGATTGTCAGGCGGTTTTCCAGCCGGGACTGGGAAAACCTGACTGTTGCAGCGGATGCCGGATCGGCCCGAACCCAGGCTCTGCCTATCAGGCCATTTATCTGATGCCAGTGCGTTGGACGGTATCGTTCACAGGAGCGAATGCCGTGCCGGGCGCATTATCGCCGAATCGGTGTGGGCATTGTTGACCGGACTTGCGGCTTTCTGCCCCAGAGTTGATTATTGTTGTCAGGACGGCATGGATCGTCGGTGCAACGAAAGGGCAGACAGATGCACAAAATTCTGGCGGTGTTGGCGATAGGCGGGGTTTTGGCCGGATGCACGGACGATCCGGGTTTTACCGGCGTATCAGGGGTACGAGAAGCCACGCAGTCCGAAGTGGGACAATGCAAATATGTGATGGATATCAGTGGCAGGCCGGGCGTTTATGGTCCATTGCTGCAACAGGGGCTGAAATATACCCGCAACTCTATCATGGCAGATGCGCAGGACGCCGGTGCCAATACTGTGGTCTTCGATCAGGTGACGCCCGGGGCTGCAGTCTATAAACTCCATGCTACGGCCTACACCTGCTAGGGATCACAGACTTGTTTTGAAACTGCAGACGTGGCTCCTTGTCAGAAGTGCCTGATGAGGAGCGCCCAATGTTGTTTGAACGTTCAGCTACCGTTTTCTGCGCCGGCATTTTGGTGCTGGCTGCATTCGATGTTCAAGCCTCCGAGTGCATGACGGCCGCCAATCTGGCGCAGGGTATCCATGTCGATTACTCAGAAGGTGGATCTGGGATGTATCGTGCGATCGGCGACGATCTGGTCGAGTTTGTAGAGGCGGGAACAGCCGAAGGAGGCGGTGATCTGCGCTTTGTTAGCCGCTTTGGTCTTTATGATATAGAGGCGTCGGCGCGGATTGATGGGGTTTCCTCTTCCGACCATCAGGTGCGTTACGATTACGAGGGAAGTCCGTTGGTTCCGCCGGTCGCCAAGGCTTTGGCATGGACCGGGCAGGTGATCGCCACGTTTCCTGGGGACCAGCACTTTCAGCAAACAGCAGCCTACGTTTTTGGTGAAGAAGGACAGACGGTGCTGGGAGAGTGCCGATATCGCAGTCTGCCCGTCAACGTGACCTTTATCGGTGAGGGAGGATGGGAAGGGCAGGCTTTCGTCTACTTCCCGGATCTTGGGTTTGCTGCCCTGACCGGGCACTCGCGCCAAGGGGCTGAAGCACAATCCCTGACCCTGTCCGCACTGCGCCCGACCGACGCGCCTTAAAGCGGGCGCCCGCGGCGCAGGCGGGCAAAGTCGACCTGTTCGTTAAGTTCGCGCGCGCGGGCGCGGAATTTTTCGTCATTGAGGCGTGCGGCAACATTGCCAGCCAACAGCGCACCCAGATAAGGTCGCCCGTCTGTCTCAAGCCGGCTCAGCAACTTGCGAAGATAGGGGATGTGATTGCGTCTGGCGCGGTAAAACGTCCAGAACAGCCGCGCGTCAAACGCGCCGGTCGCCGCAGAGGCGAGCACGGAATGCAGAATGTGCGTTCGCGAAAGCGCGCCGAACAGATCCGCCCCCATATTCCGACACGGCAGAAAATGGGTGAAGGGTTTGCGAAAAAGGGCCGCATGCATTGCGTCATAGGTCTGTTCGGGGTCAAAGATCACGAACACCTGTGCTGCACCGTCGATCATATCGGGCGCATAACCATAACGGTCGGTGAAATTCAGCCGCCTGCTATCTGTGAAGCGGACGTCCCAGCCTACGACACTTGGATCAAGGGTAGCTTGTGGCTGTACAAGGATGATGGTCGCTCCCGGAGCCGCAACTGAATAGGCGGCTGCAGCATATCCGGCCATGCCGGCTCCAAAAAACACCACCTGATCAAAGTCGTCAAAGAATGAATTGTCCACCAGCTGGTCGAAGAACGCATAGACCTCCGAAGCGCGATACCAGCTGTCGTGGCGTGCGATCAGGCAAAGTTGGGAACATTCGCGCATTTCACTTGCGGCAAGGCCGAAAGGCAATTGATCGGGCTGGCGGTGAAGGATGCTCTCGGTTGTCTCGAAGGTTACAATAAGGGTCGATTTTCGGTGTACAAACAGTGCTGCGTGATCTTGGCCAAGTCTTTTGAAAAAGCCTTCACGCTTCCCGAGTGTCTCCACTCTGGCGAACCATTCCTCATCTGATGAAGACCGAAGGTCTCTCAGCACGGTCACACCCGAAGTCAATTTCTTCCCCACTCTGCACCGAAGAACGCAGTCTTCGATAAATTCATCCTAGCACATTGGAAGCCCCACGAAGCAAGCCTCTTGTCATCCGTTCGGCGGGCTTTGGCTGGCATTTGTGGGACCAACCGGCGTTGTATCAGCGAGATGCGTCGCCGGTTGCTTTCTCTGCGGCTTTTGCTTCGTTCCAAAGCATGTCCATTTCCGCCAGACTGCTCTGGTCGGGGGTTCTGCCCAGCAACGCCAGTGCGGCTTCTATGGATTGGAACCGGCGTGTGAATTTTTCGTTTGCAGCCCTTAAACCGACATTCCCCAAGTGGCCTGCCGCTTGACTTCAAGATCGCCTGATTTTGCTCGCTGGGCAAGCGT
>CANJQT010000154.1 GCA_947476475.1 Paracoccaceae bacterium | reverse complement strand
TGCCGCCAGTCTTGCCCTTGCGCGCGGGGCCATTCACGTCGGTCTGCGTCCCCCCATCCGCACCTCCCGCCGCCAGCAGCCCGAAGAACCGCGGGCCGGACCAGCGGGCGCCGGTGATGGCGCGGGCGATGGCGGAGAGCGATCGTTGGCGCGCACCGTTCCACAAGTACCCGTCGGGCAGCACATCGACCACATGGGTGGTGCCATTCCACGCCCGCAGCAATCGCCCGCCGGGTCGCATGCCGGGCGCGGCGTTTCTGTCCTCGCCCCGGGCAAGGCGCTCAAACCGCGCGATGAGGGCCGGAGGCAGCCCCCCCTGATCGCGCTCCTGCATCGCATAGGCCAGGAACCGGCGCTGCATCGGCTGGCTCACCTTTGGCGGAACCTCGCCGCCGAGCAGGTCTGACCAAAGCCGGGCCAGACCCGCCCGATCCATCCCCTCGAGACCGGCAAGGGTGGTCATGCTGCACCTTTGCCGGCACCGACGACGGGGCCATCCGGCGTTCTGCGGTCTTCAATCGCATAGATCGTGTCGACACCCTCGCGCCTGCGGGTGATGGCGAGGCCCGATTTGCGCAGCCCGGACAAAGCCGCGCGCAGGGTATGGGCCTGCCAGCCGGTCGCCTGCATCAACTCTTCCAGTGACACCCCGCCGGGTGCCACAAGCCGGGCGCGCAGCATCGCCGCTTTGGTCTGGCGTGGGACAGCCGCAGCAGAAATTTGTTTTTCGATTGGTGATGTGGCTATCTTTGTCATGGTCGTTCTCCGGTCATTCCGGGCCGGCGGAATGCCGCGCCCCGGTACCGGAACAAGCCCGGTCGGGGCCGGGCAGTGGACAGATCAACGCTCTGCCGCGCGCCGAAGTCCAGTGGATCTTGGCAGAAACATTGCCGCTTCGGCATGGCTCTGATCGACGGGACGCCACGCCGATCAGAGAGTATCAGTCTTCTTCGACATCCTGTCCCGACCCATCGGGCAATGTTGCCCAGAGCAAAGTCAGGGTTTGGCCGTCTTTTCCAATCCGTACTTGCTCAAAGAGTTCGGGGATGTCCGCCAGCGTCCAAGCCGCAGGCGCCACCTCCCGCATCGGGCTCGTGCCCGTCCCGCCCCGCTTGACTGCCGCAGCCGTGCTACTTAGCGCAGATATCTGTTGACCGCGCCCACGTTCAATCCAGGGGAACGACGCTCCACGGATGGCATAGCGGATCGTGCCGTCCTTCGACCAGACAGCGGCGACCGGTTCCTCATGGCGCTCGACCAGGCAGCGCGTCGCCGCCTCGAGGCTTATGTCGAGCTTCGTTCGCAAATCTGCCGCTGCGCTGATCTCGGGCTGCATCTTCAGAAAAGGTACGAGCAGGTCATCGGGGACAAGAAGCCCAATAGCAAATTCGTTGGCCTCGACCTCCTGGCGCTTGTGTTGCCGTGCCGTCCGCGTCTCGCGCATGTCGCCTTGGGTGCAGGTAAACGTGCCCCCCAATCCGAGCACATGCCGTTCCAGCAAGAAGTGTCCGAGCTCGTGCGCAATGCCGAACCGCGCCGCCTGAAGCCCGCGCCGCATGTTCACCAAAATCCTTCCATGGCTGCGGACGCGGTCGGTGAGCAGGACGCCCTCACAACCGTCCAGCACCTCGCGACGGATCTCTGCAATCCCGAGGGCCAGGGCAATCTCGTCGACCGGAACGGCACCGGTCAGCCGGCCGATCTGCTGATGCAGCGCCTTTGCAAGGCGCTGCGGCACATGAAGGTCGGCGAGATCACCACGGTCAAGCTGCAGGGCGCTACTCCTCCGCTGCAGGTCTGGCCCGCATCGACTTCACCATTTCCTCGATGATGCCGCGGTCGCGGGAGGTGAGATCCTTCAGATCGCGGTGAATGCGCTGGATCTGTTGATCTTCAGGCAGTGGCGCCTCGGCAACCCCAGTCAACTCCTCAACCGTCACGCCATAGAAGGTGGCCAGCTTCTGAACCAGCTCAAAGGATGGGTTGGCAGTCCGTCCCTTCTCCAATTCCCAGATATGCGCCTTTGACACGCCAACCGCATCGGCAAGCTTCTGCAGCGAGACTTGCGCGCCCTGGCGCAGGTCAAACAGGCGTTCGTTGAGGGTCATGACCCAAGCTCCTCCGGCTGTATGATGTATCTTACCAAAGCATACCAGTATGATTGACGAACGCAAGCGGCAGCTGTATCTTACGATAACGTCTGCCATTGCGTCCCGATTCGCTCCCGCCGAAAGGAAGCCCACATGCCCAGGACCATCGAACAGCTCGCCCCCGCCGCACTTCGGCCATGGGCGCGCAACGCCCGGACCCATTCCAACAAGCAGCTTAAGCAGATCGCAGAGTCGATCCGGATATTCGGGTTCACCAACCCGGTACTGATCGACCAGACAAACACGATCCTTGCGGGTCATGGGCGGGTCGAGGCAGCCAGGACCCTCGGGTTGGAGACCGTCCCCTGCATCCGTATCGAACACATGACCGAGGCCGAAAAGCGCGCCTATGTCATTGCCGACAACAAGCTGGCGTTGAATGCCGGTTGGGATGAAGAGCTTCTTGCGCAGGAGTTGCAGGGATTGCTTGCCACTGAAGATATCGGTTTTGATATCGGGGTGATCGGCTTTGAGGTAGCGGAGATCGACGGTCTGGTCGAAGCTTTGGCACCAGAGGAGCCGGGCGATCCGGAAGATGACATTCTGCCCGACATTGCCCCGCGCCGCGTCAACCTTGGCGATCTCTGGCAGTTGGGGCCGCACCGTCTCGCCTGTGGCGATGCCCTTGTTCCTGCGGTGGTATCTGCTCTGATGGAGGGGGATCTGGCGCGGATGATCTTCTCGGATCCTCCCTACAACGTGAAGATCGACGGTCATGTCGGGGGCTCCGGCAAGGTGAAGCACCGGGAGTTTGCCATGGCAGCAGGCGAGATGTCGGTGCCCGAGTTCACGGCGTTTCTCACCGAAGCCTTCCGCGGCATGGCGGATCACAGCCTCGACGGCTCTATCCACTATCTCTGCATGGACTGGCGTCACATGGGCGAAATACTGGCCGCGGGCCATGCGGTCTATGATGAGTTGAAGAACCTCATCGTTTGGGCCAAGGACAATGGCGGCATGGGAACCTTCTACCGCTCGCGCCATGAATTGATCTTCGTGTTCAAGAAGGGCAGCGCGCCCCATCTGAACAGCTTCGAGCTGGGTCAGCATGGCCGCTACCGCACCAACGTGTGGAACTACCGCGGGGTGAACACGATGCGGGCCGGTCGGATGGAGGAATTGCAGCTGCATCCGACGGTGAAGCCGGTGCAGATGATTGCGGATGCGATCAAGGATGTCTCGGGTCGCGGTGAGATCGTGCTCGATGTGTTCGGCGGGTCCGGTTCCACTTTGATTGCGGCCGAGAAAACCGGGCGCCGGGCGCGGCTGGTGGAACTGGACCCGATCTATTGTGACCGGATCCTGACCCGCTGGGAGATGCTTGCCAAGGATGCCGCCGAGCTGGTGATCTGCGGCTGGCCGCAGTCTCGCACCGCTGTGCTGGAGGCTGCACAATGACAGCGCGGGACAAGTCGGGGCCAAGCGAGCCGGGACCGGGCAAACCCGGATCGCGCGCACTGGGGCCGGGCAACAGGGGCGCGCTGGTTGCCCGGCCCAGGTATGAGGTGGGTTATGGCAAACCTCCCGAAGACACCCGGTTCCGGAAGGGCCAGTCGGGCAATCCACGTGGCCGGCCCAAGGGTGCCAAGAGCAAGCTGCCGGCGCTGAACGAAGAACGGATGAAAAACATCATTCTGGAAGAAGCCTATCGCACCATCACGGTCCGGGATGGCACGCGCAATATCACCGTGCCGATTGCCCGGGCGGTGCTGCGCTCGCTTGCCGTCAATGCGGTGAAGGGTCAGCATCGATCGCAGCGGCTTTTTGCCGAGCTTCTCGCGGGTGTCGAAACGGCCAACAAAGTGTTGCACGATGCCTGGTTTTCCACGGCCGTTGACTACAAGACCGCCTGGGATGAGGAACTGCAGCGGCGTGACCGCGCCCAAATCACCCATCTTCCACCGCCCTTGCCGCACCCTGACCATATCCAGTTCGATATGAACCGTGGCACGGTGGTGATCCGCGGTCCGAAGACCAAGGACGAAAAGGTCAGGTACGACCAGGCTTACGGTGAACTGCGCCGGCTGGTGATCCTGCGCGAGATTTGTCGAGATGCGCTGGTCACCGAGGAAGATCCCGAGGAACGTGACGACCTTGCGCATTACGTCGATTTCGCCACCAACAACATAGCGCGTTACCGCACCGTGCTGCCCGAGGACCTCTACCCCATGGAAATGGATGCAAAACTGCGGGCCGAAATGCGCGCGTTGCAAAAGAAATGGTCCCCGATCATCGCCGCCGACATGGCGGCCGATGGCGGGATCGATGCGGAGGCTAACGCGGTTCAGGAGGAATAGGGCCGGTCAATCAGGTGCGCTGAGGTGTCAGGCTCGGAAAGGAGGGTTTGAAATCAGGGTTGGTCGACAGTGTCGCGATCGACAAAAAGCTCACAGCGGAGCTTTTTGCCGTTCGGCTCATAACCTGAAGGTCACAGGTTCAAATCCTGTCCCCGCAACCAAATTACTTAATGGTTACAATGCACTACGCCCCGCCTAACCGCGGGGCTTTCGCATGACCACATTCTAGGTCAACAATAGGTCAACAAAACAGGGCAAACTGCTCAGGATTCCAACACGTTAGTAGCCAAACCCGCACCCGACCGCGCGAAACCGGACCAAAACAGCGTGCAACCCGCATCCAGCCGGTTTACCGTCATTCTGACCAAAAAGGTGAGCGTCCGGCCTGTCCGCTACGCTTTACAGCGCCGAGGCAGCGATGATCGACCTTGATGATCTTGTAGTCCGGGACGCGGGTGGGCGCATCCGTCTGCAGGCAGATCGACTGCGTCTCCTAGTCCGTCCAAAAGCGTCTAGTCCGCCGAATCACGCTTGCATCTTGGTGTCCACTTTCGCCGGTGGACACCAACTGTCA
>CANJQT010000153.1 GCA_947476475.1 Paracoccaceae bacterium | reverse complement strand
TGAAACCCCGGTCGAAGATCATGGAAGATCCGGCAACGTCGGTGATGCTGGCCGCGATCATGCCGCCGGTGCAGCTTTCTGCTGTGGCAATCATCACCCCGGCAGCCCGGGCCCTGCCCAGCAGAAGAAGAGCCGCTTCCCGCATGTCAGCCTGCCAACAGATAAACGTGGTAAAGCGCCCCCGAGGCGAGAACTGCCAGCCCGGCGAACAGCCCCGCCCACAGGTCATCCAGCATCACCCCCGCCGCGTCCCCGCGCCGGTCAGCCCGACCCACCAGCCAGGGCTTTCGGATGTCGAAAAGCCGGAAAAACAGAAAGGCTGCAAGTGGCGCGGGCCAAGGCATAAAACCCTCCCATCCGTTGCCCCAGAAGGCTGCGGCGGGGAACAGAAGTGCAAGCCACTGGCCAGCAACCTCGTCGATCACGATTTCAGAGGGATCCTCGCCGGGGCGATGGGCCAGTTCTGCGCGGCAGGCCCAGAAACCCAGCCAGGTGACCAGCAGCGTCAAGCCGACGAGGGCAGGGAAGCCCAGATAGCGGTATATCAAAAGGCCAAGGAGGGTGGCCACGGCCGATCCCCATGTGCCGGGGGCAGGTCGCAAAAGGCCGATGCCGAACCAGGTGGACAGAAGTCGGGCCTGCGTCATGCTTTCACCAGTGTGGCGGTGGCTATTGCAGCGATGCCTTCCTCGCGGCCGGTAAAGCCCAACCGTTCCGATGTAGTGGCCTTTACGCTGATCCGGTCGACGGTGGTTGACAGGATCCGCGCCAGTTCCGCCTGCATGGCGGCGGCATGGGGGCCGATCTTTGGGCGTTCGCACACGATAGTCACATCGGCGTTTGACAGTCTGAACCCCCGCTCAGTGATCCGGCGTGCTGCATGGGTCAGAAAAATTGCGGACGCTGCGCCTTTCCATTGCGGGTCAGACGGCGGGAAATGGCGGCCGATGTCGCCTTCGGCCAGTGCGCCATAGATGGCATCGGTCAGAGCATGCATAGCTACGTCCGCATCCGAATGCCCCAAAAGCGCCTTGTCATGCGCAATTCGCAAACCGCAAAGGGTGACATGATCGCCTTCGGTAAAGGCGTGAACGTCGTAGCCATTGCCAAGGCGCACATCCATATGGGTCAGTATCCTTTCAGCGCGGGCGAAATCGTCGGGATAGGTCAGCTTGATATTCTCCTCCTCGCCCTCGACGATGGCAACGTCAAGGCCCGCAACGCGGGCCACCTCCACATCGTCTGCAGCCTCGGCCTGATGGGCGCGGTGGGCGTCAAGGATAGCCGGGAAGCGAAAGCCTTGCGGTGTCTGGGCGCGGTAAAGCCCGTCGCGCGGCTGAATGCCGGTGACGCGGGCATCCCGCCCGGTCCAAAGCGCGTCGGTGACGGGAAGGGCAGGGGCGGCACCTGGATGCTGGTCCAAGGCCGCAAGGACGCGGCCGATCAGCGCGGGGCTGACCAGCGGTCTGGCACCATCGTGGATCAGAACCCTTGAAATGCAGGAACCGGCAAGACTTTCCAGCGCGTTTTGCACAGATTTGTTGCGGGTTTCCCCCCCGGCGATCAGCGTCGCGCCGCCTGCAATCAGGGCCAGCCCGCGCAACATGTCGTCTGGATGCAGAACCAGAACCACACGGCCAAATCCGGCAAAGGCCGCCAACGTATGGGCAAGCACCGGCTTTCCCGCCAGACCCTGCCACTGCTTGGGCAAATCCCCCCCCGCGCGGGTGCCACGTCCGGCGGCGACGATGATGATGGCGGTCTGACCGGGCATGGGGCCTGCATTTCTGAGCTTGCAGTTTTGGTCTAATGCCGTGTTGTGGCCAAAGCAACAGCGCCGCGCGGATGGCGCGGCGCTGAACGGCTAGGCAAGATGCCCCGCCTTACTTTTCGGGGATCAGCCCCTTGGGCGCAAAACGTAGCACGAACAGCAGGATCAGCCCCATCGAGATCGTTCGCATCTGTGCCGCGCTTTCGATCAGATAGTCCTTGAGGGTCGAGCCATCCTCCATCCCCTGCGTCAAGGTATACATCAGCGCGTTGCCCCACGGATCGACCTTGATCCAAAGGAACCAGATCAGGAACGACCCAAGGATTGCCCCCCAGTTGTTGCCTGACCCGCCGACGATAACCATCAGCCAGATGGTGAAGGTATAGCGCAAGGGCGTGAAGCTGCCCGGTGTCAGCTGACTGTCAAGCGTTATCAGCATCGCCCCGGCAAGGCCGCAGATTGCCGACCCCAGAATGAAGATCTGCAGGTGGCGCTTGGTGACATCCTTGCCCATCGCCCGCGCCGCCGTCTCGTTGTCGCGGATCGCGCGCATCATCCGGCCCCAAGGGCTTTTCAGGGCCATTTCGCAGGCCCAAAGCAGTACCAGCAGCACCGTAAGGAACAAGGACCCGTAAAGCAGTTTTACCAGGATGGTCGAAGTTGTAACCGGATCCCAGCCCATGCTGGCCACCCATTCCTGAAAACCGCTTGACGCCTGCAATTCGATTTCGCGCGGGACCGGCCAGGGGCGGGGAATACCGATGACGTTCTTCACCCCACGGTCCAGCCAGTCTTCGTTCTTCATCACGGCAATGATGATCTCGCCGATGCCAAGCGTGGCAATTGCCAGATAGTCCGACCGCAGCCCTAGTGCGGTCTTGCCGATGACCCAGGCAGCGACAGCCGCGAACAATGCCCCGACTGGCCACGACAGCAGGGTTGGCAGGCCAAGGCCACCAACGTTGCCATAGGTCGCGGGGTTATTCGACTCGATGAATGTCACTGCCGGATCAAGAACGGCGCGGTAAAGGAAGAACCCGCCGACCAGCAACGCAATCATCGAAAGGGCGCGGGTGCGCCCGGTGGTGCGCCCATAAAGCGCCACCGCAGCTGCAATTACCGCCACCCCCAGCGCCAATCCGGCGACCAGCCGATAGATGCCACCGCCCACCCAGATCTCGGGAACCTGCGGCGAGGAAATTAGCACCGGGGCCAGCCCCCCAAGCGCCACGAACCCCACGATGCCGGTATTGAACAGACCCGCGTAGCCCCACTGCATGTTCACGCCCAGCGACATGATCGAAGAGATCAGGCACAGGTTCACGATGACCAGCATCGAGTTCCAGCTGCCGGCAAAGATGGTGAACTGTTCGCTGGCATCCGAACCGATCTTCCAGTCCCATATGCCTTCCAGGAAGAACAGCACACCTATGCCGACAAACAGACCAATATTGCGCCAATTGAGGGTCATACGGATTTCCCCTTGAAAATGCCGGTCGGCTTGAACAGCAGCACCAGGATGAGAATGGCAAAGCTGACCGAGAATTTGTATTCGGTCGAGATGATCTGCATCAGCCCGTCTGGTGCAAGGCTTTCGGGCAGAAGATATGTTGCCACCTTTTTCCAAGCGTAGGTTACACCCACCTCTGAATAGGCAACCAAGAATCCGCCGGCGATGGCACCCAGCGGATTGCCAAGCCCGCCCACCACTGCCGCAGCAAAGATAGGCAGCAAAAGCGAGAAATAGTTGAAGGCCTTGTAGGTCTTGTCGAGCCCGTAAAGCGTGCCGGCGATGACCGCGAGGCCCGAGGCAATGATCCAGGTGATCTGCACGACCCGTTCCGGGTTGATACCCGACAACAGCGCAAGATCCTCGTTGTCCGAAAAGGCGCGCATGGACTTGCCAGTGCGTGTCTTGTTCAGGAACCAGAACAGGGCTGCGACGACGATGGCTGCGGTAACCACGGTAATCAGTTGGGTGCCACGCAGCGCCAGCCCTTCGGACAAGCCGGTTGCCGCTTTGAACGCGTTGGGGTCAATGATGAATTTCACGCCATCGGAAAACTTGATCTCTTCCACCCCAATGACGAACCGGGTGATCCCCGACATAACGAACATTACCCCCATCGAGGCGATGACGATAATCACCGGCTTGGCCCGCACACGCCGATAATAACGATAGACCATCCGGTCGGTAGCCAGCACCAGCACTGCGGTGACAGCGATGCCGAAGGGCAGGGCCAGAAGGGCGGTGGGCAAGGGGCCGAAACTGATCCCGTGCGATTGCAGCCACCAGGTGCCAAGGATGACGATTGCGGTGCCAAACGCCATTGTATCGCCATGGGCAAAGTTGGAAAAGCGCAAGATCCCGTAGATTAGCGTCGCCCCCAGCGCCCCCAGCGCCAGTTGCGCGCCGTAGGCGGTTGCCGGGATGAAGACGAAATTCAGGAAGGCGACGAGTGCGTTAAGAAAATCCATATCTCAGCCCCCCAGGAACGTGCGGCGGACCTCGGGGTCGGCCATAAGGGCCTTGCCGGTGTCGGTGTATCGGTTACGGCCTTGCACAAGGACGTAGCCCTGATCGGCAATCTCAAGTGCTTGCCGGGCGTTCTGTTCAACCATCAGGATCGAAATCCCGGTGCGGGCGACTTCAATGATCCGGTCAAAGAGTTCGTCCATCACGATTGGTGAAACGCCTGCGGTGGGTTCGTCAAGCATCAGTACCTTGGGCTGGGTCATCAGCGCGCGGCCCACGGCCACCTGCTGGCGCTGGCCGCCCGAAAGCTCGCCCGCCGGTTGGTGGCGCTTGTCCTTCAGGATCGGGAACAGATGATAGACCTGCTCCATGGTATCCTTGAAGTTATCGCTGCGGATGAATGCGCCCATTTCAAGGTTTTCTTCAACAGACAACGACGGGAAGACGTTGTTGACCTGAGGCACAAAGCCCATGCCCTTGCGGACGCGGTCCTGTGGGGAAAGCTGGGTGATGTCCTCGCCATCCAGACGCACATGGCCGCCGCGCAGTTTCAGCATACCAAAGACCGCCTTCATGGCGGTGGACTTACCCGCGCCGTTCGGGCCGACGATCACGGCGATCTGGCCCTTCTCGACGGCCAAGGTGCAGTCGTGCAGAATGTCGGCCGCGCCGTAGCCGCCGGTCATCTTTTCACCGATGAGGAACGGTTCAGCCATGCGCCTCTTCCTTAATCTTGTTCTTGAGGCCACGCCCCAGATAGGCTTCGATCACTGCCTCGTTGGCCTTGACCTC
>CANJQT010000152.1 GCA_947476475.1 Paracoccaceae bacterium | reverse complement strand
TGGCCGAAACCGCCCAATTCATCTGTGCAGAATAGCCGCAGGCAGCCAAGCCAGCGCCCAGGATCACATAAAGCACAGCCCATCCTGTGCCGATGGCCCCCACACCCAAAAGCGGTTCTGCGACAAATGGAAAAGCCAACAGTGATAGCAGCGAACCAAGGTTGCTCGCGCCAAAAAGAAAGTAGGGGTCGTGCGCCTGAAGCGCATCGGTGCGCGCGTACCATGCCTGCAAAAGCGGCGCGGTCGCAGACAAGGCCGCAAATGGAAGACCCACCCCGATTGCGAACAGGCCAAGCGTCTGCAATTCCGCCGAACTTTCGGGATCATAACGCCAGTCTTCCGGCACTGCGATGGGCAAGAAGGCTAGTGCGGCCGCCCAAACACAAAGATGCAAGATCACCTGCATGCGCGGCGAGAGAAAACGCACGGACACGTGCGCGTAGATGTACCCCAGCAACAGCACCGTCTGAAAAAACAACATTGCGGTCGTCCAGACGGCTGGCGATCCGCCAAGATATGGCAAGACCATCTTCGCAAACATTGGCTGCACAAAGAAAAGCAGTGATGCGCTCGTGAAGATGGTCGCGGTGAAAAGTGCGGGAATAGCAATTCCTCGCTGCTGAACCGTCGCCACCAGCATGTTCTTGCCCCTTCTTTTGCCGCGACTTGGGCGCGGTTCATCCAGCTTTACGTGTATGGCATACCCAATAACCGAGCCACAAAAGCGACCATAAGTTGAACAATATGTGTCACCTGCAGCACACCTGCATCAGCGCCTCATCCGTCGACGGCGCATCTGGGGGCATTGCCTCCAGCCACTCCCCTGAGCATGACCTGTCCGGCTGTTCTGAGTATCTGGGAATTTTTTTTGCAAAAAAAACGGGCGTGGCCGATGCCAAGCCCGTTCTTCATAGAGGTTCTTTCAGCGTCAGTCAGTGCGTGACCGCACCCGAGCCTTCCGTCTTTCCGGCGGCGGCCTTAGCTGCCAGTTCCTCAGCTTCCTCATTCCATTCGATAGGCTCAGGTTGGCGCACAAGTGCGCGGGCCAAAACCTCACGGACATGCGAAACCGGGATGATTTCCAGCCCCTCCTTCACATTGTCGGGGATCTCGGTCAGGTCTTTGGCGTTTTCCTCAGGGATCAGCACCGTCTTGATGCCGCCCCTCAGGGCCGCAAGTAGCTTTTCCTTGAGTCCGCCGATCGGCAAGGCGTTGCCGCGCAGAGTAACCTCGCCCGTCATTGCGATGTCCTTTCTGACTGGAATACCGGTCAGCACCGATACGATCGAGGTGACCATCGCCAGACCGGCTGAAGGACCGTCCTTGGGTGTGGCCCCTTCAGGAACGTGAACGTGGATATCCACCTTCTCGAACTTCGGCGGCTTCACTCCGATCTCTGTGCTGATCGAACGGACATAGCTTGCAGCAGCCTCGATGGATTCCTTCATCACATCGCCCAGTTTGCCGGTGGTTTTCATCCGGCCCTTGCCAGGCAGGCTGAGTGCTTCAATCTGAAGAAGATCGCCGCCAGTGCTGGTCCAGGCCAAACCGGTCACGACGCCAACCTGATCTTCCTTCTCAGCCAGGCCGTAGCGGAAGCGCTTCACACCTAGATAGTCTTCCAGAACCTCGGGCGTGATTTCAACTTTGGCCACATCCTTGCGGACGATCTTGGTCAATGCTTTGCGCGCCAATTTCGAGATTTCGCGCTCCAGATTCCGCACCCCCGCCTCGCGGGTATAGGTGCGGATCATTTCAAGAAGCGCTTCATCCGTCAGCCTGAACTCACCTTTTTTCAGCCCATGATTTCCGATCTGCTTCGGGATCAGGTGCTGCTTGGCAATCTCGCGCTTTTCATCTTCCGTGTAGCCCGCCAACGGCAGAATCTCCATCCGGTCCAGAAGCGGCCCCGGCATGTTGTAGCTGTTGGCGGTGGTCAGGAACATGACGTCCGACAGGTCATATTCCACCTCAAGATAGTGATCGACGAAAGTCGCGTTCTGTTCCGGATCCAGCACCTCCAGCATGGCACTGGCTGGGTCACCCCGGAAATCCTGCCCCATCTTGTCGATTTCATCCAGCAGGATCAGCGGGTTTGTTGTCTTTGCCTTTTTCAGCGCCTGAATGATCTTGCCGGGCATCGAGCCGATGTAGGTTCTCCGGTGGCCACGGATCTCGCTTTCGTCACGCACGCCGCCCAGACTGATGCGGATGAATTCGCGGCCTGTGGCCTTTGCCACTGATTTGCCAAGGCTGGTCTTGCCGACGCCAGGAGGGCCGACAAGGCAAAGAATCGGGCCTTTCAGCTTCTGGCTGCGCTGCTGGACCGCCAGATACTCGACGATGCGTTCCTTGACCTTTTCAAGCCCGTAATGGTCGTCATCCAGAACCTTTTGCGCCGCGCGCAGGTCTTTCTTGACACGGCTCTTCACGCCCCAGGGCAGGGACAAAAGCCAATCCAGATAGTTGCGTACCACAGTCGCCTCGGCAGACATCGGCGACATCGACTTCAGCTTTTTCAACTCGGCCTCGGCCTTGTCGCGGGCTTCCTTGGAAAACTTGGTCTTGGCAATCTTTTCTGCCAGCTCATTCAACTCGTTCTGGCCTTCCTCGCCATCGCCCAATTCCTTCTGAATGGCCTTCATCTGTTCATTCAGGTAGTACTCGCGCTGCGTCTTTTCCATCTGGTTTTTGACGCGCGACTTGATCTTCTTTTCCACCTGCAGAACTGACATTTCGCCCTGCATCAGGCCGTAGACCTTTTCAAGCCGCTCGCCCACATCCAGCGTTTCCAGAAGCTCTTGCTTCTGGCCGACATCTACACCCAGATGACCCGACACAAGGTCAGCCAGCTTCGCCGGCTCACGTGTCTCCGCAATCGCAGAAAGGGCTTCCTCGGGAACGTTCTTCTTGATTTTGGCGTATTTTTCAAACTCGTCGCCAACCGAGCGCAGCAGCGCCTCGACGGTATCCTCTTCGCCCGGGGCCTCCACAAGCGCCTCTGCATACGCTTCAAAGAAACTGGGATTTTCGAGGAAATCCGTGATGCGAACCCGCGAACGGCCCTCGACCAGCACCTTCACCGTGCCATCGGGCAATTTCAGCAGTTGCAGCACATTGGCCAGCACGCCGGTCCGATAGATACCGTCGGTCTTGGGATCATCCACCGTCGGGTCAATCTGCGAGGAAAGCAGGATCTGACGATCATCCTGCATCACTTCCTCCAGCGCCCGCACAGACTTTTCACGCCCCACAAACAGCGGCACGATCATGTGCGGAAAAACCACGATATCGCGCAGCGGCAGTACCGGGTAGGTTTGTGCTTTCAGTTCAATCATCGCGTTTCCTTTCGGGCAGGAAAGCACTGGCCCCGTTTATCGGCAGCACCCGGCTTTCCCCGGTTCACGCTCCGTATTTAGGGGGCCTGCGCCCGACCTTCAACCAGCCCTTGCCGTGGTTTGACGCGACAATAGCCTGCGCGGCCCCCGGTGCAAGCAGACTTTGCTGCGGATTTCCACCGAGTGCGTCCCTTACACGGCGCCATGGACCTGGCGCCACCTTGACCGGATCAGTGTTGCAGCGCCGGGACCCTCTTTTCTGCGGGCATTGAAAGAACCGCATATCGTCGGCCGTCGCCCGGGTTGTCATAGGGTTCGCCGATCCTGTCGGCTTGCCACCCCAACTGCCGCAAAGCCCTCATCAGCGACAGTGGCGAAAGCGACATCAACTCGGTGGCACCATGACGGCGGGCCACATCGGCCAAACCTTCGACAATCAACGAAAGGCATTCGGATCGGTCGTGATGGGTGTTGACGGCATCAGATATCACTAGCCTCGTACATTCCCAAACCCTTGGGGTCTGCACCTCTGCGCCCATGACTTGCGCGGGAATATCAACCAACTTCCCTGCCACCGCGTCACGCAACATGTAGGTGTACTGTCCCCAGGTTGATGTCGTTGGCATGGCACGCGCACCACCAATGAGCACACCATCGCGTAGAACGAGAGAGTAATGCGCGAGAGGATTGTCATACTGATCCATCTCGACGCTGTCATTGTGGGGAATATCCCAACCCAGCGTGTCTACAAAGAAGCGCTTTCTCAACCGCAGGTAATCGTAAAAAGCGGTACCATAACGATGCAGATCGGACAGATCGAAGGTAATGCTTTGCATGGTTGCCTCTCCTGTTTTTTGGCGAGGCAAGTAGACTTCAGTATTCCAATAACTACACCTGAAGTTGTTATAGAAAATAAAACTAATCTATTGGATGTGTCCTTTCAGACTCATTTATTACCTAGATTAGACCATATCCCGTAGCGGCGGACACGGCCTGGCTGCCAGTCTTGGCTCCAAGCTTCACCTTCGCATTTTTCAGCCTCTGCTTCACGGCTCCTTCCGATACGCCCAGACGGTTGGCAATTTCCTTCACCAGATGCCCCTCCTTGACCATACGCAAAGCTTCCAGCTCGGCCTTTGTCAGATTGGTGGGCGGCGCCATTGCGACGTGGAGCCATTCAAGTTTTGCACTCAGAATGCCAATTTCGTCATCGGTGAACTCTCGGTCGCGACGGGCAAAGCATCCAAAGCTACGCTGCCCCTTCGGTCCTGGATCGTCGAAACAGATTGCGACACCGAAATCCAAGCCGTGTCTTGCGGCGGCAGCCAAAATCCCGCGAGGATCCGGCAGGTCGATGGCGCTCCAGCGCACTGCACCCGAATGATTATAAAGCCACTGCATGACGGGATCAAACAACATGTAATTCTGCTTGGTATAGTGATCAACCCAAGCCAGAGGCAGCGCATTATGCTCTGCCAATGGAAAAGCAAAGCCGATGCGTAACGCAACATAGTATCCAGCTGGTGCAAGTGACGCGAACTCACCGCCGGCGGGCGCGTCGCCAACCCGTGCTGATCTGATGAACTCTCGCGTCAAGGATTTGCATTCCGCAATTAGAATGTGCGACAAGCAACTTATGCCACGCATTTGTCGTGAAACAAATGAATTATAGCAATACGCGCAGAGTCTGATGGAAACACCTCATGTCCTGTTGAAACGGCTTAGATCGCGCAGTCCTGCCGGATTTGCCATCGCTCTCCACATCGAGTTCACCACCCCACGATATTTGCTCCAATCTTATGCGAAGGATTGGCTCGATCTTTATTCCAGTCGAAGCATGGTTATGCAGGATCCGACCGTGCACTGGGCCTTCGCGAACACCGGCAGCATCCGGTGGAGCGCACTCAGCAGCCTTGATCCCACATTCTCCAAGTAAGTCGCTGATTTCGCTGTCGTAATCGTGATATTTCGCATATAAATCATGGCGTTGACGGCTGCGAGGGGCGCGTTTCATGGATCACCTGGAGGGTGCGGGCTTGGCGCGGGGAGATCGGGTTGATTTCG
>CANJQT010000151.1 GCA_947476475.1 Paracoccaceae bacterium | reverse complement strand
GGCGGCCAGCCATCTGGGACTGAAACGCTATGACCGGACCAAGGTGGACGGGCTGCGCATGACCTCCGATCAGATAGACCGGGTGATCCGCGACTACCTGAGCCTTGGCCCCGAAGGGCGGCGCAATGACCCGCGCATCGGCCGCGACCGCCATTCCCTGATCATGTCGGGGTCGGCCATCCTGCAGGCGCTGATGCGCGCTTGGCCGACTGACCGGCTGTCCGTGGCTGACCGCGGCCTGCGCGAGGGGTTGCTCTACGCGCAGATGTCGGCGGATGGCGTTCTGGAAGAGGCTCCGTATTGATTTTGGCCGCGTGATTGCGGTCGGTGGCATGTTTCGCTATGGGGCAGGGGAAGCAACCGACAAATCTGGGGGAAGAATGGCCAAGACTCCTTCGGGAAACACGTCAGGACGCGGTCAGCGCGAACTGCGGGTGCGGGTCAAGACCGCCAAGGGGCGCAAGCTGTCCTCTACCCTCTGGCTGGAACGGCAGCTGAACGACCCCTACGTCCAACGCGCCAAGAAAGAGGGCTTTCGCGGTCGTGCGGCCTACAAGATTCTGGAACTTGACGACAAGTTCCGTTTCCTTGTGCCAGGTGCACGGGTGGTCGATCTCGGCTGCGCGCCTGGCGGCTGGTGCCAGGTAGCGGTTCAGCGGGTGAACGCGCTTGGCGAAAAGTCTGGTAAGAAAATCGGACGAGTGCTTGGCATTGATCTTCAAGAGGTTGAACCGATTAGCGGGGCTGAAATCCATCAGCTAGATTTCCTGGAAGATGGTGCAGACGAAAAGGTCAAGGCCTGGCTGGGCGGTCCTGCTGATGTGGTGATGTCTGACATGGCGGCATCGGCATCGGGGCACAAGGGAACCGACCATTTGCGCATCATCGCACTGTGCGAGGCTGCTGCGGGCTTCGCGTTCGACGTTCTGGAAGAGGGCGGCACCTTCGTCGCCAAAGTGCTGGCCGGCGGCGCGGAAAACGCGCTTCAGACAATCCTGAAACGGTCCTTCAACAAGGTCGCGAATGTGAAGCCTCCCTCAAGCCGTGCCGACAGTTCCGAAAAATTTGTTGTGGCCACCGGGTTTCGCGGCCGCAAACAAAGCGATGAAGACTGTCTCGATAATGAGACAGGTGAATAGGTCCGGCGCGCCTTTCTGATTGCTTTTTGGTCAAGCAGGCCTAGCCTTGTTCCAGACCATAGGCAAAGACGGGAGGCTTTCGCTGATGGCACCGCAAGGCCCGGCGCCCGCGCGCCTGTCACGAGGCAAGCATCATGCCGACACCGTCCGGGCTGCCGCGACGTCCGACGCGGCGCTTGGCCGGTCGGGCTTTGCCGCCAGTTGGCGGCGTTCGCTGTTGCATCACCAGATCGACCCCGAAACCGCAGCGCGCAGCGGCAGACTGTCCGAAGCCGACATTCACCAGCGTCGCGAGGCCAATGGGCTGTTGCTGTCGGTGGCTTTGCCCGTTCTTGATCGGTTGGCGCGGGTGGCGCTTGATGCCGGCTGTTCGGTGCTTTTGACCGATGCGAGGGGCCTTGTCCTCGACGAACGGGTCCGCCCAGCGGATGCAGAGTATTTTCACCGCGCCGGTCTGGCCCCCGGCACCGACTGGAGCGAGGGCGCCGAAGGCACCAACGGCATCGGCACAGCCCTTGCCGAGGCGCGGCCGGTGGTCGTTTTTCGTGACCAGCATTTTCGCACCGGCAATATTGGCCTGACCTGCATGGGTGCCCCGGTCTTTGGGGCCGAGGGCGACCTGGTGGGGGTGATCGATGTCTCCTCATCACGCGCGGATGTCGGCGAGGCCTATGCGCGGCTCGTGGCGCTGACCGTGCAAGATGCGGCCCAAAGGGTCGAGGCGGATCTTTTCCGCGCATCCTTCGCAGGCGCGCGGATTCTGTCGACGGGCGGTGGCGAGTCGGCACCGGGTGGCGCAATGCTTTTGGCCCTGAACCGTGATGATCTGGTGGTTGGGGCCACGCGGGCCGCGCGCAAACACCTTGGCATTGAGGCGCGCATGATCGGCCAGATTGCGGCGGCCGATCTGATGGAGGGGCCGCAAGATCAGGGCCTTGCCGCCGCGCAACGTGCCGAAATGGCGCTGGCGCGTGCGCGAGGCAATGTCAGTCTTGCAGCGCGCGAACTGGGCATCGGGCGGGCCACCTTTTACCGCAAGGCCCACGCGTTGGGACTGCAGTTCTAGGTTTAACCGCTTGCCTGTCTCAAGCCTGAGACAAACGCCCTGCAAGCAGCCAGTTGTCCCCCTATCCAATGTTTCGTCGGGCGCGCAGGCTTTCTTCTGTTCCGGCCTTTCGGATGGCCGCTCACAGGGAGAAGACACAAAATGCCAAATGATATGACCGCCGTTTTCCAAGGCGTGATGACCATGCCATTTCGTTCACGCTATGACAACTTCATCAATGGAACCTTCACACCCCCGCGCGCCAAGCGCTACTTCACCAACGTCTCTCCTCTGACCGGCCTTGCCATAGGTGAGATCGCTCGTTCGGATGCCGCCGACATCGAAGCGGCTCTGGACGCTGCCCACGCCGCCAAGGACGCCTGGGGTCGCACCAGCCCGACCGCGCGTGCCAATGCGTTGCTGGCGATCGCCGACCGCATGGAGGCCAACCTGGAACTTCTGGCCACAGCCGAGACCTGGGACAATGGCAAACCGATCCGCGAAACCCGCGCTGCTGACCTGCCTTTGGCCATCGACCATTTCCGCTACTTCGCGGGTTGCCTGCGCGCGCAGGAAGGCTCGATGTCCGAAATAGATGACGATACCGTCGCCTACCACTTCCACGAACCGCTGGGCGTCGTGGGCCAGATCATCCCATGGAACTTCCCGCTGTTGATGGCGGTGTGGAAACTTGCACCGGCACTTGCCGCCGGTAACTGCGTGGTACTGAAGCCCGCCGAACAGACACCCGCGACCATCATGCTTTGGGCGGAACTCATCGGAGATCTTCTTCCCCCTGGCGTCCTTAACATCGTCAACGGCTTTGGGCTTGAGGCGGGAAAGCCGCTCGCCTCAAGCCCCCGTATCGCCAAGATCGCCTTTACCGGAGAGACGACGACGGGCCGCCTGATCATGCAATACGCCAGCGAGAACCTGATCCCCGTAACGCTGGAACTGGGGGGCAAGTCGCCGAACATCTTCTTCAAGGATGTTTGTGCCGAAGATGATGATTTCTTCGACAAGGCCATCGAAGGATTCGTCATGTTTGCCCTCAATCAGGGCGAAGTCTGCACCTGTCCGTCGCGCGCCTTGATCCATGAAAGCATCTATGACCGGTTCATGGAACGCGCATTGAAGCGGGTGAAAGCCATTGTTCAGGGCGATCCGCGGGACGGTGCGACGATGATCGGCGCCCAGGCCTCTGGTGAACAGATGGAAAAGATTCTGTCCCACTTCGACATTGGCAGCAAGGAAGGGGCAGAGGTTCTGACCGGCGGCGCGCAGGCAAAATTGCCGGGCGATCTGGCGGGGGGTTATTACATCCAGCCCACTGTCCTGCGTGGCCACAACAAGATGCGGGTCTTCCAGGAAGAGATCTTTGGCCCCGTGGTGTCAGTGACCACCTTCAAGGACGATGCCGATGCGCTGTCGATCGCCAATGACACGCTCTACGGCCTTGGCGCCGGCGTATGGAGCCGCGACGCCAACACCTGTTACCGCTTTGGCCGGGCGATCAAGGCCGGCCGGGTCTGGACCAACTGCTATCACGCCTACCCGGCGCATGCGGCCTTTGGCGGCTACAAACAATCGGGCATCGGGCGCGAGACGCACAAGATGATGCTGGACCATTATCAGCAGACCAAGAACATGCTGGTCAGCTACAGTCCGAAAAAGCTTGGATTTTTCTGAGCTACTTTAGGGCGAAGGGGGTGGAAATGCCCCCTTCGTGCCCATTCCGGCCCCTTACGAAAGCAAAGGATGCGGCATGCACGACAAGGTTTCCGCAACACCGGCGGCGTTGGCGCTTCTGGACGAAATCATCGCCGAGCATGGCCCGGTGATGTTTCATCAGTCGGGCGGGTGCTGCGATGGATCTTCGCCCATGTGCTACCCGCAGGGCGGCTTTCGCCTTGGCCAGCATGATGTGCTGATGGGCTATGTCGGCCCGGCGCCATTCTGGATCTCTGGCGCGCAGTTCGAACGCTGGCGCCATACTGACCTGATCATCGACGCCGTTACCGGGCGGGGCGGCATGTTCAGTCTGGACAACGGCCGCGAGCGGCGATTTCTGACGCGCTCTGACGTTTGCCTTCCGTCCGCCGGGCCGGGGTCTTTGACATGTAAGGTTAGTCGGCCCCGCCCAACAAAGGGTGATTAAGTTGGGCGGGGCTTCAGATCTGTCAGGGGGCGGTGTGAAGGGAAAGCCCTTCCACCGAAACCCTGGCAGCCTGTCCGCAATGGAACATATAATAGGTCAGCATCGACTGCGGCTTGCGCATGATGCCAGGGCGGCCCAGCATGTCGCGTGCCGCCTTCAATTCTGTGGTATAGTTCATGCCGCGCACGGCGATTTTCTGCTCTGGCGACACCAGAATGTCCTGCGCGGGCAGGCCATGGCCCAAGGCGCCTGCACGGATCAAGACGGGTTGTGCATCCGGGTAAGCGGCCAGAAAGCCTTCGTCCAACTGGATTTTGTCAACCCATGCTACGCGGGCAATTTGTCCGTCGGACAGGCGAAGCGGGTCATGCTGGCGCAGAACCTGCACCGGCAGCGCCCCGAACGATGTCATGACAGAGGCGTTCCAGCACAGGCCGGGCAGGGACCAGTCGCGGGCCAGCTTGGGTGCAGCACCAACGCGCCCCGCATCAAGGCCGCCGGTCGCGTGGGGCAGGTCCAGGGAAAGGGCGGATTCAAAAGCGGATGAGGAAATCTCGATATTCATAATGTGCTTTCCAATGGTGTCGGCACTTCACTGACCCAAAATGGTCACATGCCGAAGATCAAATATCCCGAAAGTCGGGCCTTAAAAAATAGTCAGGACCAAGAACCGTTGACGAAACTTCCGGAGAATGGCCGGATCCGATAAGCTGGTTTCTGCCCTATGATACGGGCACTAATATGGTTTAACATTTCTCAGAAAAGCCGCGATTTGTGAAGGAAAATCAGACAGGCGCTGCTTTGGCAGGGTTAAAGGCGCTCTTCGTTGGAAACAATCATCACCGATTTCCTTCAATGCCACACCGAACTGCAGGAATCGGGCCTGCGCCGCCTCGATGAAGCGTGAAAGCGCGCGCTCTGCACCACATGCGTGACTATGGCAATTACGCCAAGATTGTCGTTGCAGATATGGAAACGAACTGTTCTTGGGGCGCTGCCTGACGAAGGGCACGGCCTTTTAACCGGTTTTCGCGCGAAGGAACGCCTGGGCCAGCTGAAGCTGGCGTTTCGGTTCGAATCTGTATCCCACATTCTCCAAGTAAGTCGCTGATTTCGCTGTCGTAATCGTGATATTTCGCATATAAATCATGGCGTTGACGGCTGCGAGGGGCGCGTTTCATGGATCACCTGGAGGGTGCGGGCTTGGCGCGGGGAGATCGGGTTGATTTCG
>CANJQT010000150.1 GCA_947476475.1 Paracoccaceae bacterium | reverse complement strand
TGTCAGATATCCAGCGTGTTTTCTGATTCCCACTTCGAGAAATGCGACGCGTAGCTGTCCCATTCCTTGTGCTTCAGCTTCAGATAGGCCGCAGAGAATTCATCGCCCATCATGGATTTGAGCGTCTTGTCCTTGTCGTATTCGCGCAAGGCGTCCAGCATGTTCAAGGGCAGCTTCGGCGCGTTCTTCACCGTATGGCCCATCTGATACATGTCGATGTCATAGCGTCGACCGGGGTCAGCCTTTGTCCGAACGCCATCAATGCCTGCCGCAAGGATCACGGCCTGCATAAGATAAGGGTTCGCGGCCCCGTCCGGCAAGCGTAGTTCGAACCGGCCGGGGCCGGGCACCCGCACCATATGGGTGCGGTTGTTGCCAGTCCAGGTCACCGTGTTCGGAGCCCAGGTTGCACCAGAGGACGTGCGAGGCGCATTGATGCGCTTGTAACTGTTCACCGTCGGGTTGCAGATCGCTGCAAGCGCTGATGCGTGCTTCATGATCCCGCCAAGGAAGGTCCGGCCTTGATCTGAAAGGCCAAGCTCTTTGGAATCATCCGCAAATGCGTTCTTCTTGCCGTCCAGTGACCAGACCGAAATGTGGGCATGACAGCCCGACCCGGTAAGTCCCTTGAAGGGCTTCGGCATGAAGGTCGCGCGAAGGCCATGCTTTTCCGCCACCGACTTCATCATGAACTTGAAGAAGCTGTGCTTGTCGGCGGTTTGAAGGACGTCGTCGTATTTCCAGTTCATCTCGAACTGGCCGATCGCGTCTTCATGGTCGTTCTGGTAGGCTTCCCAACCCAGTTCCAGCATGTAATCGCAGACTTCCGAGATGACATCATACTGACGCATCACGGCTTGCTGGTCGTAGCAGGGCTTTTCGGCATTGTCGTAGGGGTCCGCTATCCGGTCACCTTCGGGGGTCAGCAGGAAGAATTCCGGCTCAACCCCCGTCTTGACCCGCAAGCCTTCCTTGGCGGCTTCATCGATCAGGCGGCGCAAAACGTTGCGCGGTGCCTGGGCGACAGGCTGATTTTCCATCACGCAGTTGGAGGCCAGCCAGGCGACTTCTTTCTTCCAAGGCAGCTGAATTGCCGATTCCGGATCGGGCACGGCCATCATGTCGGGGTGGGCAGGCGTCAGGTCAAGCCAGGTGGCAAAGCCCGCAAAGCCGGCCCCGTCAACTGCCATGTCATTTATCGCCTGAGTTGGCACAAGTTTCGCGCGCTGGCCTCCGAACAAATCGGTATAGGAGACCATGAAATACTTGACGCCCTTTTCCTTTGCCCACTTGGCAAGGTCTTTCGCCATTTTTGTAACTCCCTGTCGTCTTTATATTTTTCAGAAACCGCCGGTGCGTCCCGGGATCCAATTAGTGCCGGCAATCGGAACGCCTGCCATGGCCGCCGCTTCGATTGTCAGGGCGCAGAGATCCTCGGGTTCCAGGTTGTGAAGATGGTTCTTGCCGCAGGCCCGCGCGATGGTCTGTGCTTCCAGCGTCATCACTTTCAGGTAGTTTTTCAAGCGACGGCCGCCCAGAATGGGGTCAAACCGCTTGTACAGTTCCGGGTCCTGAGTGGTGATGCCAGCTGGGTCGCGGCCTTCGTGCCAGTCGTCATAGGCGTCCGCCGTGGTTCCCAGCTTCTGGTACTCGGCTTCCCACTTCGGGTCATTGTCCCCCAAAGCGATCAGGGCAGCCGTTCCGATGGCGACCGCATCCGCCCCAAGCGCCATCGCTTTGGCGACATCTGCGCCCGAACGGATGCCGCCGGAAACGATCAGCTGCACTTTTCTGTGCATGCCAAGGTCTTGAAGCGCCCTCACTGCTTGCGGAATGCAGGCCAGGATCGGCATTCCGACATGCTCGATGAACACATCCTGCGTCGCGGCTGTGCCGCCCTGCATCCCGTCCAGGACAACAACATCCGCGCCCGCTTTCACCGCCAACGCTGTGTCGTAGTACGGGCGGGCACCGCCAACCTTGACGTAGATCGGCTTTTCCCAATCCGTAATCTCGCGGATTTCCATGATCTTGATTTCAAGATCATCGGGGCCTGTCCAGTCTGGGTGTCGGCAGGCCGAGCGCTGGTCGATGCCCTTGGGCAGGTTCCGCATGTTGGCTACCCGGTCGCTGATCTTTTGGCCCAGCAGCATGCCGCCACCACCGGGCTTGGCGCCTTGGCCGACCACGACCTCGATTGCATCGGCGCGGCGAAGGTCATCGGGATTCATGCCGTAGCGCGAGGGCAGATATTGATAGACCAGCGTGTTGGAATGGCCGCGCTCCTCCTCGGTCATCCCTCCGTCGCCGGTCGTGGTCGAGGTGCCCGCTGCAGATGCGCCCCTGCCCAAAGCCTCTTTCGCAGGGCCTGACAGCGCGCCAAAGGACATACCCGCAATGGTTACCGGAATGTCCAGATGTATCGGCTTCTTGGCGAAACGGGTGCCCAGCCAGACATCCGTGGCGCATTTTTCGCGGTAGCCTTCCAGCGGATAGCGGCTGATCGAGGCACCAAGAAACAGAAGGTCATCGAAATGCGGCAGGTGCCGCTTTGTGCCGCCGCCACGAATATCGTAAATGCCGCTGGCCGCCGCGCGGCGGATTTCGGCATTCACGGCCGGGGTGAAAGTGGCAGAGAAACGGGGGGGTGTTTTGGGAAAATCGCTCATTCTTCTGCCTCAGTAGGCCGACGCGTTGTCGATGTTGAAGTTATATAGCTGACGGGCAGAGCCATAACGCCGGAATTCTTCCGGCCTTGCTTTTGCATCCGCCTCGCCGCGTTTCAGCAGGTCTTCCAGAATTTCGAAATGTTCGGGGCGCATCTCTTTTTCGATGCAATCCGTGCCCAGTGACTTGACGGTGCCGCGGACAAACAAGCGAGCCTCATAAAGGCTGTCGCCCAGCGCCTCACCCGCATTGCCAAGCACCACAAGATTGCCTGACTGCGCCATGAAGGCCGACATGTGGCCGATGTTACCATGCACCACGATATTGATGCCTTTCATCGAGATGCCGCAACGGCTGCTGGCATTGCCCTTGATCACCAAAAGGCCGCCGCGCCCGGTTGCACCGGCATATTGGCTGGCGTCGCCGTCGATGATGACGGTGCCGGACATCATGTTTTCGGCCACGCCTGGTCCGGCGCTGCCCTTGATGCGAATCGTCGCCTGTTTGTTCATGCCTGCGCAGTAATAGCCGGTTGATCCGCGCACCGTGATGTCGACTGGCGCATCGACGCCAGCGGCGATGGCGTGGGCGCCCTTCGGGTTGACGACCTCCCACGCGGTCATGTTCGTTTGCCCTTTCAGGGCGTGAAGCGAAGAGTTGAGCGCACGCAACCCCTCAGCGCCAAGATCAAAGGTCTGCATTCGCTCAACGCTCCCAGAAATAGACAGTTGCGGGCTCCGGTTCCCAAACCCGAGCATTTTCGATGCCTGGCAGGTTCACCAGCGCCCGGTATTCGGATCCGAAGGCGACATATTCATCGGTTTCGGCCATGACGGCAGGCTTACAGGCAATGGGGTCACGCACCACACCGAACCCGTTCTTGGTACCCACGACAAAAGTGAAGAACCCGTCCAGATCGGTCAGTGTTGCCTCCATTGCGTGGCCGAGCGAGTCACCCTCATGCAGTTTGTGGCTAATGAAGGCGGCGGCCACCTCGGTGTCGTTCTCGGTCTCGAAGGTCATACCGGCCTGCCGCAACTCCCGGCGAACCGAGTTGTGGTTCGACAGGGATCCGTTATGGACAAGGCATTGATCCGACCCGGTCGAGAACGGATGAGCACCCATGGTTGTGACAGCCGATTCGGTGGCCATGCGTGTGTGCCCGATTCCGTGAGTGCCCGACATCTTGGATACGTCAAAGCGCGCGGCCACATCCTTGGGCAGGCCAACCTCCTTGAAGATCTCTATGCAATCACCCGTGCTCATCACTTTCAGCGACGGGCGCAGATGTGCCAGCGCGGACCGCGCGGCCTCGATCTGGTCGATCGGCACTTCAAGCACCGCATGCGAGCTTTTCACCAGCATCAGCACCGGTTTGCCGATGGCTTCCTTCAGATCCAAGTCCAGGTTCTTGAAGTCGACGCCCGGATGGGCGGACTGAACTGTGATCTTGCCGATCCCATCCTTCGCGCCGGAATAAATTGCGATCCCTGCCGAATCGGGTCCCCGGTCCGTCATGGTGATCAGCATATCCGTCAGCATTGCACCAAGCTTCGGTTCAAGCTTCGGGTCCTTTAGGAATAGTCCTACGATGCCACACAAGGTGTCGTCTCCTTCTTCTCTTTCCGCAACGCTAGCACTGAAGATTTTGCTTTTCAACTACAGAGAAACTTTTTTTACCATAGGGCAATGAAATGTCGGCGCTGCGGTTTTTTGCAGGGGTGGCTGGCTGTTCGTGCGCTGCCTGTCCGGCGAACGTGTCGCACAAGATTTCACGGTGATGTCAGACTAATGCGAACTAGTCTCTGTTTGGGCTCTGTTGCAACAGAGCCTCCATTACCTCAGAAATGAAGAACCGAAAAAAGGCTTCAGATCGCAAGATACTTCTTGGCAACGGCGGGATCGGCCAAGGCCTCGGGTGAGATTTCATCAACTACAAGCCCCTTTTCTACGACAATACAACGGTCCGCACTGGCTTGAATTAGGTCAAGATTCTGCTCCACTATAATTACGGTCAACCCCTCCCTGTCGCGAATACGACGGATAATCTCACCTATGGATTGAACGATGTTCGGCTGTATTCCCTCCGAGGGCTCGTCAAGCAGGATGATGCGCGGATTGCCAACTAGTATCCGCCCGATCGCCAGTTGCTGCTGCTGTCCACCACTCATCGTGCCAGCGATCTGAGTGAGACGCTCTTTCAGAACTGGAAAGAAATCGTAGACCCTATCATAGTTGGTCTGTTGCGGTTTGCCTCCCACTAGCTTTCCAAGGCGAAGGTTTTCACCCACCGTAAGGCTGTTGAATAGGCCACGCCCCTGCGGCACATAGCCGATGCCGAGTTGCGCCCGCTGGGCGGCGGGCAGTTTTTGCACCTCAATGCCGTTCAGCGTTATCTTGCCGCCAAAGATCGGAACCTCCCCGATGATCGTCTTCATAAACGTCGTCTTGCCCACGCCGTTGCGCCCAATTACAGCGAGAATCTCGCCTTCCTTCACGGCTAAACTGATGCCATTGATGATACCCACGCGCCCGTAACCCGACCGCAGATCCGTCACGTTCAGCAATGTCTTTGCACTCATGCCGTCATGCCTTGCCAAGATAGATTCTGAGCACGTCCTCATTCCTTTCAATGTCTTCGTAACTACCTTGCGCAAACAGCGCACCGAAATGCAGCACCGTGGTGCGCGAATGCAGGCTACGGATGAACTCCATGTCATGCTCGATCACGATCACAGTCATTCCATCGGCATTTAGAGATCGCAGAATTTCAGCGGTTGATGCGGTTTCCTCTGGTCCCATCCCCGCCGCTGGCTCGTCCAGAAGCAAAACTTCGGGTTCCAGCGCAATGGACATGCCGATCGACAGCCATTGCTGCTGACCATGGCTGAGGTTCTTTACCACCTCATCCTCGAGGCCAGTCAGATGAATACGCCCTAGAAGTC
>CANJQT010000149.1 GCA_947476475.1 Paracoccaceae bacterium | reverse complement strand
GAAGCACTGGCTCCGGGAGAGCCGAGCACGAACGCACGCGGCGCTCGACGAAGCGATCGATGCGGCGGCACGGAACATCCGAACGAGCCAGGCGGCCGCCTGGGTGAAGCACTGCGGCTACAAGGTTCGGCCAGCGTGATCGGCGCTATCAGGTCTCGATCGACGTAACGTGTATGCCGACCAAATCACCGTCCGCCGTGGCACCCAGCACGTAGACCTCAACCGAGCCCGCCACGCGGCCGCCACCGAGATCGTGTTCCCCAAGTCGAAACACCACCGCGGGCGCGAGTCCGTCTTCGAACACTGCCCGAACAGCCAGCCAGCCAGCCTGCTGCTGCTGCTCAAACTCGGTCCAATAGAACTGTGGCACGGTGAGCCGGTCGAAGAACACGCTGAGGTCGACGCGCTCGACATACCGGTCGGCGAGCGCCGCCGTCCCCGAAGACGCGTTCCACACGTCGCGAAGGCGCCCATGAATGGATGCGGCCGTCGGAAACGGCGTGGCGCCATCCGGCACAATTACGACCTCGACGACGGACTCTGACTCGGAGAGGTAGAGCAGGCCAGGAACGCTGCTGTCGAGCGCAGCATGCAGATCCGCCTGCGCGGCTGCCGCGTCGAGCCGCGTATCCGTATCCCCGACGTCGCTGTCGTCTTTGACGAGCGAACCGCTCGCGCTGTCTCCAGCTTCGTCTTAGTCTTCGTAAGCTGGGGTTGCCACCACGGCAGCTCCCGTGTCCAGCGCGACAGGACCACTCGCATGTGCAGTGCAAGCGGCCATGCCGAAGATGATCCCGACGACGCGCATCAGGGGCACCCGTCGTTGACGAGGCCTGGCGTACCCTTGTCACCCGCGCCGAACGTGGCCTTGCCCACGCACCAGCTTCCGCCCACGTCGTTCAAGGTCGCGTCCAGCTTCGCTAGGCCGAGCTGCATCGACTTCCCCGCTATCGCCGGCCAACCGCTGGCCAACCAAGCAACACGGTCGATCTCGACGCCGTCGAACGCGATCGTGAGCTCGTCCGCCGAGTTGCCAAGGTCCATCGCGCCGCCATATGGGTACGTGACGCTCACGCCTCCGTTAATCGACGTGTCCGAGAACCGACCGAAGACCGCGTACCCTCCCGCGGGGACCCGAACGTTCTTGAGCACCTGAAAGTTGTCGATGTTGTCGTCCAGGACCGTCCAGTCACGGCACATAACGATGTCTACAGCCGTCTTATTGTAGACCTCAAACCACTCACCGCGGTCGTCCGTCACGGCGAACGGGTTGCGGTGGATCTCTGTAATGAGCAGGTCGCCCGCGCCGATCAGCCCTTCGTCACAGCTGCCGTCACAATCGTCATCGCCGCCGTTGCGTTGTTCCACAGCGCCGGGGGACACCGACGAGGCCGTGTCGTCGCAGTCGGCCCCGCCGAACGTCGCCGCGTCGTACCCGTCTCCGTCAAGGTCGAAGTCGGATCCACCAGAGCAGTTCTCGTCCACACGATCGTACCAGATCTCCTGCGCGCCGGGGTGAACCAGGTATCCGAAGGGCCCGTCATCGCAGTCATCGGCGCTGCCATCCGGCGCGCCGAGCTTCGTATAGCCGTCTCCGTCGCGGTCGAAGTCGGAGCCGCCGGAGCAGTTCTGGTCGATCCCGTCGTACCAGATCTCCGCCGCGCCCAACCGGATCGCGGCCGCGTGATCGTCGCAGTCAGCGCCGCCCCAGGCGGAGGCGATCTGCCCGTCTCCGTCTGCGTCAAAGTCGTTGTCTCCGGCGCAGTCGCTGTCTACCCCGTCGTAGGGTGCGTCCGGCGCGCCAACGTGCACCGCGCTGCGGGCGTCGTTGCAGTCATCCGCGCTCCCATCTGGCGCCGCGAGCGCCGTATAGCCATCGCCGTCCTGATCGTGGTCCGACCCCCCAGAGCAGTCCTGATCCTCGCCGTCGTACCATATCTCCACAGCGCCGACGTGAACCGATCGATCCTGATCGTCGCAGTCGGAACCGCCCCGCGCCAACGCGTCGAAGCCATCTTGGTCCGCGTCGTCGTCGGAGCCGCCAGAGCAGTCCGAGTCGACGCCGTCATAGGGCGCATCCGTGGCACCGACCCGCACGTCCGACATGGTGTCGTCACAGTCGGCGCCGCCAGCGACCTCTGCCGTCTGACCATCACCGTCTTGGTCGTAGTCGGAGCCGCCCGAGCAGTCCTGATCGACGCCGTCATACCAGACCTCTGCCGCGCCAGCGCGTACGGTCCAATCCAAATCGTCGCAGTCGGTGCCTCGCGCGAAGTCTGCGTCCTCGCCGTCGCCGTCCTGGTCGAAGTCGTCGTCGCCATCGCAGTCCTGATCGATGCCGTCATACCAACGCTCCGGACGAGTCAACCCCACGGCCGGATCGTCGTCGTCACAGTCGGTCCCGCCGTTTGCCTCGCGGCGCTCCCCATCGTGGTCGCTATCGTAATCATCGTCGCCCCGACAGTCTTGGTCGATACCGTCGTAGAACCGTTCGGCCACGGAGGGGCTCCTGGCGTAATCCGTGTCGTCGCAGTCCTCCCCATTGGCGTACGCGACGGTGTCGTATCCGTCGCGGTCCTGGTCGTAGTCGGACCCGCCGTCGCAGTCCTGGTCGATGCCATCGTACCAAACCTCGTCCGCGCCAGGGTTGATGTCCGCGTCGGCGTCCTCGCAGTCCGTTCCACCCCAGTTCGAGGCATCGTAGCCATCGCGATCGGCGTCGAAGTCGGACACGCCGTCGCAGTTGGTGTCCTGCGCGTCGTAGGGCGCGTCCGCCGCGTCCGGGTTCACGGTGACGTCAGCGTCATCGCAGTCACCGTCGATCTCGCGGAAGCCGTCGCCGTCGTCATCGCGTAGCACTGTCCCCTCGTCCGTGGCGCCGTCGCAGTCGTTGTCCTTCCCATCCGCGACCTCGGCCGCTCCCGGCCGCGCGGCGATGTCCGCGTCGTCGCAGTCGCCGTCGCAGGTGGTGACGCCGTCGCCGTCGAGGTCAACGCACGCGAGCACGGTGACCGACGTCCCGCACTTCGCGTTGAGCCCGCCAGGGTCGACGACGGTCGCTTCAAGCACGTGCAGGCCCTCGGAGAGTCCGGAGATCGTCTCCCGGATCTGGCCGTTGGACGGCGGCGTGCCATCGAAGACGGTTCCATCCTTCGAGCTGCGCAGCGTCCACGCGAGGGTAGACGCCGCGCCTTCCGGGTCACCCACAGACAGCTCCACGGTGAGCGGCGCCCCCTGCGGCACGACCCGCCCTTCGGCGGGGACACCCCACGAGCAGAACGGGGGCGCATTCTCCTCTGGGATCACCGTCACGGCCGCCGCACCAGACTGCCCGCGCGAGTCGAACACCGAGAGCGCCAGCACTTGCGAGGACTGGCCGAGGTTGACGAGCGCGTGAAAATTCCCGCCGCCGTCGCAGTCCTCGAACACACCCTCGAGCGCACCCTCTCGACTGCTCTCGAGGCTCGTGACGAGCTGTTCGGGGCCATCCTCGTCCTTCACGACGGCGCAGAGTTCCACGGGCCGACCAGCCGCAAAGGTCGACAGATCTACGGGTCGTAGGATGGTCACCCTCGGCGGGTCGTCATGGACCGCCAAGAAGGTCTCTGCCGAGCAAGACGTCAGAAGGATCGAGAGCGGGAGGAGTCGACGCATAGTGGTTCTCAGGGCGTGTCCGCTCATAAACAGGATCACGAATTCCGCGCTAAACGAAACGGTGCCGAGTGCGTCACGCTTCCAAGCCGCGCCGAGGCGCTCGCGACCGTCGCGCAGTTACGGGGATCGCCACCGCGACGACGCGCGTCCCACTCGCGCGCGCGAGCCGCACTGCACGACGGGCGCGAGCGGCGAGAACGTCCACCCGACGCCGCTGACGTCGTCAACGTCGGACATCGCCTGCTCCAGCGTGTCCTTGATGTCCGCAAAGGTCTGATCCAGCTTGTCCGTTGTGTCCGTCGTCGCCACGCACAGGAACTTTGGGGTGCCGCAGATGTCGAGGGTGTCGCAGCCAGGCGCCGCCGGGGCCGCGTCTTCCAACGCGACGTCTCCATACAGGACGGTCCCCCCGACCATCACGAGACGGACGTCCGCCGGCGTCGCCGCAAGGATGGCGTCGTAAGGCGCCGCCGCCTGGCCACCAACCACGACAATGTCCGCGTAGTACCCCACTGCGATCGAGCCCAACATGGACTCCAGCCCGAGCGCCTGTGCGCCATGGCTTGTCGCCATCGCCACAAGCTCTTTCGGCGCGATCTGATTCCCCCAGATCAGGTTGTCGTACCCGTCCGCGGCGCGGAGCTCGTCGAGCATGTTCTGGCTGCCACCCATCGACCAGTCCGGCCCCAGGGCCACCGTCACGTGGGCGGCGAGTGCGCTGGGGATGTCGGTCGTCTGCCCGTAGAGCGCGAGGTTCGACGCGGGCGACCAGGTCAGCTTCATGCCCCGCGCGGCCATGATCCCGAACTCTGCTTCGGTGAACGCCGTCGCGTGCGTGATGGCGGTCTGCGGCGCGAGCAAGCAGCCGTCGTCTGTACCGGCGATGGACAGCTTAGTGAACTCGCCAAGGGCCGACGCGTCGACGCCCTCGCCGACGTGGATCAGGTACGCCTCAGTGTCCCCGTCCGCAAAATTCGCGCAGACGCCGTCCGCCGAAGACGTGGATGGCGGGAAGATCGCGCTCGTCTGGATCTTGTCCTGCGACAGGCCGTTCTGGGACGTGTCGATCGAGCGCGCGAGCGAGCCAAAGCAGGCCGAGGACGTGCCTGGCAGCCCAACGATGCTCGTGGTCCCTGCGATCAGCCCTTTCAACTCGCCCCACTTGTCCATCTCGCATTTGACGTTGCCGTCCGAGCTCCCGTACGTGGTCAACGCGCAGTAGTCTGGCTTGCCTTGGGAGGCGTTCTCTAGGCACTGCTTGACGTCGAGCATGGCGCTGTAGCGAGGCTCCTCCGTCCACTGGTTGTGGTTCGTGTAGAGCTGGTGGGGCAGCCAGTCGGTGTCGTCAAACACGTCGAACAGGATGTGGTTGTGCGTGTCGATCAGCCCGGGCGCGATGACGCCGTGGGTGTCGATGATCGTGGCGCCGAGCGCCCCAGGCTGCAGAGCGCAAGCGTCGCCTGGCTCCACGCACGTGATTCGATCAGCCTCGACGAGCACCGAGCCGTCGAAGTCAGAGTCCGGCGCAAGCACATGGCCGATCAGGAGGATCCGATCCGCCGCTCCCACGGTGATGATCGCCGCGCCGTCATCGCCGGGGTCACCCGACGGGTCAACGTCGGTGTCGGTCGTGACGTCGGTGTCGCCCCCTCGCGGCGGTTCGCCGCTCCCGTCCGGTGGGACGTCACGATTTGGGTCGACGCACGCAGCAGTCAGGGTCAGCAGCGAAAGGACGAGGCGGTACGACATGGGGCGCTTCTTAGCACGAGGCCAATGCCTGCCATTTCGACAAACGTGCGCCATTGGAGAGCACGGGTCGGCACGTTTCCGACACGAGGGCCGAGCGCTGGAGTCGCCTTTCTAGGAGCGCACCCACGTCGCCGCGGAACCTGTCAACGTGAATGAGACACGACGCGTTCACATTCTCTGACCCACGACGGCCTGCGGAACCCGCCCCGTCGCCGAGGCCAGCCCATCCACCCCTTCCGCGCTCGCATGGCTCGCTTGTGCAGGGGGCCCGGCTGGGCACGG
>CANJQT010000148.1 GCA_947476475.1 Paracoccaceae bacterium | reverse complement strand
TCGCAGATGAAGCTGGCCATATGCAGCGCGTGGATGCCGCAATCTGCAAATTGCCCAGATACCCCAGCCATCGCCGGATCATAGCGCCAGCGCACGCGCGGGTTGTAGGCATCGGTCGCATCGCCGTGGTGGCCGTGGCTGAAGTTGGTCACCACCAGTCTTACGTTCCCGATATCGCCAGCCCGCACCATGGCACGGGCCTGGCGCACCATCGGATATGCGGAATAGCAGTAGTTCACCGCGCAGATCTTACCGGTCTTTTCGGCCACCCTGACGATCTCTTCGCCCTCTTCCACCGTCATCGTCATCGGCTTTTCGCACAATACGTTGAACCCTGCTTCTAGAAACGCCTTGGTGATCTCGAAATGGGTCGAATTGGGTGTGGCAACGGTGACAAGGTCCACCCTGTCGTCGCGGTTACGTTCGCCTGCCAGCATCTCGGTCCAGTCGCCATAGGCGCGGTCAGCGGCGACGCCTAGACGCATGGCATAGTCGCGTCCGGCTTCAGGGCGATGATCCAACGCCCCGGCAGCCAGATTGAAGTGCCCGTCGGCAAGCGCGCCAAGACGGTGTGCCGGGCCGATCTGGCTGCCTTCGCCGCCACCGATCATCCCCCAGTTCAGTTTTTCCATGTTTGGTCTCCTCAGAATCCGATGGAAGAAAGGTATTCGCGGTTCAGCCGTGCGTCATCGATGGGGCTGACATCCAGCGTGGGATCACAGTCCTGTTCCACTGTGCACCAGCCTTCAAAGCCCGCATCCAGCAGTATCTGGCGCACCGCCGGGAAATCCACGTCGCCCTTGCCCAGATTGCAAAAGATTCCCTGACCGCAGGCGTCATAGAACCCGGTGCTGTTGGCGATGGCACGCTCCTTTACCTTGGGGTCTATATCTTTGAAATGCATGTAGGAAATGCGGTCGATGTGGCGGCGCATGAAGGCCACGGGATCATAGCCCGCATAGGAATGATGGCCCGTGTCGAAACAGATCTTCAGGATCTTCTCGTCCACTTCACTCAGCAGACGCTCGAGTTCCGGCTCGAAGTCAATGAACCCTGCGGCGTGGGCATGAATGCCGACGGTCAGGCCGTAGTCCTCGGCCCCCAGCTTGGCCACGGTAGCAATCCGGTCGCGGAAGGCGGCCCATTCAGCGGCGTCCATCTGTTCGGCGGCATCCGCACGGCCAGCAGTCGGCGCGCGGCGCGGCGAGATGCTGTCGATCAGCACCAGATGCTTTGCCCCATGCGCCGTCAGCGCCTTGCAGGTGCGCACAGCGGCATCCCAAACCTCATCCCACTTGGCAGGGTCATGAAATGGGCGGAACACCACCCCGCCGATCAGTTCGAGCCCGTTTTCGGCCAATGCCTCGCCCAGGATCGCGGGGTCTTCGGGCATGAATCCGATGGGGCCCAGTTCGATCCCGCGATAACCTGCGCCCGCGCAGTCAGCCAACACCTGACGCCAGGAAGGATTTCGGGGGTCGTCTGCAAACTCCACGCCCCAGGAACAGGGCGCATTGCCGATGCGTATGGTCATTGTCTGTTCTTACCTACTCTTTGGGAACGGCGTGCCAACGCCCGTCCGCTGCTGCCTTAAAGGCTGTTTCGATGATCTGCGCCACAGCAAGTCCATCGCGAAAGGTGGGCCACACCGGGCGGTTTGTGGCAATTGCGGTCAGAAAATCACGCGCCTCGATGATGATCTGATCCTGATATCCGGTGCCGTGCCCCGGCCCCTGGCAGAACGCGCCATAATCAGGATGTTCCGGCCCGGTCAGAATGCGGGTGAAGCCGCGCGTCGCCTGCGGACCCTCGGCGCGGTACAGCCAGACGGCGTTCTGATCCTCCTGGTCAAAGCGGATCGCGCCCTTTGTGCCATGGATTTCATAAGCGTAGCCCATTTTGCGGCCCGTCGCAGTGCGGCTGGTATAAAGATGCCCCATCACGCCTGAGGCAAAGCGCAGCATGATCTGGGCGTGATCGTCGTTGTCCACGACAACCTGACCATCCGGGCCGGGGCGGCTGTGATGAACCGTTTCAATCCGCGCCGAAAGTTCTGCAATGTCACCCATCAGGGCCAGCATCAGGTTGATGGGGTGCGGGGCCAGATCACCCATGGTGCCATTGGCCCGGCCCGTGGTGCGCCATGTGGCGGGCAGGGTTGGGTCGGCAAGAAAATCTTCGGTGTGTTCACACCTGAACCAGGTGACGGTTCCAATTGCCCCTTCGGCCAACAATTTACGCACAAACTGGGTGGCGGGCGTGCGCACATAATTGAAGCCAATCATGTTGGGGAGGCACGACGCCTCGGCTGCCGCAACCATCGCGCGGGCATCGTCCAGCGACGCCCCCAGTGGCTTTTCGCAAAACACCGGTTTGCCAGCAGCAAAAGCCGCTTCGGCAATGGCGCGGTGGGTGGACTGGGGCGAGGCTATCACCACAGCCTGCACCTTTGGATGGGCGATCAGATCCTGCCAATCGCGTGCGGCATGGGCAAAGCCGTAAGCAGCGCGATACCGCTCGGCGCTTTGCGCACTATTGGCGGCAATCACCTCAAGCTTTGGGCGCAGGGCCGTGTCAAAAACGGTCGCGACGGCAGACAGCGCAATCGCATGGGCCTTGCCCATATAGCCGCCGCCGATCAATCCTATACCAATTTCCGTCATCATGGCTCTCTTGTCTTACGTGGTATTGCAACCGGTTGCAAAATGTCTATCCTGAGACTATACGCCAAGCAAGCCCCCTTTGGGGGCCGCGAATTGCAGGGACACGGCGGGGGAACCATGAACGACACCGGCAGCGGCATCAGGCTTACCGTGGCTCAAGCCATTGTGCGCTATCTGATGAACCAATTCATCGAGATTAACGGCGAGGAGGTCCGCATCTGCGGCGGTGGCTTTGGCATCTTTGGCCATGGCAACGTGCCCTGTCTGGGCGAGGCGCTGTATCCCGTACAGGACGCGCTGCCACTGTACCGCGGGCAGAATGAACAAAGCATGGGCTTTGCCGCAGCGGCCTATGCCAAGTATTACTTGCGGCGCCGCTTTATGTTCTGCACCGCAAGTGCAGGGCCGGGAACTGCGAACCTGTTGACCGCTGCCGCCCTTGCCCATGCCAACCGTCTGCCGATGCTAATGTTGTGCGGCGATACCTTTCTGACCCGTCTGCCTGACCCGGTGCTGCAACAGCTTGAACACTTCGGGAACCCGACGATCGGCGTCAACGACGCCTTCCGCTCCGTCTGCCGCTATTGGGACCGCATCACCCATCCCGCGCAAATCCTGCAATCGCTGCCCGCCGCCCTTGCCACGATGCTTGACCCCGCCGATTGTGGCCCGGCCTTCCTTGGCCTGCCGCAAGACCTGCAGGGTTGGTCGTGGGATTACCCCGAAGCCTTCTTTTCCCGCCGCGTCCACCGCATTCGCCGACAAACCCCCGACATCGCCGAGATTGCCGAAGCAGCGGTCCTGTTGCGCAGTGCCAAACGCCCTGTCATCGTGGCGGGCGGCGGGGTGCAGTATTCCGCTGCGGTGTCCGAGTTGACCGCCTTTGCCGAGGCGCACGGAATTCCTGTGGTGGAAACCATCGCCGGGCGCGCCAACATGCTGGCGACGCATCCGCTGAATATTGGCCCCATCGGCGTGACAGGATCAGACAGTGCCAACGCGATTGCGGGTGCAGCGGATGTGGTGCTGGCCGTGGGCACACGGCTGCAGGATTTCACAACCGGATCGTGGACAGTGTTTGCCCCCGATGCCCGGTTGATCGGGCTGAACGCAGGGCGTCACGATGCGGCAAAGCATTTGTCTCTGGCGGTGGTGGGGGATGCGAAACTGGGGCTATCAGCTTTGAGTGCAACCCTTGCTGATCACCGCGCACCCGCACCATGGATGGGACAGGCGCAGGACGAACGCCGCACTTGGGACGCGTATGTTGCGGGCAACGTCGCCCATGGCAACCGGCCCAATTCCTATTCCCAGGCCATTGGCGTAGTGAACGCGCTGTGCCATCCGCGCGACAGGGTTGTGACGGCGGCGGGCGGTCTTCCCGCCGAAATCACCGCAAACTGGCGCACACTGGGCATTGGTACGGTGGATGTAGAGTTTGGCTTTTCCTGCATGGGGTATGAAATTGCAGGCGGTTGGGGCGCGCGGATCGCGCAGGCGCAAGCAGAGCCTGACCGCGACACCATCGTCTTTGTCGGCGACGGCAGTTATCTTCTGATGAACTCCGATATCTACTCTTCCGTGCTGACCGGCAAGAAACTGATCGTGCTCGTGTTGGACAACGGCGGCTTTGCGGTCATCAACAAACTGCAAAACAACACCGGGCAAGAAAGCTTCAACAACTTAATCGCCGATTGCCCGACTGTGCCCACCCCCTGCACCGTCGATTTCGAAGCTCATGCCCGCGCGATGGGGGCTATCGCCGAAACTGTCGCCAACCCCGCAGAACTGGGCGAAGCCTTCTTGCGCGCCAAGTGCTCTGACAAAACCACCGTGATCGTGATGAAGGTCGATCCCTATGATGGCTGGACCACCCAAGGCCACGCCTGGTGGGAAATTGGTACCGTTGCGGTGTCCGACCGCGCCGCGGTCACTGCCAAGCAGACCGCCCTCGAGGCCGGACGCGTCCGGCAAAGGCAAGGTGTGTGATGGCCGACCTTTCCCGCCTTGGCGAACGCCGCTTTCTTGTCATGGGACGCGCGGGCATGGATCTTTACGCCGACCCGCCCGGCACACGCACCGAAGACGCCGTCCGCTTCACCGCAGCCCTTGGTGGATCGTCGGCCAATATTGCCGTGGCGTTGGTCAAGCTGGGCTGTCATGCCTCGCTGGTGACTTGTGTTTCCGACGATGCGGTGGGGCGGTTTTGCCTGAACCAACTTGATCAGTATGGCGTTGACCGCACCCATGTCCGTGCTGTGCCGGGCGAGGCGCGCAATTCGCTGGCCGTGGTGGAAACCCGGATCGACGATTGCCAATCCGTGATCTACCGGAACAATGCCGCCGATTTTGCGATGACCATCCCCGATGTCGAGGCCGTGGATTATGCCGCCTTTTCCGCCCTGGTCACCACCGGCACAGTGCTGGCCGCCGAGCCGTCCCGCATGGCGGCGTTTCGGGCCATTGATCTGGCACGGGCGGCAGGTGTGCCGCTGATATTTGATATCGACTATCGCCCATATTCCTGGCCCTCGGCCGAGGAGGCGGCGCAGGTCTATTCCCGCGCAGGTGCGCTTTGTGATGTGATTGTCGGCAATGATGTGGAGTTTGGCTTCATGGCGGGCGATTATGGCCAAGGGCTGGACTGCGCGCGCAATCTGGCAAAGACCGCGCAGATCGTGATTTACAAACGCGGTGAAAAGGGTGCGATCACCCTGACCGCTGACGGCGAATTCGCCTCTGGCATCTACCCGACCCAAGCCCTGAAACCCACTGGCGCGGGGGACAGTTTTCTGGGGGCATTTGTCGCGGCTTTGTCCAAACGTAGCCCCCTGACGGAGTGTGTTCAGCGCGGCTCTGCGGCAGCGGCGATGGTGGTCGCCCGCGTCGGCTGCGCCCCCGCCATGCCCAATAACGCCGAACTTGATACGTTCCTTGCCGCCAACCCCGGACCCTTTGTCTGAAAGATCAGCCATGCATATAGCCCCTTATGACAACCAGAACCGCGCCATCGTTGATGTGAATGACGCCCTTGTGCCGCTGGTGTATTTCAACATCGTGCGGCTGAAGGCAGGCGAGACGTTTGACTATCG
>CANJQT010000147.1 GCA_947476475.1 Paracoccaceae bacterium | reverse complement strand
CTATGAGACCTGCATCGTGCCTGCCACTGGTACAGTCACGGTGGAAGCCGCAGGACAGACCTTCGCCGACATCGGCCATCGCGGTGTCGATGTGTGGGACGGCGAACCAGAAGGCGTCTATATTCCCACCGAGGCCGCAGCCCGCATCACGGCGCGCACCGATACAGAAGTGTTCATCGCGGGCGCGCAGTTTGCCGAAACACTGCGACCGTTCGCAGTACGCGCCGCAGATATAGACAAAGTGCAATACGGGTCAGACGACACCAAAACCCACCGCAAAATCAAGCATATCCTTGGCGCGTCCTATCACGACCGCGTCGGCCGCCTTTTGGTCAGCGAATTGTATACCGTCGGTGCGGGCGGATGGTCCGGCTTTCCCAGCCACAAGCACGATACCGACCGTTTGCCCGATGAAACCCGCCACGACGAATGCTACAATTTTCGTTTTCGTCCCGACTATGGGTCTGGTCTGCAAATGCTGCAAAGGGTCGATAACGAACCCGGCGACGCCTATCACATCATGGACCGGTCCACCGTGCTGATCGACAAAGGCTATCACCCCTGCTGCGTGTTGCCGGGCTACGAGATGTACTACTTCACCATTCTGGGCGGCCAAAGCCAGCGCAGCCTGAAGCAGTATTTCCAGCCCACCCACGCCGCACAACTGCACACCATCCCCGGCATCATGGACATGGTGGCCAAGTTCAAATGACCCTTGCCACCCTGTCAGAAGTGCTGCGCCCGGCGATGACGGGCGGATACGCGGTACCGGGCCTTGTCTGCCTGGGTTGGGAGGATATGCGCGCCTATGTCATGGCCGCACAGGCCGAACGTGCGCCGGTCATCCTTCAAGCCGGGCCGGGGTGCCGCGCACACACACCGCTGCCGGTTCTGGGTGCGATGTTCCGGTATCTGGCGGCCAGCGTCGATGTGCCGGTGGTGGCGCATCTTGACCATGGCTATACGCTGGATGAGTGTCACGCGGCGCTGGATGCGGGTTTTACGTCGGTCATGTTTGACGGATCAAATTTGCCGCTAAAGCAGAATATCGCCCAGACAGCGACAGTGGTGGCATTGGCCCATGCGGCAGGGGCATCATGCGAAGGCGAGATCGGCCTTGTCGGTTACGCCGGGGGGGCCGCCTCTGCGGGCACAAACCCGCAAGAGGCGGCCCTTTTTGCCAGCGAAACGGACGTTGATGCGTTGGCAATTTCGGTCGGCAACGTGCATTTGCAGCAAGACCCGGGCGCCGGGCTTGACCTTGCCCGTATCCGCGCGATCGAGGCGCTGACGGACGTAGCTTTGGTCATCCATGGCGGCTCAGGCGTGTCGGCTGCCCAACGTGCGGATCTGGCCGCACATTCGAGTATCTGCAAGTTCAACATTGGAACCGAACTGCGCATGGCCTTTGGGGCTGCACTGCGCCGCGCCGTCAACAAAGACCCTGACCGATTTGACAGAATAGCGATCCTGCAAGAAACCCAAGAGCCGGTTGTGGCGGCTGCCAGAACAATATTCCGAGGGCTGGGGGCGTCGGGGCGGGCATAGGTTCAGGACTCTCCCCCTTCATAGCTACGGCATGACGGCGGCAGCGAAAGCGATGGCCAAGAGGAATACCGTCGTGCTCCTGTTGCTGATGGCGGCAACCCAGCGCCAGTCACCATGTGCCAGAAGTCCAGTAACCAGTAAACATTCGCGCAAAGAACTGGCGCCAACCGGTCCAACGGCACGTGCGGGCGATGATCCGATTCCGGCGCATGCGAACGCTGCCAAAATCGCCGCCGTCCACGCCTCTGTATGCGGCTATTTCATTCAGGACGGCAGTCTCACGCGCCGGGAAACTTTCAAGCTGAACCGGGCCGCTTTCCCTGAACGATGCAGTCATTGCGTAGGAACGGGCGCCACGTCACTGTTTTTGCGCAGGCTGGTTCAGATTCGCCTGCCACCACCCGCATGGGCAGTGGCAAGCCGCGTCAGGTCGCGCCCTCAAACTCGGCACCGGTCTTGGCGCCTGTGATATAGGACACCACGTCTTGCCCGTCGGTTTCTTCCTTGCGCAGGTTGGCCACGATGCGGCCCCGGCGGAATACCACGATACGGTCAGCCAGATCAAACACCTGCCGCATGTTGTGGCTGATCAGGATAAGTGGCTCGCCCGCCTCTTTCAGCGTGCGGATGATGTTTTCTACCTGCGCGGTTTCCTGAACCCCCAAGGCAGCGGTAGGTTCGTCCATGATGACCAGCTTGGACTTGAAGGCCGCCGTTCGGGCGATGGCAACACATTGGCGTTGACCTCCCGACATGTTGCGGATGGTGTTCATCAGGTTGGGAATTTTCACCCCGGTCTTTATGAGGGCCTGTGTTGTAGCCTCGCGCATCGCCTTTTTGTCGAGGATCGAGAAGGGCCCCAGTCTGATACGGAACTTCTCTCGGCCAAGAAACAGGTTCGACGGCACGTCCAGATCATCGGCAAGGGCAAGGTTCTGGAACACGGTTTCGATGCCGGCTTCCCGCGCCTCGATGGGGCTGGCAAAGGTATGTTCAATCCCGTCAAAGACGATCTGGCCACGGGTGGGCTGTTCAACCCCGGTCAACTGGCGCACGAAGGTCGATTTGCCCGCGCCGTTGTCGCCCATGATCGCCACGTGCTCACCCTTGTGCAGGATGAAGTTGGCGTCCGACAAGGCATGCACGCCGCTGTAATGCTTGGTCAGCCCGCGTGTCTCTAGAATGACGTTGCTCATGGTTTACCCCCGCCCACGGTTCTTTTGGCGCCATTGGTCAAGGACCACAGCGCCGACGATAATCACGCCTTTGACCATTTCCTGATAATAGGCGTCGAGCTTGAGGAAGGTGAACCCCGATATGATCACCCCGAAGATCAAGGCGCCTAGCACGGTGCCAAGGATCGACCCGCGCCCACCCTGCAGCGACACCCCGCCGATGACGGCCATGGCGATGGCATCCAGTTCATACATCATCCCCATGCCCGACTGCGCCGTCAGGTTCTTGGAGGACACGACAACGGCGGCCAGAGCGGCCAGAATGCCCGCGATGGTATAGACCAGTACCTTGTGATTGTTGACCTTGATCCCCGACATGCGGCTGGCCTGCTCGTTCGACCCGATCGCATAGCAGTGTTTGCCGTATTTCGTGTGGTTCAGGACAAGGTGAAACAGGACCGCAAGGGAGACGAAAATGACGACCGGCATCATGCCTTGGCCAATGACCGCATAGCCTTCGGTCGGAAAGGACACAGGATTGCCGTTGGACCACCAGCGCGACAAGCCACGGGCAAAGACCATCATGCCAAGCGTGGCAATAAAGGGCGGAATACGGGTATAGGCGATCAGCGCGCCGTTGACCAAACCGGCGATCAGGCCGCAGCAAAGGCCGACGGCCACGGGCACCAGAACCGGCAGATCCATCGCCCAGTCGCCGAAAATCGCCTTTGGGTTCGGGTTGCCGTTCACTATTGCCGTCTGGGCAAAGCTCATGGTGATCATGGCCGTCGCACCGACGATAGAGCCGGACGACAGGTCGATCCCGCCCGAGATGATGACCTGCGTCACCCCCAGTGCGATGATCCCCACGATTGAAACCTGAAGAATGATGATGTTCAGACGCTGCCAGTTGAACAGCGCGTCCACGTTTTCACGGGTGTTGAAAAGGAAACTGTCGCCCATGAACAGCCGGCCAATCAGTTCAAAGGCCGTTGTGATCAGGACCAACGCCAACAGCACGTTCAGTTCCGGCGGTCGGGAATTCTTTGCCGGGTCATAGCTCAGCCCGCCGATGCCATGTGATGTTTGCGCCATGAGAATCCCTTTCTGGGTCAGCGAAAAGCGGGGCGGCACCTGGGCGCCGCCCCGACAAAGATCCTGCGTGGAATCGATTAGTTCTTCGCCAGGTAGCCGTCAATGTTGGCGGGGGTTACCAGTTCGAAGGGGATGTAGACCTTCTTCTCGACGGCTTCACCAGCGGCCAGTTTCACGGCCGCGTCCAGCGCGCCGCCGCCCTGGGCTGCAGCGTTCTGGAACACGGTGATGTCCAACTCGCCCGCCTGCATCGAGGCCAGCGCGTCCTGGGTTGCGTCAACACCGGACACGATAACGGCGTCCATGCCGATGCCGGCCGCCTTGATCGCCTGAATTGCGCCCAAAGCCATTTCGTCGTTGTTGGCCAGAACGCCGTCAAACGGAGCGCCGGTCGAAAGCCAGTTGGTCATCAGGCTGGTGGCCTGATCGCGCGACCAGTTGGCAGTCTGCTGGTCGATGATGTTGACCTTCACGGCGCATTTGCCGGCGTCCATCACATCATAGTAGTTCTGGGTGCGCTGAACGGCGGCCTGGTTCGACAGCTCGCCTTGCATGACGTAGACGCTGACTTCGGTCTTGCCGGCAGCAGCCCACTGATTGCACTGCTCGATGAAGCCTTGGCTGGACGAGTCAACTTCGTTCGACGCGACAAATGCCTGACCGTCGGGCAGGGTGTCGACGTTGATCGGCTGACGGTTCACATAGACCAGCGGCACGCCAGCGGCGGCGGCGGCATCGGACATGGCCTGCGTGGCCGAGGTGTCAACCGGGTTCACGATGATCGCATCAACGCCCGAAGCGATGAAGTTGTTGATTTGGTCCAACTGCTTGGCGACGTCGTTCTGCGCGTCTTCGATCTGAACCGACAGGCCAGCAGCGTCGGCCTGCGACTGGATCCCGTTGCGCAGAACGGTCAGAAAGTTGTCGTCAAATGCCGCCATCGTAACGCCGATTCCTTCGGCCATCGCAGTGGTCGACATCAGTGCGGCAAAACCAGCTGCGAAAAGACACTTCTTCATTTTGGTTTCCTCCCAGTTCGGCCTGCTGTCCATTACAGCAGGTCCAATTCGTAAAATCCGTGTCGCGCCCTCCTCGGCACGGCCCGTCGACTCATTCAGTCTGTTTGAAAAGACTGAAGGTTCGGGGTGCCCCGGTCAACAGATTCTTGCAACCGGTTGCAATAGCTGTGCCCCGCAGGGGCACCACACCATTTGCTGTTTTCCACTTTGCGGGACGGTTTCATGCCGCAACCCGTGCCAGGTGGTCAATGCTGGCCCGAAGTGCTGATGCCGGGTCCGCCAGCGCGTGAACGGCGGGCGAAAAGGCCTCAAAGCTGACGGGTCCGGTATAGCCGAGCGACTGAAGTGCAGCTAATTGTTCCACATTTTCAAGCCGATCCGCAGCGTCGACCAGAATGCGGTGGGCATCGGTCATCTGGGCGACGGTCACAGACGGGTCTGCCACGCCCGAAACATGGACGATGCCGGTATGTTCTGGAAAATACGGGCCACCATGCGCCAGCGTGTGGTGGAATGTGTCATGGACCAGCTTGAAACGGCCCTTGCCACCGGTCGCCTCGATGGCCTCGACCGCCTCGGATTTGTAGCGCAGCGCGCAGATTTCAAAGCCCAGGGGTTCCACCATGCCGATCAGCCCATGATCTTCAAGCATCGGCTTCAGCGCTTTCAGCGCCACCCGCAATGCGGTCTGACGTTCGCCGTTGCCCATGCCCAGATTGTCATTGCGGGGTATCAGGCTGACAGCCTCGGCCCCGGCAGCCTTGGCGATCTTCATCAGCGCCAGTGCTTCGGCGGCCTTGTCCTCGGACCAGTCGTTGAACCGTTTGACCTCGGCCACCGCCAGAAGGCGCAGTCCCTTTGCCCTGGCCAAAGCGCCAGCCTCGGCTGGATCCATTCCGTCAAACAGGGGTTGGGGCAGGTCATTGCGAACCTCGACGCCGATGCAGCCCAACTCCCATGCAAGGTCCAGCAACTGG
>CANJQT010000146.1 GCA_947476475.1 Paracoccaceae bacterium | reverse complement strand
GCGCCAAGCCCGCACCCTCCAGGTGATCCATGAAACGCGCCCCTCGCAGCCGTCAACGCCATGATTTATATGCGAAATATCACGATTACGACAGCGAAATCAGCGACTTACTTGGAGAATGTGGGTTAATGGCTGCGAAATGCTGTGGCCGACATTGCGAAAAAGGTGTCAAAGCGGCGCGCGGTGACTTCAGGCCACGCTGAAACTTTTGCACCCATCGTCGTTGGTTGGGAAAATGGTGGAAACAGCCAGAAACGCAGGGGGGGTACCATGCCGTTTCGCCGACAGGCCCGCCGGTGCTGATTCGACAAGCCTTTTCAAAAACAGCGGTGGCCGGAACTGCCTGCCTGTAGAGAGGCTGCAGTTCCGGCCACACTGTCGAAGCCCAGATCATACTCGTGAAAGAAACAACCGACTAATCTGTCCGACGACAAGAGCCATCGGCGACCTGAAGATGCTCAAACCAAAAAAACGCACCCCACCCATGGGACACAGAACCACTTACTTACACAGAGCCCACCAGAGTGGACCACGGGGTGCTATCCAGCGTCCCCTGTTTATCAGTCGGGCTACCACCAAATTGGTTCAATAATTCTTGCATCCGCCAAGACGTATCATTCCCCAACCGAAACCATCGTCACGCCCGGCAGGACCAAGATCTTCGGCGGTGCGCTGAAGTTCGGCCTTCACTTCCGACAAACCTTTGGTGCCCCCGGCAAGAAGATGTGAAACAAGCGCGGTTCCGACTGCTGTTGCATAGGATGTGCCGGACAGATGGCGCGTCCCGTTTCCGTCATCGACAAGCAGATCGACGCCGGGTGCCGCAAAATCGACCTCTGCCCCTTTGTTTGCTTGGCGATAGAGGCGTTTGGCGGCATCGATTGCGGTGACAGCAATGACGTTGGGGTCGGAGGCCGGATAGGATACGCTTTGCGCACCATCGTTGCCAGTTGCGGCCAACATGACCGGGCCCGCCTGTGCCACCAGTCCAAGGACATAGGCCAGACTGTCATTCGGGGGGCCCGTCAGAGACATGTTGATGATGTCAACGTCTTGCCCCGTCAGCCAGTCAAGCGCTTCGGCAACCCCGTCCATTCGCGCCGTGTCCCCGCCTGGGTCGCGCATGAACGCCACCGCCGAAACCAGCGATGCCCCCCGCGCCAGTCCCACAGACAGGCCGCCTTTTGAAGGCGCAGCAATCAAGATTGCCAGGTCGGTCGCATGGGTTGTTCCGCCGGGCGTGTCTTGGTCGGATAGAAAGGAACGGCTGTGCAGTGCGACGCCTTTCAGCGCCGGGCTTTGCGGATCAACTGGCCCGTCGATCAGGCCGACGGTGATGTGCCGGACCAGGACGCAATTCTTGCCACCATATTGAGCCGTCATGCCAACCATCTGCGCGGCGTAACCATCGGTGGCTGCGGCGGTTTTGTAGGTGCTGTTGCGATCCATCGTGACTTTGGCGCGGTGTGTGGCCAGCAGGGAGCGCATGGATTCAAGGCTGAGCCCGTTTGGATCGACAACCAGCATGGATGCGCCGAGCGATCCAAGCCGCTTTTGACGCAGGGTGACTGCGCCACGGTCCGACAGAAGGCTACGGACCTTTTCAATCTCTGCGGCACTTCCGGCAAAGACATACTCTGAGCTGCCGACAAGTGTTGCGGGATCACGGTCGCGCTGGTGTGGTACACGCGGCGGTTCTGGTGGCGGTTGCAGCGGGCAACCGCCAGGTTCGGCGCAATCAGCCAGAGCACTTGTCGGTGCGCCCAAGGTACAACCCGATATCAGCAGCGCGAAGATCAAGCGAATGCAATAATTCATTCGGAGAGTTCAACAGTCTCGAAGATGCCCGTTTCGCTGCGTAGTGCCATAGCGGCCATCGCAGGATCCTGATTTTTGCCGACTTCGATCCGGTAAAGCCGCAGGGCCGACGGCCCGTCTACGATAATAAGGCCATTGCGCAACAGCACGTCTGCGATTGCCGCCTCCGTAGCGCCCGAGCGAAAGGAGACAGTCAATATGCGGGATGAGGATTGCCCGGATGCTTGTCGAAACGTATCAGGCGCGTTGGCAAGCCTTGGAGACACCATATAGATGCCGATGAGCGCCAAAGTAGCGACCAACGCGGCAGCGGCGATCACGCGTTTCTGCCAGATATGCTGGCGTGGCTCTTGCGCGATGGCGCGCTGCAGGCGCACCCATCCCAGTTCGCCGGGGGAAAAAGCGGGCGTGCCTGCCTGTATGGTATCACGCAATCTTTTCAAGGCTTCAGCCTCGGCGCGCAGGTCGGAGTCAAAAGCCATAGCCGCTTCGATTTGCAGGGCTTCGGACGGCTGCAAAGAGCCGTTCACCCAAAAGGGAAGCAGTTCCGCTGTCTCTATCCGGTCTGACTTTGACTGGGTCATGAACGTGCCCCTTTTCCTTCACGCGCCTGCAAACAGCGCAACAACAATGATTTTGCGTGGAAAACCCGCGTCTTGGCGGTTCCTTCCGGAATCCCGATGATTTCGGAAATTTCCCGATAGCTCAAATCCTCAAAAAAAGTCATTTCGATCGCAGTGCGGTGTTCCGGCTTCAGGGTTTGTAAACAATGCTGCACCAGTTCTTTCTCTTGTGCCGCAATCAGACATTGCGCAGCATCCGGGCGGTCATCCACCAGTTCGGGCATTTCGTCTTCACCGGCCTCTCGGCCGTTCTTTCTGAACACATCCATAACTTTGCGGTAGGCAATCGCGAAAACCCATGTCTTGACCGAAGATCTGTTCTCAAACCGCGCGGCACCGCGCCAGATTTCCAGAAACACGTCATGAAGTATGTCGGCGGCCAGGAATGGATCGTTCAATTTTGTTAGAATAAAACGAAAGAGTGGCTTTTCCAGCACCTGATAGAGTGTCGAAAATGCCTTCTGATCCCCCGTTGCAATACGGGCGATCAGAAGGCAGAGATCATCACTGGTCATTGGTTGCAGGGCTCGCAGTTCACCGGGCAATCGTTATCAGCAACGATTTGCCATGCTACGCCAAGGGTAAGCCCCAAGCGCACCCAGATTGCCTTTTGCGAGCGAAGGTGCAAGTGCCGCGGCCTTTCAAAAAGGGCCGCGGCACTGTCAAAAGCGCGAAAACTGCGGCAGAAGGCGCAGGTTATTCCAGACGTGCAGGGAACCCAGGCGCCCGCAAATCGGTGCCAAGCAGGTCTTCCAGAAGCTTGGCGATCATCGGCGATTGAGCTGTGCCGCCATATGCGGCGCGCGCAGCGACATAGGTCTGCTCTGTTGCCCCGGCCAGATCCAGCGGGACGCCGAATTCGCGCCCGAACTGCAGGGCGAAGCCCAGATCCTTCAGCGCCAGATCAATGTTGAACGCAATGTCGTACGATCCATTAAGGATCAATGCGCCTTCGGTTTCATGCACGAAGGAGTTTCCGGACGATGCCTTGATCGCATGCCAGGCCTGTCCAAGGTCAAGCCCGCCACGCTTGGCCAGCATCAGGGCTTCGCCGCAGGCCTTCAAATGGATGAAGGCCAGCATGTTGGTGATGACCTTGATGATCGAGGCGCACCCAAGGGGGCCCATGTGGAAGATCTGGTTCCCCATGGCCTCTAGTGCGGGCTTGTGCAGGGCGAACAGGTCATCGTCCCCACCGGCGAGCATGGTGATTTCACCGCGGGCGGCCAGGTGGACGCCGCCGGTGACCGGCAGTTCCATCATCCGCACACCTTGTTCGCCAGCAATGGCACCCAGGCGCAGAATATCGTCGCGGCCCAGTGTCGACGTTTCAATCCAGCTTGAGCCCTTTTTCATGCTGGGCAGCATTTGGCGTAGAACCAGTTCGGACACGGCCGGCGACGGCAGGCAGGTGATCACATGATCAACGGCTTTAGCGACGTCTGCCGCGCTGTCTGCCCAGGTCGCGCCTGCGGCGATCAGCCGATCAGCCAATGAACGGTCCTTGTCATGGACGGTAACCTTGAAGCCTGCACGCAACAGGGAATTTGCAAGGTGGCCGCCCAAATTGCCAAGCCCGATGTATCCGTAGTGCATGTCTTTCTCCTGACATGAGAAGGGCGGCATCATACCTGCCGCCCCTGTTTGGAATTATGGTCTTCAGGCGCCGTAACCGACGATGCCCTTGACCTCGCAGAAATCATGGATGCCCCAGTCGGCGTATTCCCGACCGTTGCCCGACTGTTTGTAACCGCCGAACGGGGCAGACGTGTCCCAATCCGGGTAGTTCAGGTTGATGGTGCCAGCGCGCAGACGGCGGGCGATGGGCTTAGCATCTTCGACGGGGCCTGCGACATAGGCGGCAAGGCCATAGACGGAATCGTTAGCCATGCGCACCGCATCGTCCACCGTGTCATAGGGCAGGACCGACAGAACCGGACCGAAGATCTCTTCCTTCGAGATGGTCATCTCGTTTTCGACATCGCCAAAAATCGTCGGTTTGCAGAACCAGCCACGGTTAAGCCCTGCCGGACGGCCCAGACCGCCGGTCACCAGGGTAGCGCCTTCGTCGATCCCAGTCTGGATCAGCCGTTGGACTTTATCGAACTGGGTCTTCGAGATCAGCGGCCCCATCGTGGTGCCTTCTGCCTGCGGATCACCAGGAACGATTGCCTCGGCGGTGGCTTTTGCAATCGCCAACGCTTCGGCCTGCTGGCTGCGCTGGACGAACATCCGGGTTGGCGCGTCACAGGACTGGCCGGTATTGGACATGATCGCATTCACACCTGCGGATACCGCAGCCGCAAGATCAGCGTTCGGCAGAATGATGTTGGCCGACTTACCGCCCATTTCCTGCGCGACACGCTTCACTGTTGGCGCTGCTGCTGCTGCAATCAACGTGCCCGCGCGGGTCGAACCGGTGAAGGACACCATATCGACCGCGGGGTGCGATGTGATGCGCGCGCCCACGCCCGGGCCGTCGCCGTTCACCAGGTTGAACACCCCTGGCGGCACGCCCGCTTCATGGCACACTTCGGCAAAGAGCACGCCGGAAAGTGGTGCAATTTCAGAAGGCTTCAACACCATCGTGCAGCCCGCGATCAGCGCCGGGGCCACCTTGCAGGCGATCTGGTTCATCGGCCAGTTCCACGGAGTGATCAGCGCGCACACACCGATACCTTCGTAAATGATGCGGGTGGTGCCGCGTGAATATTCCCAGGACATTTCTTCAGCGGCCTTGATCGTCGCTTCGATATGTACCTGCCCGGCCCAAGCCTGCGCGCCACGGGCCCATTCGATGGGGGCGCCCATCTCGGTCGACATCGCCTGAGCGAAATCTTCGTAGCGGGAATTGTAAACCTCAAGCACGCGCTTGACCAACGCGATGCGCTTGGCCACTGGCCAGACGGTATAGGTGTCAAAGGCCGCGCGCGCCGCCATGATGGCGCGATCGGCATCCGCGTCATTGCCCAACGCCACCTGACAGACGATCTCTTCGTTCGCGGGGTTTTCAACGCCGATGCGCGTCGGCGAAATCGGATCAACCCATTGCCCGTTGATGTAGAACTTCTCCATATGTGCCGGAACCATCAGAGCCTCACTTGAAATGGATGTTGTATTTGGCGCGGATGGCGGCATCAATCTGCGGATCAATGACATTGCCGGCCCGCGACAGAATTTCATTCTTGCGCTCTATCGCCTTGTCTAGCAACACAGGCTTGCCCGCTTCGTTCCATTCCTTCGGACTCATCCGGTTGGCGACCTTGGGGTAAATGTATTCGGTCTGCATCAGCTTAAGCGTTTGGTCTGACCCAAGATAATGGCCCGGCCCGCCAAGGCACACTTCCTTCATCGCCTCGATCGAGGTGGAATCTTCGGTCACGTCAATGCCGCGCACGCAGCGCAT
>CANJQT010000145.1 GCA_947476475.1 Paracoccaceae bacterium | reverse complement strand
TGATCGTGCCAAGGTGTGGGACTGGCTCCAGTCCACAACGAACATTACTGGAGATGTCAACGGACTTGACACTCTCTTGCGGTGGGAGGAAGGACGAGGCGCGGTAACCGAAATCGGTCTCGTGAAAGGACGCGAAGCCTGGGGAAAGAGAGGGGTTTGCGTAAGGCTAATGGGCGACCTTCCTTGCTCCTTGTACTTTGGCAACTTCTACGACCAAAGCAGCGCGGCTGTAATTCCGAAAAACCCGAGCGAGCTTGAAGCGATTTGGGCTTATTGTTCCTCCCCTGAGTTTCACGAAGCCGTTCGCGAAGTAGACCAAGCGTTGAAAGTGACCAACGCCACGTTGGGAAAAATTCCCTTCGACTTGGAGCGCTGGAAGGGAGTGGCGGCGGAAAGATATCCGAACGGATTGCCGAAGCCGTTCTCAAGCGACCCGACGCAATGGCTGTTCAACGGCCACCCTGCCGGTGCCGAGCAGCCGTTGCAAGTCGCAGTGGCGCGGTTGGTCGGGTACCGGTGGCCGCGCCAGACCGGTTCTGATTTTCCCGATTGCCCGCCGCTCGGCCCTGATGGTCTGGAACCGTTGGCGGATGACGATGGGATCGTCTGCCTTTCCGCAATCAGGGGCGAAGATGCGGCACCAGAGCGCTTGCGCCGGCTCCTCAGCGCTTCATTCGGAACGGACTGGAGCGCAGCCAAGTTAGACGAACTTGTTGGCGGCGGCTCCACGACCGGCAAAACACTGGAGCAATGGCTGCGGCAGGATTTCTTCGCCCAACACTGCGCACTGTTTGACCAGAGGCCGTTCATTTGGCAGATCTGGGATGGTCTTGAGCGTGGGTTCAGCGCTCTGGTGAACTACCACAAACTCGCTGCCCCCAATGGCGAAGGTCGGCGCGCACTCGAGAAGTTGACGCACACGTACCTCGGCGACTGGCTCGACCGGCAGCGCGCCGACCAAAAGGCAGGCGTCGAGGGCGCTGATGTTCGCGTCGCCGCCGCCGAGCACTTGAAGCGCGAGTTGGAGAAGATTCTCGGGGGCGAGCCGCCCTACGACCTCTTCGTTCGGTGGAAGCCGCTACGCCAGCAGCCCGTTGGCTGGGAGCCGGATGTTAACGACGGTGTGCGCGTGAACATTCGCCCGTTCATGACAGCGAAGCCGTTCAACGCGCGCGGGAACAACGCCTGCATTCTGCGCGTTTCCCCCAAGGTCAAGTGGGACAAGGACCGAGGCAAGGAGCCGACGCGGGAGAAGGCTGACTTTCCTTGGTTCTGGGGATGGGACGGGGGCGCGCAAGACTTCGTCGGCGGCAAGGAGTTCGACGGCAACCGCTGGAACGACCTCCACTACTCGTGCGCCGTGAAGTTGGCCGCGCGCGAGCGCACCAAAGGAAGCAAGTCATGACGGCCCCCAAGCGGCGAAACGCGCCGCTTCGCGCGAAGGGCTTGCTGGACGCCCTCGAGACTTCCTTCATCGAGGCACTCCGGACATCTGAAGGCACGGCCGAGCCCGTGGCACTTCTGTGGGCCGACGCCGACCGCCAGTGGGTTGGCCTAATTTCGCGTCTGCAAACTGCGCTGCCGCAGGTGTTCACGCTCGGCCCCTACAAGCCGACTGAGCGCATGGGGCCGGCGGTGTGGCTTCGCTGCATCGTAGATCGCGCGCTGCCTGAAGTTCACGTCCCTGATGGCGTGGTCCCCATCCTCTACCTGCCCGGAGTACCCCGCCAAGCGCTGCGCGCCGGCGAGGAGTGTCCGCGGGAACTGCGGCCGCTTGTCGAGTTGCTTTACCGCGGGCGCCCGTGGCACCAGCGCAATGGGCGCGACTGGACCGTCGACGCATTCCTTGTGTCCGAAGACGGGCTCGGGCTCGATGTCGCTCAGGACGCGCGCACGCGGGACGCCGCGCTGCGGAGTCTGGCGCTGCTCGCCGAGACTCCGCTCGACGGGCTTCGCGGTCACCGGCTCGAGGCTGACGACTTCGACCGCCTCGCTGTGAGCGATCCGACGCGCGACCTTCTCCGCTGGATGGGTCTCGGCGATGCCTACCGCACCGCCGAAGGCGAGGCACGCTGGAAGGCCTTCTGCGGTGTCTGCACATCCGAATTCAAACTCGATCCCGATAAGAAGTCACCGGGAGACGCCGCAAGCGCTCTCGTCGAGGGAGCGGGGAGGTGGGCGTCGGTGTGGGAGCGCTTCAAGGAAGCTCCGAAGCTCTACCCGGGCGTCGCGCAGCTACTTCGCGAGTTGCCCGGACAACTTGGTCTAGAGTTCGCCCCCGAGCGTTCGCCCCGCACCAATGACGAGGCCGAGCAGAGGCTGCGCAAGGATCTCGACGCGGTCGGGCAGCTTCCACACGCGGCCGCGCTGGCCAAGGTGCTGGCGCTCGAGTCCGAGCACGGCCGTCGACGTGACTGGGTCTGGGCCCAGCTCGGCGAGAGCCCTTTGGCGGGTGCACTCGAACCGCTCGCTCGTGTTGCAGCGGCAGCCTCCACGACGCTGGGAGGGGCCACGATCGACGCCGCCATTTCGGGCTACGCGACGGACGGTTGGCGCTGCGACCGCGCCGCGCTTGAGGCGATGAGCTCAGTGAAGGCACCGGTCGACATCACGCTCGTGGGCAACGCGGTGCGCGCGATCTACCTCCCCTGGCTCGACGCATCCGCGCGGCACTTCCAGGGCCTCGTACAGGGCGCGGAATCGAGCGCTCGTGCGATGGTCACGGGTGCCGAACACGAGAAGGACTCCTGCCTCCTGTTCGCGGACGGCCTTCGGTACGACGTCGCGGGTATGCTTCGAGACCGACTCGAGGCCAAGGGCCTGCGCACGCGGCTGGGCCATCGGATGGCTCCGCTGCCGACTGTGACGGCAACCGCGAAGCCATTCGCCACCATCGCGCATGACGCGCTCGAAGGCGCCGAGGACGCGGTCGACTTCAACCCTCGCATGCGCGGCACGCGACAGCCCGCCACTGCGCAGCGACTGCGGGACGAAATGGCGCGACGCGGGCTCGATCTCCTCGGCGAGGAGATCCGGCCTGCGAACCAGGGCTCGACTGGAGGCTGGGTGGAGACGGGTCGGCTCGACGAGCTAGGGCACAAGCTGGGCTCCCGCCTCGCCGCGCATCTGGAAACCGAGATCGAGACACTGGTCGATCAGATCACTGGGCTGCTCGAGTCCGGCTGGACGCGGATTCGCGTCGTCACGGACCACGGCTGGCTGCTCGTTCCTGGCGGTCTGCCGCGCGTCGAGCTTCCGTCCCATCTCGCGGCAACGAAGTGGTCACGCTGCGCCACCGTGAAGGGCGACTCGAAGCCCAGCGTCCCGATTCACAGCTGGCATTGGAACGTCCACGTGCGCATCGCGTCGCCACCCGGAGCCGGGAGCTTCGCACCGAACACGGAGTATTCCCATGGTGGAGTGAGTCCGCAGGAGTGCGTCGTCCCCGAGTTGCTCGTGGAGCGCGGGGGCGCATCGACGAGCGCTACGATCGCGTCTGTTCTGTGGCGCGGGATGCGCTGCCGCATCGGCGTCACAACCAACGACCCGTCAGTGCGCGTCGACCTCCGTCTGAACTGGAAGCAAGCGGCAACGAGCATCGCGGCGTCGGTGAAGGACGTGGGTCCCGCCGGCGAAACAAGCATTGCTGTTGCCGACGACGCGAATGAGGGAGCAGCAGCGACCATCGTGATTTTGGACGCCGCGGGCAACGTCCTCGATCGCAAGCCTACGACCGTCGGAGAAGGCACATGAGCATGACACTCGACAATCTCGACAATCTCGCCGCCTCGGTCTTCGACGGATACTTGGTGCGCAAGGACCTTGTCCGAAAGTATGCGCGTCAGTACCCGGTGCCGACCTACGTCGTCGAGTTCCTGCTCGGACGCTACTGCGCCAGCATCGATGAAACGGAAATCGCCGAAGGGCTGCAGATCGTCGAGAAGCAGTTGCGCGACCGTGCGATTCGAACGGGCGAAGAAGAGCTCTTTAAGGCGCGAGCGAAGGAGGGCGGTTCGATCAAGCTGATCGACATCGTGAAGGCGCGCCTCGATGCCAAAAACGACTGTTACCTCGCCGAGTTGCCGAGTCTCGCACTCCGCGACGTCCGCATCGATGACCAACTCGTTCGCGACAACGAGCGGATGCTGACCGACGGTTTCTACGCGGAGGTCACAGTCTCATACGATGGCATCACCGCCCAAGAGCAAGGTGGCCGCCCCTTCGCCATCGACTCGCTTCGCCCGATCCAAATGTCGAAGTCGGACGTGCTCGATGTGCTCGCCAGCGCGCGCAAGACGTTCACCACCGAGGAGTGGGTCAGTTTCTTGATCCGCTCCATCGGTCTCGAGCCAGCGGCGCTCTCCGAACGCGCCCGTCGCGTCGCGTTGCTGCGAATGATCCCATTCGTCGAACGCAACTTCAACCTCGTGGAACTGGGCCCGCGCGGGACCGGAAAGAGCCATCTCTTCCAGCAGATCTCACCGTACGCGCACCTGATCTCTGGCGGCAAGGCGACCGTCGCGAAGATGTTCGTCAACAACGCGAGCGGGCAGCGAGGCCTAGTCTGCCAGTACGACGTAGTTTGCTTCGATGAGGTGTCGGGCATCTCCTTCGACCAGAAGGACGGCGTCAACATCATGAAGGGCTACATGGCCTCGGGGCAGTTCAGCCGCGGCAAGGAGAACATCCGCGCCGACGGCTGCATCGTGATGGTCGGCAACTTCGACGTCGACGTGGAGCAGCAGCAGAGGATCGGCCACCTGCTCAGCCCGCTGCCGCCCGAAATGCGCAACGACACTGCATTCATGGACCGTCTGCACGCGTTCGTGCCTGGCTGGGACTTCCCGAAGCTGAATCCCAACGACCACTTCACCAACCACTTCGGGCTTGTCAGCGACTTCCTCAGTGAGTGCTGGAGCAAGCTGCGATCGGGAAACCGTGTCTCCGTCATGCAAGGGCGTGTGCACCTCGGCGGCGCGCTCTCGGGACGCGATATCGAGGCAGTGAACAAGACGGTGAGCGGCTTGGCGAAGCTCCTCTTCCCGGACCCCGAGCAGCCGGTGCCCGACGAGGACCTAGAGTGGATCGTGCGCACGGCGCTCGAGACCAGGCGCCGCGTGAAGGAGCAGCAGAAGCGCTGCTTCAAGAGCGAGTTCCGCAACACGCACTTCAGCTACATTCTCGGGCCCGAGGGCGTTGAGCAGTTCGTCTCCACGCCAGAGCTTCACAGCGACGAGGCCATCGAGGGCGATCCGCTTCCGCCAGGGCAGGTCTGGGCTGTCAGCCCGGGCAGTTCCGATGGTGGCGGACCAGGTCTCTACCGCATCGAGGTCGCAGTTGGCCCCGGCGCAGGAGTGAAGGTGCTCAACCAGCCGACGCCGGCGGCCTTCCGCGAGAGCGTGAAGGTGGGCGAGCAGAACCTCTACACGCGCGCGAAAGAGCTTGTCGGAGACCGGAATCCGCGCGAGCACGAATTCTCGATTCAGATGCGCGCAATGGACGCGGCCAAGAGCGGCGCCGGGCTCGGGCTACCCGTCTTGGTTGCGCTCTGCGGCGGGCTACTCGGTCGCAACACGCGGGGCGGCACAGTGGTCGTGGGTGCGCTCAATCTCGGCGGGTCGATCGAGATGATCCCGAACGCCGTCGCGCTCGCAGAATTGGCAGTCGACAAGCAGGCGCAAACGCTGCTGATGCCCGTCGCGGCACGTCGGCAACTCAATGACCTGCCCGACGAGCTGTGGACCAAGATCAAGATCGAGTTCTACAAGGACGCGTCCGACGCCGTCTTCAAAGCGCTGATGGAGTGACGAGGTCGGACGCTGCCCGCGTGTGCAGGACGCGAGACACCGTCCGGCCGGTGAGACACAGCCGAGACACCAGCCCCCGGATCCGCCCCCTCCCCACCACGCTCCACCCCCCGAAATCGCCCGACGCGCCGCGTCCTCGGCGTCGGATCGCCCTGGACGCCTTTCCGGTTCAACGTCTGACCTCCCGATGACCGCCAAGATCCCGCGCTACCACGAGTTCTTCAATCCCGTCCTGCGCGCCCTCGCGGCACTCGGCGGGAGCGGGACGATCGACGAGATCGTGGAGAAGACGAT
>CANJQT010000144.1 GCA_947476475.1 Paracoccaceae bacterium | reverse complement strand
GAATCCCTGCTCGAACGTGGATCGACCACGGCGCAAGCGGTTGATCGCGTTCGCACCAACGTCGATGTGGCGCGCAATGCGGTAGCCGAGCTTGAATCGTCCAAGATGGTGACATTGCAACAAAGGGCGGAAGGTGCCGTTGTTGCCCCATCGGCCGGCAGGGTTTTGTCGATTCCGAGCCGCCTTGGCGAGGTCGTGATGGGAGGTGAGCAGATCGCGACCATTGCGGCGGGAAACGTGTTCTTGCGCTTGGCCATTCCTGAACGGCATGCGGAAGACCTGACTGTTGGGGCGCTTGTCGAAGTTGGCGACCTTTCAAATCTGCGCGAGGGGCGCATTGAAAAGGTCTATCCCCTGATCGAGAATGGTCGCGTCACGGTTGACGCAGCCGTCGAGGGCCTGCCCGACACATTCATTGGCCAGCGCGTGCTTGTCCGTGTCCAGATTGGCACGCGCCATGCGCTTGCGGTTCCCGAGGCGGCGATACGGCGCAGTGCGGGGCTTGATCTGGTTGAGATTGTCGCCGGTGGTGCAAGCCAGACCGTATCTGTCGTCCCCGGGCCAATGGTAAGCACACCGGATGGCCAGATGGTCGAAATCCTGTCGGGGCTGCGCAGCGGCGACACGGTTATACTGCCATGAATCCCAACCCAAAGCGTGGTATTGCCGGCGCCCTGACCGACGCCTTCATAACGTCGCCGTTGACACCGCTTGCGCTGGTCGCCGCTCTTCTGATGGGGATGGTGGCGTTGATCACCCTTCCGCGTGAGGAAGAGCCGCAGATATCGGTGCCGATGGTCGACATTCAAGTCCGCGCTGACGGCCTGAAGGCCGAAGATGCGGTAAAGCTGGTGACAGAACCACTTGAAACCATTGTAAAATCAATCCCTGGCGTAGAGCACGTCTATTCGCAAACGCGGGATGACGGAGTGCTGGTCACAGCACGTTTCGAGGTTGGCACTTCATCGGATGCGGCGATTGTGCGGGTCCACGAAAAGGTGCGCGCCAACATCGACCGCATCCCAAAGGGCATTCCCGAGCCGCTGATTGTCGGCCGGGGAATCGACGATGTGGCAATCATGGTGCTGACGCTGGCACCCCGGCCCGAAGTCGCCGACCGCTGGGCGCCCGCAGACCTGACCCGCGTCGCACATGAAGTTCAGGTAGGTATCGCATCGCTTCCCGACATCGGCCTGACATATGTGGTAGGCGAGACACCCGAGGAAATCCGCATCCGCCCGGACTCCGAACGTTTGGCGCGGGCAGGCCTGACGCTTCAGGCCCTTGCCGCGAAGATCGAAGGCGCGAACCGCAGCTTCTCTGTTGGCAATGTCCGGGAGGACGGGGAACAGATTGGCCTGACCGCGGGGCGAACCCTGACTGACTTGTCCGAGATCGAGGCCCTTTTGGTTACCACCCGTGACGGTCGCCCGGTCTATGTGCGCGATGTGGCAGACGTTACATTGGCCACCGATACAGTCGAGGCCCGGGTCTTTCAGCTGGACCGCGCCGACAACGGCTTTTCGCGCGTTCCGGCGGTATCGCTGGCGATTGCCAAGCGCCCAGGTGCCAACGCGGTGACAATCGGCGAAGAGATCAGGTATTCTGTCGAACAGTTGAAGGGCAGCATCATTCCCAATGATCTGACCGTCCATGTGACCCGCGACTACGGCGAAACCGCGAACGAAAAGGCGAACGAGCTTCTGTTCCACCTTGGCCTTGCCACGCTTTCGATCGTGGCGCTTGTCTGGGTGGCCATCGGTCGGCGCGAGGCGTTCGTGGTGCTGATCGTGATCCCAGTCACGATCCTGCTCACGCTCTTCGCCGCCCGCGTCATGGGTTACACGCTGAACCGCGTCAGCCTGTTTGCGCTGATCTTTTCCATCGGGATCCTTGTCGATGATGCGATCGTCGTGATCGAGAATATTGCACGCCACTGGGGCATGCAGGACGGGCGCAGTCGCCGCACCGCCGCCATCGACGCGGTGGGCGAGGTTGGCAACCCAACCATTGTCGCCACCCTTACCGTGGTTGCGGCCCTGCTGCCGATGTTGTTCGTGACGGGCATGATGGGGCCATACATGAGTCCGATTCCGGCAAATGCTTCGGCGGCAATGGTCTTCTCGTTCTTCGTGGCTGTGATGATCACGCCCTGGCTGATGCTGAAGCTTGGAACTGCGCATGGGGTTGGCGGTCATGGCGGCAAAGATGGGGGTGCGCTTGGCAGGCTATACCGCAAAGTCGCGCGCCCCGTGCTGGCCACGCGACGCCGCGCCTGGGGGTTCCTTGCGGCGGTTCTGGCGCTGACTGTGGCCTCGATGGGCTTTTTCTACACGTCAGCCGTCACCGTTAAGCTGCTTCCCTTCGACAACAAGTCAGAGCTTGCCGTCGTTCTGGACATGCCGCGAGGCACCTCTGTTGAAGACACCGACAGGACGCTGGCCGGCATTGCCACGATCCTGGCCCCGATCCCAGAAATCACCTCGATCCAGTCGCATGCCGGCACCGCGGCACCATTCAATTTCAACGGCCTCGTCCGGCACTATTATTTGCGGGCCGAACCGCAGATGGGCGATCTTCAGGTGAATCTGTCCCCAAAGAGCGAGCGGTCCCGAGAAAGCCATGAGATCGCATTGGAGATGCGCGAACTTGTGTCAACACTGGCTCTGCCCGAAGGCGCTGTAATCAAGGTGGTTGAGCCGCCACCGGGGCCACCTGTCATGTCAACTCTTCTGGCCGAAATCTATGGACCCGACGCCGAAACAAGGCGCGCAGTTGCGCGCAAGGTGCGCGCGGCTTTTGATGCTATCCCTTTCATCGTCGATGTTGATGACAGTTTTGGTGTGCCGTCGCAGCGCCTGCGTCTGGTTCTGGACGACGCAAACCTTGATTTCCACAAAATCGAGCCGTCGGATGTCTACGACACGATCTCGCTTCTTTATAAAGGTGCTACTGTGGGTTATTCGCACCGCACTGGCGGGCGCGCACCCATCGCCATTCGGATCGCCCCGTCAAAGGCAGACCGTGTGTTGGACGAACGCGCGCTGGCCACGCCGGTTCCGGCCAACCTTTTGCCGGGTGACCGTTCGGTTGTTGAACTGGGCGACGTTGTGAATGCCAGCAGCGAAGCAGCTTCGTTCCCGATCTTCCGCCACAACGGAAAAGCCGCAGAAATGGTTACCGCCGAATTGGCCGGGGCCTTCGAAGCACCGCTTTATGGCCAGATCGCCGTCGGTCGGGCCATTGCCGATGCCGATTGGGGCGATGTCCCGAAGCCGCGGATCCTTCAGCACGGCCAGCCCGAGGATACCAGCACCCCTGCCCTGCTGTGGGACGGGGAATGGGATGTGACCTGGGTCACATTTCGCGACATGGGGGCAGCATTTGGCGTAGCCCTTGTGGGCATCTACATCCTTGTGGTGATGCAGTTCGGCTCTTTCAAGCTGCCGCTTGTGGTTCTTACGCCAGTGCCGCTTACTCTGATCGGGATTCTTGTCGGCCACTGGATTTTCGGTGCACCATTCTCGGCCACGTCGATGATCGGCTTCATCGCGTTAGCCGGAATCATCGTGCGCAACTCCATCCTGCTTGTCGACTTTGTCCGCCATTCGAAGGGCGACGGGCGACCAATGCTTGATGTGCTGCTGGAAGCAGGGGCGATCCGCTTCAAGCCGATTCTGCTTACGGCGCTGGCGGCGATGATTGGCGCAGTAACGATCCTGACCGATCCGATCTTCCAGGGCTTGGCGATCTCGCTCCTTTTCGGGTTGTTGTCGTCAACGATTTTGACGCTTCTTGTCATCCCGGCGATCTACGTCACATTGAAAGGAGATCACGGCCCAGCGAAAAAGGATGCGGTGGTATAATGAGTCACTCACAAACGGATGCAGATTCCGGGAATGCTGGCCAGCTTGCCGTCGGCAAGGCGACTGCCTTTCTCAAGTTGCTAGCCCATGAGGGGCGTTTGGAAATCATGTGTCTGCTGATAGATGGCGGCATGACAGTTGGCGAAATCGCCACACGGCTTGGCTTGAGCCAGTCGGCGGTTTCACAACAGCTTATGCGGCTGCGCGCCGAGGGACTGGTCATGGCACACCGGAAGGGCAGAAACATCGGATATGTCCTTGGCCGGCCAGAAACGATCATCGTCATCCGCGCGCTGCAGCAGGCTTTTTGCCCCCCTGAGGTAACACACGAAGGGGCCGCATCATTTTGATCAGCGCGTCGCAATGTGGCTTAACCAAAATGCAACGGCGCGCACTCGACCGAGCCGACAGGGACTGGCTGCGCGCAATTAATGGCGAAATTCCAACGGGTATTACCGAGTGAGCGTGATGCGCCCTTTTCTGACGCAGCGGCCAGCAACATGAAGGCATTTTTGCCAAACACGCTCCTGTGGCGCCGACTGGCACTGGCGGCCGTCGTGACGTTGCTTGCGCTTTCAGTATATTTCTTGAACGGCGTGGCACTCTTTTATTTTGATACCGCAGGCTATCTGAAACAGGGATATTCGATACTTCAGTCACTCGGGGTCGGAAGGGAAAGCCTTGACATTGCAGGGCAAGTGGCCGGTGAGGCTTCGTCGTCAGACCACACGGTTATCGCTAGCCGATCTGCAGCCTATGGCCTTTTGGTGGCGGTGTTCAATTACCTTGGTGTACTTGACGGTGCGGTCGTACTGAACCTTTGTCTCATCTGGCTCTCTACACTCATCACGGCGCGGCAGCTTGTTCATGATGGGAATGGTGGCAGACGCGCTTTCAATGTGGCCGCGGCCGGAATGATTGCGGCCAGCGGTGCTGCGCTGCCATTCTATGTCGCGCTGCTTATGCCCGACATCCTTGCGCCTATACTGATCCTCATGCTTGCAACCTTGTGTACATCGGCGCAGCGCATGGGGCGCATCGACCTTCTTCTGTCTGTTGGCCTTGCTGTCATTGCCATTGTCACGCATCCTTCTCATCTTGTGATGGCCGCACTGATACTGCCGGCTGGGCTTCTTCTGTCACCGGCAATGGCAGGGCGCCGACTGTGGCTGTCACTTGCCCTTGCGGTTCTGTTGGTGGGAGTCGGCGTTGCCGAACGACTTGCATTCAGCCTTGTCGTGGAGAGGTTGCAGCAGAAGCAGGCACTCTATCTGCCCTTCCTCACCGCGCGTCTGATCGACGATGGCCCTGCCCTGACATATCTGCACGCACATTGCCCGGACGCGACGATCACCACCTGCAAGCTGTATGATGCACTGTCTGAATCCTCGCACCCCGAACGGTTGGATGCGCCAAACATCTTGTTCGCTACTTCGCCGGAACTTGGCTCATACAAACATCTCAGTGAAAGCGATCAGCAAGCGGTGGCAGGTCAACAGTTCGAATTCATCTTCAGCGTCATCAAGGCAGCACCGTTCAGCACCTTTGCCGCATTGGCAGGAAACGTGGCAACGCAGCTGCGTTATTATCGGATCGACATGACGATCCCAAGAAGTGGCCGACTTGAGGGGCTTCGATCCGATTATGGTCCGATCATCTCTCAACTCCGCGAAGGGCGTCTGGTGACTGCAAACCGTAGTTGGATGGAACCACTCGCCTATGTTCATGGAGCCATCTACATCCTCTCAGGCATGGTGCTGATGCTATTTTTATTGCTCGGTGGCTTGCCCCCTGCGAACCGCGCGCTGACGGTGCTTGTCTTCTATGGCATCCTGGTGAATGCGCTGGTCTGCGGTGGTGTGTCTGAGCCTGCATACCGCTATGGTGCCAGGGTAATGTTCCTGTTGCCTATGTTGGCAGCGATGCTTTGGGCGGCCCAAAGGATCCAAGGACGAATAAAGGAAGGCGATTGGGCGTCTGCACCAAGCGCAAGCAACCACAGTTACAGCGCGCGCAGCGATGCGCCTGCCCGCAAAAAGTGAGGTCTGAGGTCGCAATAATCTGCAGTTTTGCCCGGTTGAGGAAAAGAGGGTGAAAGGCATGAGCCAAACGTTTGCGCTGTCTCTCGGCCGACAGGCATTCCAGGAAACCCTTGATCTGTCAGAGATAAGTGCCTGACGTGTCCGAAACACCAAGACCACCTTGCCGCCGGCGCGGCAAAACCATTTGGAAATGAGGCCGCAATGATCCAAACCTCAAAGAAAACCAACCCACATTCTCCAAGTAAGTCGCTGATTTCGCTGTCGTAATCGTGATATTTCGCATATAAATCATGGCGTTGACGGCTGCGAGGGGCGCGTTTCATGGATCACCTGGAGGGTGCGGGCTTGGCGCGGGGAGATCGGGTTGATTTCG
>CANJQT010000143.1 GCA_947476475.1 Paracoccaceae bacterium | reverse complement strand
GCCAGAATGCTGCGGGTTCGAGGCTTGATCCACCCGACTTCGGCCGTTTGCGCGACGACAGACACCGCTCGGGGCGAAAAACGCTTGCCCAGCGAGCAAAATCAGGCGATCTTGAAGTCAAGCGGCAGGCCACTTGGGGAATGTCGGATAAGGTCAGACCATAAATATCGCAATGACTTTCGTCAACGAGATTGGCGGCAGCGTTCGCACAAAACCTGCAAGTGGAGGATATCTTGGATAAATTGTCTAATGACCTGAAGGGTAAGGTCTGCGTCGTGACCGGTGCAGGCAGCGGGATCGGCCGCGGAATCGCCCTGGCCTGCGCTGCGGCCGGCGCAAAAGTAGCCGTGCTGGACATTCAGGAAAGCCATGCCGCCGAGGTTGCCGGGTTGATCAACGGTGATGGCGGACAGGCAATGTCTGTCGTGTGCAATGTCGCGGAAGAGGATAGCGTGATTGCCGCTCGGGCGCTTGTCAGCAATCAGCTTGGGACCGCAGACGTGCTGATTAACAATGCGGCGATTTTTCGCACGGGGCCACTTGAGTGCTTTGCGCTGGCCGACTGGAATGCAATGCTGGCGGTCAACTTCACCGGATATTTCCTGTGCTGCAAGCAGTTTGTCCTGCCAATGCTCAAAGCGGAAAGTGGTGTGATAGTAAACGTTGGTTCACTTTCTGCCGAGGCGGTCGTGCCGAACATGGGCCCTTACAGCGCGGCCAAGGCGGCGATCGTCGCCCTGACAAAACAGATGGCTGTCGAATGGGGTCCACGTGGGATACGATGCAATGTCGTGCATCCCGGAATGATCGAAACGCCTGCCACGGCTGCCGCCTATGCAAATCCAGAATCGCGGGCAGCGCGGGTCCGGGCAGTGCCATTGGGACGGATCGGAACACCCGAGGATATAGCGGAGGCGGCGGTCTTTCTCGCATCGGATCGGTCGGCATATATAAGCGGAGCCGAGCTAACCGTGGACGGCGGCTTCGGGCGCAACCTGTTCGGACTGGTACCACGCCTGCCCGACACCGCCAGGAGCTGAGCCTTGGCGCTAGTTGGGGAAAGGCGAAGGAAGGGTCTTCTCATTGCCGCAGATCCGCGCTAGAAATGGACTGACCATATTTGTCGGGGAACCTCGAACCTTCGGTTTCCCGGCATGTTCCCTTGGGAGGAGGAACATGACACAGCAAACTCATACGCCGGTCCACGAGGATATCGTGTTGCCGCAGTTGGCCGTCATCGATTCGCACATGCACCTGTGGGACCGGATCGGTTTTGACTATTTCGCGCCCGAATTCCTTGCCGATGTCGCCGATGGCCACAATGTGCAGTCCAGCATATACGTCGAATGTGGCATGGCCTACGACGCCTTTTCGCCCGACCCGATGCTTGTGGTCGACGAAACGCGTCATGCGATGCAACAGGTTGCGCTTGCCCGTGGCCACAGCCACCGCTTGGCCGAGGGCATTCTGGGCGCGGCAAACCTGTTGCTGGGTTCGGCGGTTCAACCCGTGCTGGAGGCGCATGTCGATGCCTCCGAAGGCCGGTTCCGTGGCGTGCGGTTTCGCGTGGCTTATGATGCCGACCCCGAGGCGGGATATCATGAAAGCGGCTACCTGAACCAGAACGTACTGGATCGCCCCGAGCTGGTCGAAAGCGCCCGCCTCCTTGGCCGCATGGGGTTGACGCTGGAACTGTGGGGCTTCCATCCGCAGCTTGCCGACATCAAGGCCTTTGCCCGGATGGTGCCTGAGGTGCAGATCGTTCTGAACCACATCGGCGGCCCGTTGGGCGTGGGCCGCTACGCTCATGAACGGGCAGAAGTGTTCAAGGCCTGGTCCGCTGGCATCACCGCCCTTTCGGACGAGCCGAACGTGATGGTAAAGCTCAGCGGTCTTGGCATTTCGCGTCTTGGCCTGCGCCAGCCGGGCGGGCAGGACCACACGACGTCCGATCAACTGGCCGCAGCGTGGGGGCCCTTCGTGCGTCACTGCGTTGAAAGTTTTGGACCCGATCGAAGCATTTTCGGCAGCAACTTTCCGGTGGACCGGGCGACGGCGTCCTATCGCACGCTGTTGAACGCTTACAAGAAAATCCTGCTGGGCCTGAGCGACAGCGATCTGCGTGCGGTTTTTGCCGATAACGCCCGCCGCACCTATCGGCTGACCTGAGGCCCGACTCGACACAAGGAAATCACGATGCAAACCCAAACCGGACAGCGACCCATCCGATCCATCCTGTTCGTTCCAGCCGACAGTGAAAAGAAGATTGCCAAGGGGTTGGGCACCCGTGCCGATGCGATCGTTTTCGATCTGGAAGATTCCGTCATGCCAGCGCGTAAGTCCGAGGCGCGGCGGATGATGGCTCAAATACTGGCACAGCGGCCCGAAGGATATGCCGGGCAGCTATGGGTGCGGATCAATCCTCTGTCCACCGGCATGGCGATAGAAGATCTGTGCGCCGTTCTTACCCCGAATCTTCACGGAATTATCTTACCCAAATGCACCGGACCGCAGGATGTCACAACGGTTCTGTCGCAAATGACGCAGTAGGCTGGAATCGGCGTTCCACTGGACAGACTTATGCCGCCAGGCTCGCGAAGGTCTGGAAGGGCGTAGTGCCGTTTGTAGGGATCTGGCCTTTGCGGATCATATGCGCAGCCTCGATGCCTGCGATGGTCGCTGCGGCCGAATGGAACGCCTTGAAGCCCATCATCGGGTTAGTGATCCGCTTGATGAAGCGGTGGTCCTGCTCGAGGATGTTGTTCAGGTATTTGACCTGCCGCACCTCAATGACGCGCCCGTCGCCGGTGAATTTCAGGATCACGTTCACGGCCTGCAAACCCGCGAGGTTGGCACCGCTCTTGTCGATCACGACCCGGTCTGGCACGCCATGAGCGGCAATCGCCTGCTTGAAAAAGCGCCGGGCTGCGGCAAGGTCCCTGCGGTGGGACAGCATGAAATCAAGGGTTTGTCCGTCGCGATCCACGGCCCGGTAGAGGTATCTCCATTTACCCTTAACCTTGATGTAGGTCTCGTCCACCCGCCAGGAGGTGGCCGTCGATCGCTTTCTGGCTTGTGCCCGGGCGGCAATCAGCGGAGAGAATTTCACGACCCAGCGGTTCAGCGTTGCGTGGTCGACCCTCACCCCGCGTTCGGCCATGATCTCTTCCAGGTCGCGATAGGAGACCGCGTAGCGAAGGTAGAAGAAAACCGCATACAGGATCACCGACTTCGGATGATGCACACCCTTGAAATCGATCATCTTGTCCTCACCTGCGCAGCTTCTGGAAGGAAAAATATATAGGCGACCGACAGGGAAATCGCGAGGGCCAAGAAGCTTTGCGACAGAACCGTCGCAAGGGCGGTTTCGTCGATGCGCTGGCCAGCGCGGCGATACTGGACGGCGCTGATCCATTTGCCTTCTCTGCTCGCCTTCTCTTGAAGCTGGTCGAGGGTGAAGGTGCCGAGATACTCGGCGGTCACGTCGAACGCGGCCCAGAGGTTGAGCCAGCGGCTTTCGCCTCGGGTCAGATCGGAATAATTGCGCAAGGTCATGCTCTGCCCTCCCTCACTGGCTCAAGTCGCGGTAGCGTTGCGGATCTTCGTAGCGAATGACCGGCTCGCCTTCGTGGGTGTAGGCGCCCCAGAACGGGCCATAGAGACCGGCGATCTTGGGCTGGCCTTGCAGCTCCTCGCGCTGGCGCGGATTTTCGTTGTAGCCTTGGATTTCAAGGCCCATCTCATTGAGCCATTCATCCAGATCATCCGGCCGGAAGGTGACGGGTCCGTCCTCGGTCGTCATAGAAATTTCGTAAACAGCCATAGCGGCGTCCTTTCCTTTTGCGATGGCGGCGGGGTCTTGGTGCCCCTGTCCGCGATGGGCGAGGCCTCTCCGGTTTGATCTGGAAAAAGCCCCGTGCTTTTTCCGGAGCGAAGCGGGGAGGGCGCAGCCCTGCCCGCGGCCGACTGGCGGACTGTCAAGGGTCGGGAGGCCGGGGTGGTGCGGCCCGCAGGCGCGAAGCGCCGAGGACACGGCCCGGCTGGACGACGACGCGCGGCACGCGCGGCGCTTGCCCATTGACCGGCCGGCAGGCGGGTGCTGGGCGGACAAAAGGGAAAAGGAAAAGCCGTCGGCCGGGGGGTGAGCGCGGGCCTGGCCCGCGTCGATCCCCCTGGACGGCTCCTGGATCAACCGGATGCCGGCGCCAGCCGGGATCTCCGACGAACCTTCAGCCCAGCTTACCGCAGGCGGGTCGCTCGATACCTGGGGTCTCGCTCGCCGCCTGCTCGCGTCAGTCGGGCGTCACCCGTCAGGGCCGAGACGGGCAGGGCAGGGCGACCAGGACCGGCAGGGGCATGGCTGGCTCGGGACGAGACGGGCAGGTACCGGCCGCAGCCGGGCGCATCGCCCTGTCTGGCTCGGGCGAAGGCCGGCATCGCCGGCCGAAGCTAGAACGCGGTGCCCGCTTGCGGGCAGACGCCCTGCTACTTCGCAGGTGCACACTTCTGGACAGGTGCTATTGGTCCAATATGAGCTGCATGGCCACGCCAACAATGACTGAAATGCCACCCATTGCGAGGATGAGGTAGAGGAAACCCTGCATGCTCCCGACCTCGAAACGCCCGCTTGCCAGCCCGCTGACCAGCGCCGAGGACCCGAGAATGCCCAGCAACAAGCCGGCCAGCAGGGCAATCCCCACTCATGGACGTTATGGGTTGGATGATGGACGCGACCGTCGTCGAGGCGACGGGCTCCGGAAACAGGAGCGGGACCGAAGCCTGTCCCGAATTCATGATGATGCGTTTCTCCAACGGCGCCCTCGGGCACCTGTTGTACGACGAAGGCAGTTTCCCAACCGAGCTTCCAGGAGAAGGCGCCATGAGCGACGGCGACGGCTGGGACGCGGACGGCTTTGTCCAAGCGGGTTCCTGGACGCGATTCCCCAGTTGGATTCACGTCTATGGGACCGAGGGATCGTTGCGCATCGGCCACTATGTAAACGACCTCATTCGGATCGATGTGAGCGGCATGACGCGAGTACCCCTGGAAGGGCGGCCCTCACCCTGGCACTTTGCGACCCAGATAGATAGTTTCGCAGAGGATATTCTCATAGGTCGCACGGCATCGACCCCCGCCGGCGTCGGTCTCGACGCGATCAGAACCCTGCTTTCAGCGTATGGTTGAAGAAGCGCCATCGGTCAGATGATCAGAACATTGGAACCGATCGACATTCGGCGATTGGTCCTCATTGTGGCATCTGGCAAGATATATCAATCGACGATCGCCTTTCTGCGTCTGGATGTCGACCACCTAACTATTTGTCCCGCCCCGCTTCTCTGCGCAGGTTCGAGAAATCTTCGCAGAGCATACAGACCTGATCGAGCCGCTTTCCCTCGACGAAGCCTACCTTGTTGTTACCGGCAACAAGCAGAACATTCCGATCGCAACTGATATCGCCACGAAAATTCGTGCGCGCATCAAGGAAGTGTCCGGACACTTGGCGAAGATGGCGAGCGACTTCAACAAGCGCCGTAGTGCGCATATTCTTCCGGGATGTGTTTTCCTGCTTCAGCCGATGCATGACGCCGCGCGAGTGGTTCGAGGCAAAGACCCAGTTCGCCATCCTGCCGGAGGCTTATTGAACCGTCACGGCTAAAACGTAACCCCGACACTACCTGCAAAGGGTCACTCGAATCGCACGTCATTCCACGGTCGAGCGGATTCTTAAGTTATTGAAATACCATATGTATTAAAAAAATTGATTGAGCTTCGCAAAGATACAATTTGCGATCCCTAACCCCTTCAGCAATGGATTCTTCTGAACACGAACCGGCAATTTCGCGACATGGAGGCAAGCAACTAGCCGAGTCATGTGCCCGGCTGATCAGCAACCATGACGTTGAGTCACGAGGAATGCATGGTCAATGGCGTCGTGGATGTTAATTTCTTTTATCAAACAGACTGTATTTATGATGAATAACCAAATTGAGTGAATGCATAAGATAAAATTTTATTCTCGAACACCATATATGCATTAGAATATAAATTATTCTCTGCAAACAACTTAGATGTAGGAAAAATGCCGAATATCAGCAAGAACTATGTCAATGGCGACTGGATTACGCCGTCCTCTGCGGCTTCGATGAATGTAATCAACCGACATTCCCCAAGTGGCCTGCCGCTTGACTTCAAGATCGCCTGATTTTGCTCGCTGGGCAAGCGTTTTTCGCCCCGAGCGGTGTCTGTCGTCGCGCAAACGGCCGAAGTCGGGTGGATCAAGCCTCGAACCCGCAGCATTCT
>CANJQT010000142.1 GCA_947476475.1 Paracoccaceae bacterium | reverse complement strand
GAACTGGCCCATAACGAAGGGATGGCGCTTTTGGCCTTTTCGCCCTTGGCGACCGGGCTTTTAAGCGGGAAATATCAGGGGGATGTGATCCCGCAGGGGTCGCGGCGCAGCCTGAACCCCACCTTGTCGGGGCGGATCACACCGCGGGTTTGGCCGGCCGTTGACGCCTATCTGAAAATTGCGGATGAGGCGGGGCTGGATCCGGCGCAGATGGCCAATGCTTGGGTGCTGACGCGGCCGGTGCAAAGCCTGCCGATCATCGGGGCCACGACGCCGGCGCAACTGGCGCTGGCGCTGGGGGCCGCCGATCTGACCCTGCCGCCCGATGTGCTGGCGGCTATCGAGGCGGCGCACAAGGCCCATCCCTTGCCCTACTGAGTGCCTGCCAGCCGCAGCGCGCTTGCGGTGCCGCCAAAGCGGGCGCGGAAGGCGCGGGCAAAGGCCATCTGGCTGGAAAAGCCGCAGCGCAGCGCCACTTCCTGCAAGGGCAGGGCGCTGTCGGTGACCATGCGGCGCGCCTCGTCCAGCCGCAGGTCCAGAAAGAAGCGGCCGGGGCTGATGCCCAGGCGGCTGGCAAACAGCATTTCCAGCCGCCGTTGCGACAGGCCAAGTGCGCGGGCAATGTCGGCAATGGCGGGGGGATGTTCGATCCCTTCCTCCATCAGCGCGATGGCGCGGCCAAGGGCCGGGTCGGCGCGGGCGATGCGGGCGGCAGGCAGGGCCTGCTGCGGCGCGGTGGGGGCGTGAAGCGGTTCATAAAGAAACGCCCCGGCTACGCGCAGCGCCAGTTCCGCCCCATAGCGGCTGCCGATCAGATGCAGCATCATGTCAAGCGCTGGGGCCGCGCCGCCGGTGGTGACGTAAGGCCATGAAATCACATAGCGGTCGCGCCGCACCGTGATCGCCGGAAAGCGCGAGGCGAAGTTCTCCAGATCCTCCCAATGGGTGGTGGCGGCGTGGCCGTCCAGCAGCCCCGCGCGCGCCAGGAACCAGCTGCCGCCATCAACCCCGCCCATCATCCGTACCTGTGGGGCCAGGCGGCGAAGCCGGGCGAGAAGATCCTGCGTGACCTGTTCTTCCAGCCGGAAGCCCGCGACGATGATCAGCACGTCGTAGTCGGCATGGTCGGTCAGCGGCCGGGTGGCGACATCGAACCCGGCGGTCAGGGCGACCGGGCCGCCCGAGGGCGACAGGTAGGACCAGCGAAACAGGGTGCGCCCGGCGCGGCGGTTGGCAGCGCGCATCGGATCGACGCAGGCGGCCAGCGAAAAGGCGTTGGCGTCATGCATCAGAAGGATGCCGAACGACAAGGGGCGCGGGTCGGCGCCAAAGAGGGTGGCTTCGCTTTTCATCAGGTTGCTTCGTAATGGGATAAGCGGCGGTAGGCAAGGATGACGGGGCAAGGATGACGCGGCAAGGCGTGGCCGGCCTCTTGCGCAGGCGGGCCAAACAGGGGAGTGTGCCGCAGGCAGAGGCCGGGCAAACCGGAGGCAGGCATGAGCGGGCGGATTTTCGGGAAGAGTGGTCGGCAGGGGGCTGTGATCGGCGTTGCCTTGGCGGTTGCGCTGGGTTTGGCGGCCTGTATTCCCGGCGGGGCGGACAAGCCCGAGCCGGTAGGGCAGGCCAAGGTCGATATCATGCACGCCCAGTGTGTCGGCGCGGGCGGAAACTTCATCCGCGAAGCGAAGTCCGGCTTGTTCACCTGTATTGGAAGGCCACGGGATGCGGGCAAGATCTGCAGCAAGGAAAGCGATTGCGAAAGCGCCTGCCTGGCGCGGTCACGGACCTGCGCGCCGGTTTTGCCGCTGCTGGGTTGCAATGAGGTGCTGACGGAAAGTGGTCTGGCGGTCATGCAATGCGTCGAGTGATTTTGGGCGCAAGCCTGCTGTTGGCCGCTTGCGTCGCGAAGGATCCTGCGCCGGCGGGCTACCGCGATCCGGCCCGGATGATTTCTTCGTCCACCGCCTTCGACCCGGCGCGCTTTCAGGGCGACTGGCAGGTGGTGGCGGCTTTTGGGGCCGGGGCGGCCTGCGGGGTGCTTGGCGAAAGCTGGGCGGCGGATGCAGCCGGGTTCGGCATCCGTGGCACGGCTTGCAGGGCCGGAGGCAAGCATGGCTTTGCCACCCGCGGCCGGTTGAGTGGCCCGGGCCGTGTGGTCCGCGATGGGCCGCGTGGCCCCGAGGAGCAGTGGATCCTGTGGGTGGACGGCGATTACCGGGTGGCGGCGGTGGGCACGCCTTCCGGGGCGTTTGGCCATATTCTGGCGCGGCCGGGCATGGCCCGCGCCGACCTGATCAACGCCGCGCGCGAGGTCATGGACTTTAACGGATACGATATTTCGCGGTTGGTAGTGCTGCAGTAACGGCCCCGGCCTTATCCTTTGGCGACATCGGCACGCAGGCCGGCCAGAAGGGCGGGAAAGTCGCGCCCGCCGCCTTCTGCCTCACGCACCAGCCAGTCGAAGTGGCCCGAAATCGCGGCGATGCGTTGGCGGTCGCGGAAGGCGATGTAGCTTCGCCCCAGATACAGCACCGCCAGAAGCGGGCCGAAGATGGTGACAGGGGCCGAAAAGACCCGGCGGGCGTCATAAGTGTAGATCCGCAGCGCCGGGTAAAGCTGATCGTAAAGGCGCGCGAAGCGGTCGATCTGTTCCAGCCGAAGATCTGGGGGCAGGCCACGATAGTAGCCCTCGCCATGTGCCATCGACTGAAGCTCATGCAGCGGCAGGGCGATTTCGTAATCCGACCGCGCGGCGCGCATCCAGTCCAGCCGGTCTTGCGAGGCGCCGATCGCCTGATCGACGGTGCGGCCAAGTTGTGGTTCGTATTCCCACCGCATCAGGGCGCGGGTCTTCAGCATGTCCGGCAGCGTGGCGGGCACATGGCGGATCTTGTAGCCGGCCGCATCGCGGTGCCAGGCGAAGATCTGATCGTCGATCAGCGCGCGTGGGGCTTCGGTAATGGTCATGGCGGCGGCCATCAGATCGGCCAGGGGCTCGGGGCGGTCGGCCAGCCCCAAAAGCCAGTCGGCGGAAACTGAAAGAGCGGTGGCACAGGCGGCGACCACTTGTGCATGCGGCAGGCGCGCACCACTGCCGGTAAGAAGTTGCGAAATGGTCGAACGGTCAACCCCGGTCATGCGGGCCAATGCACTTTGGCTGACGGTCTTGGCGGCCATCGCCTGCAACAGTCTTTGGCGAAACAGGCTTGCCCGGTCGCGTTTGTCGATTCTTTCGATCATGTGGTGATAATAATCACGGTTGCGGATAAATGTTAATCACATTCCGACTTCGCAAAACATCCCCGTGGCGCTAACTGGAGGGCAGGGAAGGTGCATCAATGGACAGCGGCAAACGGACCATTCTGAAGGCGATCGTGTGGAACCTGCTTGGTCTTGCCACTATGGCGCTGGTCGGCTTTCTGGCGACCGGATCGGTGGCGCAGGGTGGTGGCATCGCGTTGGCCAATACCTTGGTCGGTCTGGTGTGTTATGTGGTTTACGAACGACTTTGGTCACGCATCACCTGGGGGCGTCATGTCTGAGCGGAGCGCATCCATCGAATGGCCGACACTGGCGCTGATCGGCGCCTGCTATCTGGTCTGGGCGCTGGGTGTGACCTGGCTGGCGGCGCTTTGGTTGCCATGGGCGGTTATTGTCACTGCCCTGGCGATCACGCTGCATTCCTCGCTTCAGCATGAGGTGCTGCATGGCCATCCGTTCCGCCGCCGCTGGCTGAACGAGGCATTGGTCTTTCTGCCGCTGGGGCTGATCTATCCTTATGGCCGGTTCCGCGATCTGCATCTGGCCCACCACCACGACGAATTCCTCACCGATCCCTATGATGACCCGGAAACCAACTATCAGGATCCGGCGGTCTGGGCGCGGATGAGTCGGCCCATGCGGGCGCTGCGCCGGGTGAACAACACGCTGGCGGGGCGGATGATCATCGGACCGGCGCTGGGGGCGATCACCTTTTTCGCCACAGACTTGCGGGCGATGGCGGCAGGGGACAGGGCAATCCGGCGCGACTGGCTGCTGCACCTTGCCGGGCTGATCGTGCTGGCGCAGCTGGTGCAGGGGGCGATGATGCCGGGCTGGGCCTATGTGCTGTCAGCCTATCTTGGCATGTCGGTGCTGAAGATCCGCACCTTTCTGGAACATCGCGCGCACGAACTGGCGCGCGGGCGCACGGTGATTGTGGAAGGTGGGCGGATATTGCCGTTCCTGTTCCTGAACAACAATCTGCATGTCGTACATCATTGCAAGCCGCAGGTCGCCTGGTACCGGCTGCCCGCCCTTTTCCGTGCCAGCCGCGACGAATATCTGCGCCGCAATGAAGGCTATCTGTACCGGTCTTACGGCGAGGTTTTCCGGCGCTATTTCCTGACACCGAAGGATCCGGTGCCGCATCCGCTGTGGCCAAAGCCCAAGCCGCGCGATCAGTAAAGGCGGCGGAAGGTCGGCACCGTGCCGGAATTGTCGAAGAACGGCACAGAGGCGGGTGCAGGCAGCGGCGCACCTTCGGGCAGGTCTTTCAGAAGGGCTGTCAGTTCCGCGAGAACCACCTCGGTGATGAAGGGCAGGTTCAGGCGGCGGGCTTCGGCCACCGGCACCCAGTGCAGATGCGACAGTTCATCCGACGCGCGGCTGAAATCGTCCGGGTTGCCGTGAAGGCGGGCGGCATCGGCCAGAAAGAAGCGCGCGTCAAAGCGGCGCGAGCGGCCCGGCGGGGTGATTGCGCGAAAGAAGAAGCGCAAATGCGCGGCAGATGCGGCAAGCCCGGTTGCGGCAAAACCGTCCCAGCCGGGGGCGGGTGTTGGCCCGGCGGGTTCGCCAAGCGCAAGGCCGGTCTCTTCCCAAAGCTCGCGCAAGGCGGCGGCGGCAAGGGCCGCGGCCAAACCGGATTCGGCGTTCAGGTCAAGGCGGGCGGCACAGGTGGCGCCCAGCGGCGTCGCCAGCGGCACGGCGGCATCCGCCGCATCCAGCCCGCCGCCCGGAAACACATATTTCGACGGCATGAAAACTGCTTGCGCGCCACGCTGACCCATCAGGACAGACGCCTGCCCGCCGTCGCGCCGCACCAGAAGGACGGTGGCGGCGGCGCGGGGTTCGGTGATGCTTTCGGCCTCAGTCGGCATGGGCGCCCCCGAAGCCGTGCATCCGTTTGGCCCATTGCAGCGCCACCAGCCCGCCCTTGAGGCGCGGCAGCAAAAACAGCGATAGGCCGATACAGCCAAGGGTGAAGGTGGTGATCAGCATCAGCGGGGTCGGGCGGTAGGCGACGAAGACCCAAAGCATCATCGGCGCCATCAGGTGCCCGACGATGAGGATGGTCATGTAGGCCGGGCCGTCATCGGCGCGCTGGTGGTGCAGATCCTCGCCGCAGGACGGGCAGGCGCTGCGCACCTTCAGATAGCCTTCGAACAGGGTGCCCTGCCCGCAGGCCGGGCAGCGCCGCCGCCAGCCGCGCATCAGTGCGGGTTTGACCGGGCGATCGTCGTCATCGGGCAGGTCGGCGGCGGATGGTGCGGTCTGATTCATCTGGTCCTCTGCGGGCTGGGCCGCACATAGCAGGGATCGGCGTCAAGGAAAATGGCCGGGGGGCGGTGTGGGTGCGCAAAAAGGTCACGGCGGGCGCGACGGAAATGCGCAGGAGCTGCGTTTAACAACAGATGGGCGCGGCTGGCGCTGCCCGCAAGTGGAGAATGATGATGATGATCCTGAAGCATGGTTCACTGGTTCTGGGGCTGATGCTTGCCTCGCCCCTTCTGGCCCAGGAAGGCCCGGCCTTCGACTTTGCCGCGATAGATGCCGACGGCGACGGCCAGATCACCACGGTCGAGATGGAGGCATTTCACGCCGCCCGCAGGGCCGGGGCAGATCTGGACAAGGACGGCTTTCTGTCGGCCGACGAGCTGAAGGCGCAGATGATGCAGCATGTCGAAGCGCGGATCGACGAGATGGTTGCCCGCCGGATCGAACGGCAGGACAAGAACGGCGATGGCAAGATCGGTGCGGACGAGGCAGGGCCGGGCGACAAGGGCGCGAAGTTTTTCGCGCGGGCGGATGAGAATGGCGACGGCATGCTGAGCAAGGCCGAGGCAGAGGCGATCAAGGAACGGATGGGTGATAAGATGCGCGGACGCCACGGCAAGGGTTCGCATGGCGGGGGCATGGGCTGGCTGTTCTGGGAGGGGGCGGAAGAGTGATGGGCGCCGCCGGTCCGGTGCGCTTTGCGGTGTGGTGCGTTCGGGGTTAGGTTGGCGACATGGAGCAGCCTCGTGACCGGTCAGGGCAGGCAAGTGGTGGCGCGGCGGAAGATCCCGACGCGGCGCTGCTTGCCGCCTATGCGGCGGGCGATGCGGCGGCGGCGCGGCGGATGGCCGAACGGTTCACGCCGCTGGCCTTCCGGCTGGCGCTGCGCATGGTCGGTGACCGGGCCGAGGCCGAAGATCTGGCGCAGGAAGCGATGATCCGGCTGATGCGGGCGGCCCCCGGCTGGCGCGCGGGCGGGGCGCGGGTGACAAGCTGGCTT
>CANJQT010000141.1 GCA_947476475.1 Paracoccaceae bacterium | reverse complement strand
GGCCCACTGACAATCTCCTCGCCTTCCTCGAGGCTCTCTGATTATGCCAACCCCTTCCCAGCGATCTCCGCCAGAAACAGCGATCTAGAAACCAACATCGGCATAATCTCCGCGTCGGCATAAAAGGCACAATAGTCCATCACGGCCTGCCATGACGAAAGGACCGGGTTGCGGTTGATATGGCGGGCTAGGATTTCGCGGGCGGCGAAGATCGTCGCCTGTTCCTGCGCGGTCAGCTCGAAGCCGCCCGAGCGACGGGGCACGAAGGCTGAGGGGTGTTCAGAAAATCGGGACATTTGGATCTCATACGTTGAGCCGAGCCAGCATCGGCCCAACGGCAATGCGCTGCGCCGGTGAACTTGGCCGAGAAGGGGAAAGAGAGGACGTTCTGATGACAGGGGGCAGGCGATATCCGAGCCCCCTGCCCCGCTCCTCACCTCAGCGGACGCGATCGAGCAGCTTCTTGGCCCGGCTTTCCATGTCGAGACGCGCATCTTGCTGCGTTTTATCGCGTGCAAGTCTCGTAATCCCTTGAATAAAATCGAAAATACTCTCCGGAGGTCGACCCTCTTCCATCAGCACTTTCTCGATAATCTTGCCGGATTCGGCCTTCGAGAAGCCCCGCTTCTTCAGGAAATCATCCCGGTCCTCATCGCTGCGCGCCACGATCTGCTGGCGGGCGGCCTTGATGCCGTTCACAAAGCTCTGCGGCGAGGAGTTGGCGAACCGCGTCAGCGCAGGGGCTGCTTCATGAGCAAATCGGGAGGCGGCGTATTTCGAGTGGCGGATGGTGATCTCCTGAAAATCTTCGACTCCCCAGAGATTGCGGTTCTGGCAGACAGCCCGGAGATAAAAGCTCGCCATGCCGAGGGTTTTGGCTCCCACCTCGGAATTCCAGCAATAGAAGCCCCGGAAGTAGAGATCGGGTGAGCCGTCGGGCAGACGGCCCGCCTCGATCGGGTTGTGATCGTCGACCAGGAACAGGAAAACATCCCTGTCGGACGCGTAGAGCGTGGTCGTGTCACGGCTGATCTCGACATCGGGGTTGTAGACCCCGGTCGACCAGTCGAGCACCCCCGGCACCTTCCAGCGCGTGTCGCCGGTGCCGTTCCCCGCGATGCGCTGCACCGCCTCAACCAGTTCATGGTCATGGATGCGGCCGTAGTCGGGGCCGGTCACCGCGCGCAGTTCCGTGCGGCCATCCTCGGTCTCGAAGGTCTTCACCTGCTCGGCGCGGTGGTTGGTCAGGCCGTATTGCAGGTTGATCCCTGCCAGTGGCGCGGGCAGCTGCCGCAGGTAGGAGGCCGGCGCGCCGACGATGCTGGCAAGCTGGCCAAAGGCCCAATGCGTGGGCGCCACCGGTTCATGTGCCTTCGGCAGAACAAGATGCAACCGCTCGGCGCTGTCGCGCGCGGCTTCGACGCGGATATCCGCCGTTTGCACCACACGGCTCCGGCTGCGCTCGGACCGGCCCTTCACTGATGCCCAAAGATCATCGAGCGACAGATACCGCTCGTCATCGGGGCGGTTGAACCATTCAGACGACACTCGCCCGTTCCGCTCACCCCGGCTCACATCCACCTTGTAGCCGCCGGTTGTCACCGGCCGTGCGGGTTCCAGGATTTCCATATTGTTCATAGCAGTCTCTCCGTGACGGCTGCCGGAAGCCTCTCTCCCGGCCTTGGCCCATCACCGGAAATTCATCCTACCTCCAACTCTTGTGCCCTTGCCGCGATCTTAGCACCTTTCGGAAACAGACCAGATTTACCCGACAGGCCGCACCCGGAATGGTAGGTGCGCCAAACCTTGAACGTCAGTTTACAGCTGCAAACCTCGACCTCTTTGCGGATCTTACAAGTGAGTTCAAAGAGAATTCACCCGCATCAGCCTTGAGGGCGAGTGCCCTAAGGTATGCACCTGGACGGTTGATCTTGTCTGAGCGTTGGACCAAGCAGAGCACACTCAGGGACGCCGCAAGTGGTCCCATCGCTCGTCTGACATGATCCATCAATTCCGAACCGATGCCGATCATTGGCGCAAGCGTTTCCCCAAGTTTGATCAGGTCGCGCCAACTGCGGACTGGTTCAGGTGAAAACGCGACGCTTTCACTGGCTGCTTCTAAGCAATCTTCAAACGTCAGGTCGTCAACGCAAGGTTTGGGAGGCGCCTCGGGTTTGCTGTTTGTGATGACTGAAGGTTCTTTTTGCCGCTCGCCTACAGATTCTAAGGATTCTTTATCTGTCTTCTGATGGTGGCGGTCATTTTGGCTGTTGCTGGCGGACACAACCACGATATCGGGGGCGTAAGGCTCAACGAGTTCAGCCAAAGATTTCTTTATGTTTACCAGTTCATTTGCCTGAATTGAGCAACGAAGCTGTTTCCGGATCTCGCGATCACTCTCCTCTGAAAGCTTCGGTTCTCCGCTGTGGAACCTCTGAGTTGCCAACTGATGCAGAAGATCGAGGACATGAGCCCGTTCTATGTCTCTCATCTCCGATTCAAGACGCATGGCCTCTGCGGTTTCCAGGATTTCGGACTTGCGTGCAAAGAGAGGCGACAACGTGAAACCGTATGCCGCGACGACTGCGCTCTTGCACCGAAGTGCAAAACGCTTCCCATTTGGACTTCCGCGCCTTTCGATCAATTTGGCATCGGATAGACGGGCCAGATGGCGACGGAGAGTGCGTTCATCCATACCATCAGCACGTTTCGCGAGCGCCTCGTTGGATGGCCAGACGAGAAACGGATCAGACCGCTGGTCCTGCGTCTTCGGGAGAAAGCTTAGAAGAGCGCGAAGAACGGTGACACTTGTGGATGTCAGGCCAAACTTCGCCCGACATGCAGCCAGAGCATCCAGGATTTCCCAAGACGCCGTTGTCGCACTCGAGCTTTCGTTGTGTGTGTCGACTTTGGGAGGGGTAAGTAAAGTGGGGTAGGGGGCTTTGCGCATTGGTCTTCACGCAAACATGCGACTTCCCGTACCGATCAGGCTGTGCCTGACGGTTTCCGAACGCAACGAAGGGTCAGCAAAGGGCAAAATACCTTCGTTCACCGCTGACGCGGCGTTGACTTGCTAGGCGATTTGCGCGATTCTTACCGTACAGAACGTGGTCAGATCAGAGCGCCAACTCTGTTTGATCGGCAAATCGGCCTCTCGGGATAACTCGGGGGGCCGTTCTGTTTCTAGCGTGCCTCCTTGTTGGGGTTGCTGTTCACTTCAGATTGCCATTCATCATGCCATGCCTGCAGAAGGCGGTCGCCTTTGGCGACAAGCCATGAATGGAATTCGGGATTGTCTTTGGCTCGCACCGTGACTGCGAATGCAGACCGCGATGCTCTGACTTGGCCAACCGAGTTAGCCACCTCAGTCTGTTGCGGGCTCGCATGCGACGGCTTGGAACTCAGAATTGAGACCGCGCGAGCGAAGCGCATATCTGACGGATCGTGCCCGTCTTCCTGGTTTGCAGCTGCAAACTCGGGCCCACTCATGATCGCTGAGATGATAGCCTGACGATCTTCCGGGGCAAAGCTTGCCGTACGCCCGCGAATTGCGTCCGCGAGCGCACGCCAACGTGGGCGACCAATGCCAGGAGCACGACCGATGGCGAGTATGATGTCTTCACCCAGAGTCTCGACGACCATCTTCATCGTCGAAATGGTCGTTGCCTTCGGGGAACCCAAATCGATGTTCAGAGCGGATCGGATTGTAGCGTCTTCAACGCCCGACTCTCTGAGCCGGTGGGCAAACATCGCTTTCTCGATAAAGGAAAGGTCCTGCCGGACCGAGTTTTCGATGCCCTGAGCGATGATCCGTTGCTCATCATCCATTTGCGTGACCAGTGCGCGGACCTTGAGACCCAAAGCTCGGACTGCCGCGAGACGGCGCCGACCGTAGATGATACGGAAATGCCCATCTTCAGCGCGTTGAACGAGAATGGGGATCTGCTGGCCGTGCGCTTTGATGCTTTCGACCAGATCGACCAACGACGCATCATCGTAAGGTAGGCGGTCTTCGAACTCGGATTGGATGATCTGATCCGGTTCAAGTTCGGTGAGTTGAAGCCCTCGAGCGAGGCCACTCTCTACGGCCCCAAGTGCGGCCGATTGCAGGATGCTTTTCGAATGCGGACGGGCAGGGGGGTTGATCAGCGCCTCCAGGGTGCCCTTGAAGACATCTTTACGTGCCATCAGTTGCGCCCCCATGCAGCCTGAACCAGGCCTTCCAATTCGCTTGACACCTGATTTATCGATTCAACCGCGCGGTCATAAGTGTTGCGGTTGAATTCACTCCGATCTACCTCGTATAGTGTTTGCTGGGTAAGACCTGCGTCCGAAACCGCTGTGGATTTCAAGAAGGTGTTGGTCATGACCTGCTCGGCGAAAAGCGCACGCAGAAATCCGGCCATCTGCGCTTGAGGCCCGTCAGACGGTTCAAACCGGGTGATCAGAAACTTCAAGTTGTCGTACTCCAGCGACGCCCCATAGCTGGCGACAACATTCAATAGCCCAGCGGTCATTTGCAGGAACTGGTTCATCGAAGCGATATCCAGCATCGAGGGAATGACGGTGATCAACACTGTCGTCGCAGCAATCAGGGCGCTCATCGTCAAGAACCCAAGTTGCGGCGGACAGTCGATCACGACGATGTCATAATCCGCTTCCACTTGATCAATGGCGAGCCCCAAGCGTTTGAAAAACATAGGCTCTCGACGTTCGTGGAGAGCTCTGGGCGTTTCGTGTTCGAACTCGGCCAATACAAGCCCGGCCGCCGCGAGATCCAGATTCGGGAAGTAGGTCTTGCGGATGACCTCCCTCATGGGAACGGGATCCTCGTAACGGATCGCATCGTAGATGTTTCCGCCACCTTGAAATTCCGTTTCGGGAGTATACCCGAACATCGTCGTCAAACTGCCCTGAGGATCGATGTCGATCGCCAAGACGCGATAGCCGCGAAGGGCAAGGCGCTGTGCCAAATGGATGGACGTGGTGGTCTTGGACGACCCACCTTTGTAGTTGGCTACAGCAATAACCTGGACGCGGTCACCCTCACGGCGCCCCGGCAAAAAGGTCCCCCGTTTTCGGGACTGCTCTTCGAGAGACCGCCTAATGCCAATCAGGTCGGCGGCGGTGTACATACGGCGGCCGCGAGCATCAGCTTCTACAACGGGGATCTTGTCATCGAAATGGAGCTTGCGCAGGCGGGCAGGGTCGATTCCCAACAATTCCGCCGCTTCACCAGCCGAAAATGCCCTCAGTTCCTTTCGTGCGTCAGGCATGAAGCTTGTACGCATGTGATTTTCAAGCGCGACGGCAAGGCGGTCGGCATTCTCTTGAATGATCTCGTCAATCCGGCGAACGCCAGTCATACTGCCCCCGTTGCTCCGGCCTCACGGAGCGCACTTTGCCGCGCTACCGCAGCTTTTCGTTTTGAACGCTCTGCACCCTGAAAAACCATGCGCAGCGTTCTTTTCCTATGAATGGCACCAAACATTGCCCTCAATCAAGAAAATTCTGCCCGACATGTCGTTCCTTCGTGACGAGCTGCTACAGGATGTGGTGGTGCGACTTAATCCAAAGACTCGAGAAAATAACGTAATAATTTGAATTAAAACAATAAATTATCATGCTGGGCACTTTTGGCCTAGAGGCAACGTCGCCCATCACCACAGCATATGCGCGATCAATATGCGGGGTTCGAGCCCCTTTGTTGAAGCGTAGACGATTCGGCGGACTCTTCGACAAGAACAAACCCAGTAAGGGTTCAGATGAGGGAGAACACATAACTGTCGCTGACCGCAGGCGGTGCCCGCCCGCCAATTTGAACTCGATGAGGTTCCAAACGACATGCGCTGCCGGTGCTGGCCCCGCATCCGCGACGCTCTGTACTGGCAGAAACAGTTACTCCGACGGCGAGGACACTGTCAGTGCCTGTTCCGGCGCATAGCGAGCATCACGCAACCATGTGAAGATCAGATTGGCATTCACCGCATAGCGCAGCGCAACCTGGGCAACCGAAACACCCGGTGCAGTCGTCTGGAAACAGATCGACCGCTCTCGTCATCCGTCCAGAGCCGCTTCGTCCGCCGCGCCACGCCATCACGGAAGTACCCCTATCCATCGCGGACACTTTCTCACACTCTTAAATCGCAGCAGGCGGTCAGACCGGACGCTTACGGAACACTTTTGCTGACTACCTCTGGAGCAGTAAGCCCAGCCTCTCCGCCCGCTCCAGCAGCATCTTCACGGATGACGGCTGCCAGCTTGTCCGCCCGCGGGGCGTGCGCTCGCGCATCGCCTCCAGCCGGGTGCAGATCGCCTGAAGCGTGATGTCGGGGTCCGCGCCCTTGATGGCGGCGACGATGGCGGGCAGGCGGTCGTCGGTCTCGCGGCGGCCGGCGCGGGCGAGCACAGTCTCGAGCAGAAAGCCATCGCCGACATAGGCATTCACGGCGCGCAAAAGGCGGCTTTGCGTCCACTGGCGATCGCGGGGCAGGGGGCCGTTGATGATGCGTACCACGTCTTCCCAGGCCAAGTCGGGGCGCAGGCGACGGACATGGGGAACCCAGTCCTGTGCCGTCTCGTTCAAGCGTTCCATGTAGCCGTCCTGCCGCGCCAGCCTCACCTTGCGCAGAGCCGCTGGATCCCGGGCACGCAGGCCCGGATTGCCGCCAACCCGGCCTTTGGTCCGTGCGCTGGCCAGCCCGGCCTTGGTGCGT
>CANJQT010000140.1 GCA_947476475.1 Paracoccaceae bacterium | reverse complement strand
GTGGAAGCGGAATGCATGATTTGATCACGGATCTCGTGCCATGCGAAAGACATTGGACGCCTGCCTTGCGGCCAGGCGTCCAGCGCCTTCTCGTGGCCAGGTCAGGACGTCGCGCGTCTCTGCGATTTCAGGGGGTTGGTGGTCGTGGGTCGCGTCAGTCGGTGGGGCTGGACGCCTGATTCAGCGTCCCGCAGCCGCGGCACGTCGCCTGGACGGGGAAGCCCACGAAATACTCGTGCCCCCGCGCAAAGCGCAGGTGCATGCGGCCGTCCCGGCAAACGCCGAGCAGCTTATCGCAGCGCGTGCAGCGCCATTCCGGGTTCAGGGTGGTGGGCTTGGGTTTCGCGCCGGTGGACCAGCTTGACGGGGCGGCTTGGCGCGATGGGAAGGGAGTCGGCATGGAAATGCTCCTCTATGTGGAGCCCTTCCAATAATCAGCCGTTTGTTAGACCGTCCCCCTGCGTATGTTAGACCGTTGTTAGACGGGTTCTTCGACCGCGGTCTCGGCTTCGATGACCTCTTCGATTGGCGACGCTGTAGTGATCAGGCGCCAGAAGCCGCGCTTCGCCCCCTTGCCGATGTAGACGCCGACGATGTCTTTCCACATTTCGCTCCGGAAGGCCGGCTGGGGGCTCTTGGCCGCGAAGCCATTCATGAGGTCGCCCACATAGAGGTCCGGGACACCTTTCACATGCGCGGCGACAAGGCGCTCGAAAATGGTCAGCTGATCGTTTCCGGCAAGGAACAGCGGCTCGCCTCCTGGGATGTAGAGCGTCCCGGCCTGTGTTCCGCTCCGGACAACTCGAGGCATGTCGCCTCCGCGAGCAAGAGTATGGTTCGTTCGCCACGCAATCTCGACGCCTTCGCGCGCGATGACGCAGTCTGATCCATCGGCAACCAGATAGGAAAGCAATGGCACCACGACGTTCGGACCTAGATGCTCAGGCAATTCCGGACTGGCGGCCAGAACGATCCCTACACCGCCCGACTGACGACCCCGTAGAATAGTATCGAGTCGCCTCGCTGTTTTCAGGTCATGGAGCTTTCTTGCGAAGTAGACTGGTGCATCAGCACCGTCGATCTTCATCGCCCCGAGCAGACTGAGATCCTCATTAATCGGGGTGGGCGACCGTTTGTCGAGCATGGGCTTCAGAAGGCGCAAGAGGGTCTCATTCAGCCAGACCTTGTTCACCGCAAATCTGTCGGTGTCGTCGGCCGGCATCTTTCCGGCATCCTCGCCGAACGGGCCTACGACGCGAACCATCCCTTCCTCATTGGCGGGAAGAATGGTGCCTTCACCATCGAGGTCGTCGTCATCGAGCAGGATCACGTCTTGGCGATCTTTCCGCTCCAACAAACCACCTTCGATCAACCGTTCCGGCTCCAGCCCGAGGTCCTTCAGATATCTACCGCCCACATCATCTTCTCCGCTGTCATGCAGCTTTGCCAGTTGCTCGAAAAGGGCTCGCAGGTCGTCATCTGGGATCTGACGGAACGCCGTCAGTATTCCCCACTCCTTGAGCAGCGAGAAACCGAGGCTCCGCTCGTCAGGGTCGGTGTTGCTCTGAAGGTTGCAGCTCTTCGTACCGCTGATGGTGATGTTCAGGGTCCGCTTGCGGTCGTCGCCGACGCGGCTGTAAACCACCGCAATGCCGATCCGGCTAAACAGTTCACCTCGGCGGAAAACGTTGCGCGAGCCGAGCCATTTATCGGCAACCTTCTGGATATCGTCGTCAATCGTCACCTTGAGGCCAAGCTTGCGGCGCCAAATGCCGAGACGTACCTCCGCTTCGAGGACGCGGGCATGCGCGAAGGCATAACCGTCGATCTTCGGCTTTGGCAGATCGAACGACTCCCGGAAGCGCGAGAGATTGTAGCGCTTCCAGGTCAGCGGCTTATCCGAGATATTGTGGCCCAGGGTGACTTCGGCAAAGGAGTCACTGACCTTTTGCCGTGCGACGGGACTGTCAGCGCAGATCTCAATTTGGCGAAGTGACGGGGTATAGATCAGCGTCACCTCGTTCGGTGGCCGGTAATAGATCGTTCCTCGACGGCCATCCTGCTTGTGGTCGTAAACAGACGAAAGTGGTCCACCGTGGCGAACGATTAGCATGACGGAGGCCGGGTGAGTTGAAGTGGATGGGAGATCAATCGCCTTCACTGTGCACGTGACGTTTTCCCGCAGATCAAGTTCCTCTTTGATCTTTGCGGCCAAGGCGTCCTCGTCGATCAACGAGGCATCGAGCGCGACGGTATGGTCCAGGTCGACCTCGAATGAATCGTAGAGTTTGCCGATGTCCCGAAAACGACGAGCAAAATGGAAGCTTTCGGCGTCCTCGAACGTCTCCTTAGCCTTAAGAAATGCCCAAATGCTGCGGCAAACGCTGTCAGGCTGATCTTCGAAATCAGCCCGAGCATCCGCGGAGAGTTGCTGGACTACAATTGTTTCGAGCGAAGTTACACCCTTGCCATCAGCAAGCGTAAGGATGCGCCCCGCGCGGCGTTCAGCCGGACCACGTTCGTCGTCGCTGAAAACAGACAGCTTTTCGATGATCTGTATCCGGAGAGAGTGAACAGCTTCCACATCTTCGAGGTTCACAACAGTAGTTGGCAGCCCGAAATCGGGTTCATTTTCGCCCTCACGGACGGAAAGAACCTCGCGCGCGAGATCCACACGCGCATCGTCGATCAACTTGTTCGTGTTGGGGCCGATAGGAACAACTTTGCGCGGCATCAACTCACCCTCTCGGCTAAATGCACCTAACTGATTCAACTCACGATAATCGTGGACAAAACTTCTAACCGCAAGAGTGGGCGTTCTACCTCCGTTCCGTTTTCTGTGCCCTGTCTCAGGTCGTATGTCCCAACAGGGCAGCCAGAGTGGCTTTTCATGGGTAACGAAGCCCCTGACCCTGAGATCCGGAATGATGACGCGCCCGAACGCCCTGCCACCCGAGCAGATGATCCCCGCCCAGCGCCGCGACGAACTGTGCGGGCTGCTGGCGCTTGGCCTGATCCGGTTGCGGATGCGGGAACGGGATGAAGTCTCTGACCAGACTGGAGAAAGTTGCCTACACTGTCTGCCCGACCAATGCCTTCATGCAACTCCAACACACCGGAGAAATGCATGAACACGCCCGATCCCATCCCCGCGCGCCTGGCCGCGCTGAAAACGAATTCGACGCCCGACCTGAAGGCACAGTGGCGAGACCTGTTCGAAACCGAACCGCCGCCCTTCAACCGCCGTTACCTGGAAAGCCGCTTGGCATACCGCATCCAGGAACTGGCCTATGGCGGGCTGAAGCCAGAAACCATCAAGCGGCTCGAAGCCTTGGGCGAACAGCTTGATGGCGGCAATATCACGACGCGCCGCATCCGCGCTGATCGCGACCGTCCCATCACCGGCACCCGGTTGCTGCGCGAGTGGCAGGGCGTCGAACAGATCGTCACCGTCACCGCCGTCGGCTTCGAATGGCAGGGGCGGCCCTACCAGTCGCTGTCGGCCATCGCGCGGGCTATCACTGGCACCCGCTGGAACGGCTGGGTCTTCTTCGGGCTGAAGAACCATCGGAGGACGGCATGAACAAACCTGTCGTCCGCAAGCTGCGCTGCGCGGTCTATACCCGGAAATCCTCCGAGGAAGGTCTGGAGCAGGAGTTCAACAGCCTGCACGCTCAGCGCGAGGCCTGCGAATCCTACATCGCCAGCCAACGGTCCGAGGGCTGGGTATTGGTGCGCGATCAGTACGACGATGGCGGGGTCTCGGGCGGCACGCTGGAGCGCCCTGGCCTGAAGCGACTGCTAGCGGACATCGAGGATGGGCTGGTCGATGTGGTGGTCGTGTACAAGATCGACCGCCTGTCCCGTTCGCTGATGGATTTCTCCAAGCTGGTCGAGGTGTTCGACCGGAACGGCGTAACCTTCGTTTCCGTTACCCAATCGTTCAACACCACCACATCAATGGGGCGGCTGACGCTGAACATCCTGTTGTCCTTCGCCCAGTTCGAACGCGAGGTGACGGCCGAACGCATCCGCGACAAGGTCAGAGCCAGCCGGATGAAGGGGATGTGGATGGGCGGCTGCCCGCCATTGGGATACGAGGTTAAGGCTCGGAAGCTGATCGAGAACCCTGGCGATGCCGCCCATGTCCGCTGGGTCTTCGCCCGGTTCATCGAGATCGGATCGGGCACGGTGCTGGCGCGCGAACTTGCCGAGCGAGGCGTCACCACCAGCCGGGGCCACCGCATCGACAAGAAGTTCATCTACCGGATGCTTAACAACCGGGTCTACATCGGCGAGGCCGTGCACAAGGGTACCAGCTATCTCGGCGAGCATGCGGCGATCATCGAAATTGAGACATGGGACAAGGTTCACACCATCCTGACGGAAAGCCCGCGCAAGCGAGCCGCCCGGACCCGCGCCGACACGCCCGCGCTGCTCCGAGGGTTGCTGTACGGCCCTGATGGTGCAGCCTTCTCGCCCACGCATACCCGCAAGGGCGGGCGGCTGTACCGTTACTATGTCAGCCAGACCGTCCTTAAGCATGGCGCAAGATCCTGTCCGGTCGGCCGCGTGCCTGCGGGCGAGATCGAAGCTGCTGTCATTGACCAACTGCGTGCCGTGTTCCGCCAACCCGAAATTGTCGCGGGAACTTGGAAGGGAGCCTGCGCTCGAGACGCTGACATCTCCGAAGCTGACAGCCGCGAGGCGCTGGTTCGGCTGGATCCGCTGTGGGACGAACTGTTCCCCGCCGAACAGGCACGCATCGTGGCGCTTCTGGTTGAGCGGGTTGAGATCGGCACCGATGGGCTGAATGTGAGATTGCGCACGGACGGGCTGGCAGGGTTGGCGCGAGAGATGAGCCCAGAGGCTGGAGCGGCGGCATGACGCGCGCGCGGGCTATCCCCGATACCATCACCGTGCATGTCCCGTTCCGCCTTGTGAAGCGCGGCGGGCGGAAAGAGATGGTCCCTCCAATCGGTAGGCCCTTGCCTCGGAATGTCGACGACACGTTGGTCAAGGCGCTGGCGAGGGCCTTTCGTTGGAAGCGAATGCTCGAAAGTGGTGAGTTTGGCACGATCTCCGACCTGGCTCGGCACGAAGGAATCGCCGCGCCTTACCTTACCCGTGTGTTTCGACTCGCGTTTCTTGCGCCCGAGGTTGTCGAAGCGATACTAGACGGGCGGCAGCCGAGGGACTTAACGCTCCAGTCGATGCGGGGACAGCTTCCGGATGAGTGGTCCAGCCAGACTGACTGGCTGCGCGAGAGGTCGCAATAGGGCTTGCGACATCAATCGTGCAAGCTGTAGGTTCTGGCCACCGCAGCATGGCAAAAGAGCTTCAAAACCAAAGAATTGCGCGTTGAACCGGGCCCGCTTCTTTGACAAGCCAATGTTCGAGCGGTGGTGGGTTGTAATCGGGCAAAGAAGATTGCGGATGAATGAGGCCGATACTTGCAGGAAGTTCGTTGTGCCCAAACTGCAAGCAGCAGGCTGGGATGACAGGCCACATGCCATAAACGAGCAAAAAAGCTTCACTGACGGACGCGTTGTTTTCATTGGCGGAAAGGCGCGCCGTGGAAAGCAGAAGCGGTCCGACTACTTACTACGATATAATCCAGACTTTCCGATTGCGGTTGTTGAGGCAAAATCTAGATATCGGCATGCCGCTGACGGACTTCAGCAGGCAAAGGAATATGCTGAGATTCTTGGATTGCGTTTTGCCTATTCAACCAACGGCATAGAAATCGTCGAATTCGATTACACGACGGGTGTTGAGCGGACCATCCAAGATTTCCCTGCCCCTGATGATCTTTGGGCCAAGCTCCGTCGTGCCGAAGGCATCGTCGACGATGAAGTGGCAGAGCGCTTGCTGACGCCCACTTTTCCGGATCGGACAAAGCCCCTTCGGTATTATCAGGAAATTGCGGTAAACCGTGCTGTCCAGGCGACGCTTCAGGGCAGGAAGCGGGTGCTCCTCACCCTTTGCACTGGGGCGGGCAAGACAGCAGTGGCCTTTCAGATCTGCTGGAAGCTCTGGTCTGCACGTTGGAATTCGAAGGGCGTGAACCGCAACCCGAAGATCCTCTTTCTCGCGGATCGCAACGTCCTGGTCGACGACCCGATGGCCAAGGATTTCAGCCCGTTCGGCGACGCGCGCCACAAGATCACCGGCGGTTTGGCAGTCAAGAGCCGCGACATCTATTTCGCGATCTACCAGTCAATCGCGCGTGACGAGAACCGGCCCGGCCTCTATCGCGAATATGCAAGGGACTTTTTCGACCTCATCATCATCGACGAATGCCACCGAGGCAGCGCACGGGACGATAGCAACTGGCGCGAGATTCTGGAATGGTTCGAGCCCGCGACCCAGATTGGCATGACGGCAACCCCTCGGCGCGAGGATACCGTCGATACCTATAACTACTTCGGCGATCCGCTTTATGAGTACAGCCTCGCTCAGGGCATTGCCGACGGCTTCCTTGCACCTTACCGCGTCCACCGTGTCATCTCGGACTATGACGCTGCAGGATGGCGTCCGACGCGCGGTGAGCTTGATCGCTATGGGCGCGAAATTCCCGACACCGAATATTCCACGCGTGACTTCGAGCGGGTCGTAGCCCTCAGGGCAAGAACGCAAGCCATCGCGAAGCACCTCGCTGGCTTTATGGCCGAGACGGAGCGGTTTGCCAAAACCATCGTCTTCTGCGTCGATCAGGAACACGCGCTTGAAATGCGGCAGGCTCT
>CANJQT010000139.1 GCA_947476475.1 Paracoccaceae bacterium | reverse complement strand
CAAGCAAGGAAAAACTGGTGACGGCGATGCTCTACATCACCGATTTCGACCAGAAGGAAGGTATGAACGAGGCTTGGCTGGAATGGCTTCCCGCCGAGCATCTGCCGACCCGCGCGACCATCGGCGTGGCTGAACTGGGCAAGGACGTGCTGATCGAGATCGTCGTCTCGGCCGTACGCTGAGGGGCCGATTCCGTATGGGGCAGAATGATACCCTCTCATGAGCATTTTTGGTTTTCCGGGCATGTTGAAGCTACCCCGCTGGCGCGGGATGGTCATCTGGTCTAAGGGTTGCTGCCTATGCCGTTTCATGATTTCGAGAACGGTGTTTTGCTGATGCCAAGGTCTCGGGCGATCCATCGGTATGATCGTCCCTCGGCGACGGCCTGGATGACTTTTGCCGCGAGTTTATCAGATTTTGGCCGTTTCCTTGGCTGTCGGCCAAGTTTTTCCTGCGTGCCGGTGCGGCTGCGTGTCCGGATTTTACCCGGTTGTGGATCAGCGCGCTCAGCTTTTCGAGGTCGCGCAAAACGCTCTAGCTGGCAGGCGGTTTTCGCGCGCGGCGGAACGCTATTTAGAGTAACACGCGCGGCTTGCGAAACAGCTGGCTCTTTTCTAGCAATCCTTCGAGATCCCTCATGCGATCACGTGTCGTCTTCCATATCGAGTTTTGCAGCGCCTCGATCAGAGCCTCGACGACGAACAGCGTCACGACGGAGGAATCCCACGCCGACGGAACTTCAGTCTCGACGCGGAAGACGACGGTGGCGGTCTTTGCCACCGGCGATTTCCAGCGGTCGGTGAACAGGATCGTATGCATGCCGCGTTCCGCCGCGATGCGGTTCAGCGTCTCGATCTCGTGTTCGTAGCGGCGGATGTCGAAGATCACCAATACGTCGCCAGCCTTCATGTTTAGGGCGTAGTGCGGCCAGGTGCTTGGCGTCGGCGCGATTAGCGTGACGTTTGGCCGGATCACTTGGCAGTGGGTAAAAAGATATTCGGCGAGCGACTTCGTGAGTAACCGGCCGATTGTTACCGCCTGCCTTGGGTCGGGCTGATGGCCTAAGAGACGTGCATAGCGACGTCGTTAATGACGTCTCTCATGCGCGGAGGGGTTATGCGGGGCGAAATTCTGGGGATTGAACGGCGTCGCCGCTGGGATGATGACGAAAAGCTGGCGATGGTGAGTGCAGTCGGTGTGGGCGGTGCGACGGTGACGCAGGTCGCGCAGCGCCACGATGTGACCCGGCAACAGATTTATGCCTGGCGTCATGAGCTGAAGCGGAAAGGCCTCTGGTCCCCGGACGCAGGGGCGCTGTTTCTGCCAGTTGACGTGCCATCCGTTCCGGATCTGCCCGCCGTGACCAATCCTGCGCCTGCTGTCTGGATCGAGCTTCGTCTGGCGAAGGGGCGCATGCTGCGGTTCGAGAGTGCCATTGACGACACGGCGCTGACGCGATTGATCCGCGCGGTGGATGGCGCATGATCGGGCCGGGCACCGGTGTTCGGGTCTATCTTGCCTGCGGCGCGACTGACATGCGCAAGGGAATCGCAGGTCTGGCGGCGCTGGCGCAGGATGTGCTGCGCCAGAAGCCGACGGGCGGCGCGGTGTTTGCGTTTCGGGGTCGCAAAGGCGACCGGTTAAAGCTTCTCTATTGGGATGGCCAGGGATTTTGCCTGTATTACAAGGTGCTCCAGCGCGGGCGTTTTCCTTGGCCCAACACTTCCTCCGGGGCTACGCGCCTGACCTCGGCGCAGCTGGCCATGCTCTGGGAAGGGATCGACTGGCGCAGGCCGGATTGGGGCGCACCACCGGCAAGGGTGGGATGATTTATCTACCTGAAATGCCTTGTTTTTATGGCATGTTCTGCTGATTTATGGTAGTCAGCGGCATGTCGAGTGATGCCGCAATCCTGCCCGAAGACCCCGCGCTTTTGAAGGCGATGATCGCTTCCCTTCAGGCAGAGAATGCGCGGATGTCGGCGACAATCCGGGCCCACGATCAGTTGATCCAGACCCTGCGGCTGCGCATCGCAAAACTGAAGAAGCAGGCTTTCGGCAAATCCTCGGAGAAGGTCGAGCGCGAGATTGAACAGTTGGAACTCGCGCTGGAAGACCTGCTGATCGCAACGGCTGAGAGCACCACTGCTTCTGCGGAGGCTACCGACGGTGATGCGCCTGCATCCGCCAACGATGAGACCGCTGAACGCAAATCCCGCCGTCGTCCCCGTGTGTCTGACACCACGCCGCGCGAGCGCCGCGAGCTTGACCCCGGGACCTGCTGTCCGGATTGCGGTGGCGACCTGCGTCTTGTGGGCGAAGATGTCAGCGAGATGCTCGATCTGGTCGCGGCGCAACTCAAGGTCTTGCAGATCGCACGGCTTAAGAAGTCCTGCCGCCGCTGCGAGCGTATGGTGCAGGAACCCTCACCCAGCAGACCCATCCCTGGCAGCATGGCAAGCGCTGCGCTGTTGGCCTTCATTCTGGTCTCGAAGTTCGACGATCATATCCCGCTCTATCGCCAGAACGAAATCTTCGCGCGCATGGGCGCGGATATTCCCGACAGCACGCTGGTCGACTGGTGCGGGCGCGCGATGAAGGTGCTGGCCCCGCTGATCGAGAGGATCGAGGCAGATGTCATGGCCAGTGATCTGCTCCACGCCGACGACACCCCGATCCGCGTTCTGGACAAATCCTTGCGTGACAGGGGCCTGGGCAAGGGCGTGAAGAAGGGTCGGATCTGGGCCTATGTTCGCGACCAGCGGCCTTGGGCGGGTGCCTCGCCCCCGAGCGCGGTCTACACTTTTGCGCCGGATTGGAAAGAAGAACACGTCCATCACCATCTGGCCAAGACCCGCGGCATCCTGCAAGCTGATGCCTACAAGGGCTATGCCAAGCTCTATGCTCCGGACGCTGATGGAACGCCCCGGCTGCGTGAGGCGGCGTGTTGGGCGCACCTGCGGCGTGATTTCCACGATGAGTGGAGCAAAACCAAATCTACCATCGCCCGCGAGGCGCTGGACCGTATCGGTGCGATCTATGATATCGAGCGCGAAATCACCGGTCAGTCCGCCGACATCCGCCTTGCGGCTCGCCAGAAACACAGCGCCCCGAAGGTCGATGCCTTCTTCGCCTGGGCCGAGAGCCAGCTGGCACTGATCCCCGGCAAGGGTGATCTGGCCAAGGCCTTCCGCTATGGGCTCAGCCGACGCGCCGCATTCAGCCTGTTCCTCGAAGACGGGCGGGTTGCCATTGATAACAATCCGGCCGAGCGCGCCCTCAGACCTATTGGAATCGGAAGAAAGAATTGGCTATTCGCCGGGGCAGATACCGGTGCGGAGACCCTCGCGCGTGCCATGACCATCGTTGAGACTGCCAAGATGAACGGCCTCGATCCGCAGGCCTATCTGGCTGACATTCTGACCCGCATCCACGATCACAAGATCAATCGCCTCGATGAGTTGCTGCCATGGAATTGGTCGCCCCGCGCAGTTCTAAATGCTGAGGCTGCCTGATGGCCGCCATCACCCACATCTGCTCCCTCGAATACGCCGCCAAAATGATGGACGAAGATCTGGAGCTTCTCGAAGCCATCGTCTGCAATGACGATAACCTGACCTATGGCTCGATCATCACCGTCCAAACTGGGCCGGAGGAGGCCATCACCGCACTGACCGACTACGGCATCGAGGAACTGACAGACATGCTCAGGGATGCCCGCATAACAAGCGAAAGATGGCACGAATTCCTCGACGACTTCGTCAACGGCACAGAACTCGTCGCCCGTATCAAGGCCCAATCACCGCGGTAACAACCGGCCGGTTACCTTCGTGATGCGACCGCCGACGATATAAACTTGATTGTGCTGGTCCCCGAGCAGGTCTCGCGCGCGGTCGAAATCGCTCGTCCTGATGCCCGACAGCGTTTCACGGAAGTTGGCGATCGTCGCTTCGGCGAAGCGATTGAGGATGTGGGCGTCCGGCGCATCGTTGGCCCAGCGATCGTGCTTTGCAATAGGGTTGGATAGGGTGCTTTCCAGCTCTTCGTGGATATGCGCTTGGAAATCCGGAAAGCCCTTAAAGCCAAGCTTGCGCACCATGCGAACGACCGTCGGGGTCGAAACGCCGGCCTGCTCCGCGATGGTGGTGATAGATCCCAGCGCCGACATCGGATAGTGCGAGGTCAGCGCATTTGCCAGCTGCTGCTCGGCCCGCGTCAAGCGGCCAAAACTGGACCGTATGATGTGGTGGACTGTAGTGTGGGTTCTCAAGTGCATCATCCTCCCGCATCTTCTCATTACCTTAGGAGGTCAGTCCCGGCGTCTGGTGGATCGGATTGACGATGAAACTGTCTGGCTCTGAAGTCCAGATCTTGCAGATGTATTCGTGGGGCGTGAGGCCATTGTGAGCTGCTGCCGGTTTCTTGGAAACAAAGATAAAATCGGGACCAAGGAACTGGAGAGTGGATATGACGAAACGGAAGTTTAGCCGTGTGTCGCGTAGCCCTTAAAAGGGGTCATCCTCAATTTGTGTGTCACGGTCTGACCGAGTTTCACAGATTGAAGGGATCAGGCCGTGGTATCGAAGAAGCATTGGGCTCCAACCGCCAGCGTCGAGGTTGGTGAGGTCCGCCAGTCTGAGACGGGTGCATGGGTCGTATCTGGCAGACTGGCTCCGAATGGCACCTGCCCTGAGTGCGGGACGTCCTCAAGACAACGACATGGTTGGCGGCGCCGGCGGATCGAGGATTTTCCTGCTCAGGGCCAAGCGGTTTGGATCGAGCTCAGGGTTTGTCGATGGCGATGTTTGAACTCGGATTGCCGCCGCCGCACGTTCTCCGATCGCGAGGGGGCGGTGGCGACCCCTTATGCGCGCCGGACGTCGCGACAGGCACAACTCTTAGGCCATATGGCGCACGCCGCTGGCGGCACCCCAGCTGAACGGCTCTTGCGGCGACTGGGTATCCGGGTCAGTGACGATACTATTCTCCGACAGTTGCTACGCGCAGCTCAAGTTGTTCCACCACGCGCACGGATCATCGGGATCGATGATTGGAGTTGGCGAAAGTCGCAGAACTACGGGACGATCATCATCGACCTCGAGCGTCGCGCTGTCATCGATGTTCTCGAAGATCGTGATGTCGTCACATGCACCGACTGGCTAAGGCGTCATCCTGAGGTGGAAGTCATAAGCCGGGATCGCTGCGGTCTCTACGCCCAAGCCGCCCGACAAGGAGCGCCGCAGGCGGAACAGGTCGCCGACCGGTTTCATATCGTGCAGAACCTTCGCATGGCAATCGAGGAGCAAATGAACCTGCACGGTCGTGCAACTGGAAGGGCCTTGCTCTCCGATGCAGACAACATCAGCACAGCTCAGAACCTTCTGAAATCACGTCTTGCCCATCGCAAATCCCGAGAAGAGATTTTCAAGACCATTTCGGTACTTAGGCAGCAAGGGCTGACGTGCAGCGAGATCGGACGGCGAACGGGGTTTCCCCGGCGTAGCGTCGCGAAATGGCTGCAGTTCGAAACGCCACCTGACCGAAAGCGCGCCGTCCTCAAGCGCTCCTCCGCATGGTATTTTGAAGAGTACCTGAAGCAACGCTGGGAGAACGGTATTCGCAGCGGCAATGCGCTGCTCCCTTTGATCCAAGAACGTGGTTATGAGGGCAGCCTGTCAAACTTGCAGCGGCTCTTGGCCGGATGGCGCAGAGCCGAAAAAGAGAAACAGGAGGGACCCATCAAGGAAGATCAGGTCCTTGCACCGGTCCGGGACCCGGAAACGGGGCACGCGATTTCCCCGGTTATCGCGGCCGCACTCTGCATCAAACCAAGAGGAAGATTTACCTTGGAGCAGGCGAGAAAAGTCGAAGTTCTCAAGGAAGGCTCGCCTGCCTTCACAACAATGCGGCGCCTCGCCATGCGTTTCAATGGCATCTTGCGTGGTCGAAAAGCAGACCCGCTGCCCGCCTGGATCGACGATGCGATCGAAACGGACCTAGCGCCCATCGTGCGGTTCGCCCGAACCTTGAACAGAGACATTGATGCGGTCAGGAATGCGATCGAAATGGAGTGGAGCAATGGTCAAGCCGAAGGCCAGATCAACCGATTGAAGACCTTGAAGCGCGCGATGTATGGGCGAGCCGGCCCGAACTTGCTCAGGGCCCGAATGCTCCCTCTGCACCACACAAATTGAGGATGACCCGATTTAACGGCAACGCGACAGCTACGAGGGCAAGGGCGATATCACCGTGATTTCTGACGGTGAGGACTGTTTGAAGCGCTTGAAATTCGCACTTCCGCAGCCGGCCAAGCACATCCTCGACTGGTTTCACATTGCCATGAAACTGCGCCCCGTCGAGCAGACTGCCGCTTGGTGGGCGCGACGACTGCCACCGGATGAGCAGGAGGAGTTTCAGGAGGACATAGCAGCGGTCAGATGGCGTCTTTGGAACGGTCAAACAGACAGGGCAATTGACCTGATCGGTCGACTGTTTCACGACCTGAAGGGAGATGAACAGGGCAGTGCCGCGATCGTCTCGCTACGCGGCGGCCTGTTGAGCTTGCGTACCTACATTGCGCAGAACCGAGGTTCGATCGCCAACTACGGCGCAAGATATCGCGAAGGGAAGCGCATCGCCTCTACGGCCGCTGAAGCGAGTGTCAACAATCTCGTGGCAAGGCGGATGGTCAAGAAACAGCAGATGCGTTGGTCAGAACGCGGGGCAAACCTGCTCCTGCAGGTTCGTGTTGCCCTTGCCAATGGCGATCTTG
>CANJQT010000138.1 GCA_947476475.1 Paracoccaceae bacterium | reverse complement strand
GAACAACCGAGCTTCTGCCCGATGGCCGAACCCTGCGCACATTCGAAGTCACTGCCATCGACCGGGAGATCGAGATCGCCCCCGGTGTTCTCTTTCCGGCATGGACGTTCAACGGCCGCGTCCCTGGCCCGGCCCTGCGAGCCAAGGAAGGTGAGCGGCTTAAGATCATCTTCCGTAACCATGGCTCGCACCCGCATTCGATGCACTTCCACGGTATCCATTCGGCGCGGATGGACGGAGTTCCAGGGGCTGGGCTGATTGGTCCCGGGGAAGAGTTCATCTACGAGTTCGATGCCAAGCCTTTCGGCTGCCATCTCTACCACTGCCACGCGCTGCCGCTGAAGCGCCACATGCACAAGGGTATGTACGGCCTCTTCGTGATCGACCCCGACCCAACCCTTCAATCCGACCCGGCGCTTTCCGCCGTTGCCGCCTCGCGTATGCTTGGCAGTCCCGAGAATGGCAACTGGCAGGAACTGGCGATGGTCATGAATGCCTTCGACACCAATTTCGACGGCGGCAACGAGGTTTATGCCGTCAACACGGTCGGCCAAGCCTACATGAACGTGCCGATCCGCATCGACAAGACACGGCCTGTGCGGGTCTATCTGGTAAACGTGACCGAGTTCGACCCGATCAACTCGTTCCATCTACACGCGAATTTCTTCGATTACTTCGACACTGGAACGACACTGACGCCGACCCTGCGCACAGTCGACCTGATCATGCAGTGCCAGGCGCAGCGCGGCATTCTCGAGTTCAGCTTTGCCGACCACGAGGACGGGATGTACATGTTCCACGCGCATCAATCCGAATTCACCGAACTTGGCTGGGTGGGCATGTTCGACGTGCGGGGGCCGGGCGCATGAGCGACCAGAGCCAGCCCACCCGCCCCACTGCCATACGGCTTCTGCTGGTACTTTTGCCGCTGGCTGCCATTCTTGGGTCTTTCGTCTGGATCGCGTCACTCGATCCACTTCGCAGCTTCAACAACGGCGCGCCGCCGGTCGAGTCCCTGACGGTAGAGCGAACCGTTCTCGACCAGACCGGCATCCAGATTCTGGTGCGAGCGGGCGGCTCGGAGGCGATGCAGATCGCCCAGATTGCCGTCGATGACGCCTATTGGACCTTCACGCAGAATCCGCCAGGGCCAATCGCACGCGGCAGCGCCGTGTGGCTCCAGATCCCATACCCTTGGGTTCTGGGAGAGGCGCATCATGTGGCCCTGGTGTCGAACACCGGCACCGTATTCGGGCACGAGATTGCCGTGGCGGTGCCTACGCCGCAGGCCACTGCGGGACAGTTCCGCATGCAGGCGCTGGTGGGAGCGCTGGTCGGATTGCTGCCGGTGGCGCTCGGTCTGATGTTCTACCCAGCCATGCGCGGCTTTGGCACCGCTGGCATGAACTTCGTGCTCGCGTTGACGGTGGGCATGCTGGCCTTCCTGCTTCTGGATATGATTGCCGAGGCCACGGAACTGGCCGCCGAAGCGGCGGCAATGTTCCAGGGCTCGGCGATGGTCTGGCTGTCGGCGCTGGCCAGTTTCCTGTTGCTGATGGCCATTGGGCGCTGGCGCGGGCGACCCGAGGGGCTGGCCCTGGCCTTCTACATCGCGCTCGGCATCGGGCTGCACAACTTCGGCGAGGGTCTGGCCATCGGCGGCGCCTTTGCCGCCGGTGCGGCGGGGCTTGGCACCTTCCTTGTCCTCGGCTTCGCACTGCACAACGTCACCGAAGGCATCGGCATCGCAGCCCCCATGCTGCGCATCCGCCCGCCGCTCTGGAGCTTTGCTGCGCTGACTTTGCTGGCAGGTGCACCAGCTGTGCTTGGCATCTGGGTTGGCAGCCTTGCCTACGCGCCACAATGGTCAGCCTTGGCACTTGCGGTCGGTGCCGGTGCCATCCTGCAGGTGATGGTCGAGGTCTCGGCCTATCTGCAGCGGCAGAATAGTGATCGACAGGCGATCCTGTTCTCTCCGGCCGTTCTCGGTGGCTTCCTTGGGGGTATCGCCTTCATGTATGTGACAGCGGCGCTGATCAAAGTATGACTCATTTGATAGCTGGCCAAAGACCTTTGGCCAAGATCACGCTCGCGATCGACACAAGAAGCAGGGAAGTTCGATGTCAAGGATTGATAATTGTGGGACAGAAATACCAAGCGAATCCTCAAAGCCGATAGGCACCACCACGACCGGCGTGGTGAAAAAGTGTCGGCGAGTCTTTGTTGCTGTCGCTCTTCTCGCGCTCGGAGCCTGCACTGTCCCGATCGATCAGGCCACCGACAAGTCAACCGGCTTTCTCAAGGAACTGCCCGAAGGTGTCGCGCTGATTGCGGCTCCCTACCAGAATCTTGAGGAGGTGATCTTCAAGCCTGAGGACGGCTGCTATTGGTACCGCCATGTCGGGCCGGTTGAAACGACAATGTTGCCGTTGCGAACGGTCGAAGGAAGGCCAATCTGCACACAGCTTTCCGCCAAACCCACTGTTTCGAGCTGACAGTACTGCTGCCTAAGCCGCGCGCCGGCAGCGAGGACAAGAAACCGCATGTCAGCGACCCGCTTGTGGGTAGGTCGAACTTGCGCATCTAGCGTTCCATGAAACGAAGCCCCATGCGATTCCTTTTAGCTGGTGGTCGCCACGTTCCCCTCTTCTGCGGGATAGAGATACGCGGTAACGCCAGTCTCAACCTTGTCGAACAGATCGTTGATATGTGGCATGACCATGCGCACGCAGCCCGAACTTGCTCGGCTACCAATCGAACGTGGAAGCGGTGTCCCGTGGATCCGCAAGTAAGTGTCGCGGCCGCCGACGAAAAGATAAAGAGCCCGCGATCCCAGGGCGTTGGCTGGGCCAGGGTCCATGCCATCTGCGAACTTCGCATAGATTTCCGGCTCGCGTTCGATCATGGCTGGCGTGGGGGTCCAACTCGGCCACTTTGCCTTGCGCCGGATCGTATATGTTCCAGGCTCGTAGAGACCGTCCCGGCCAATGGCGACGCCGTAGCGCATCGCCGTGCCGTCAGCCTGAATGTGATAGAGATACCGCGCAATCGCGTCGACATGGACATCGCCTGGCACCAACCCGGCACGCGCTTCGACGCGGGTCGGAAGGAGGCGAGGATGCAATCCCCATGGGTTGGTCGTGGCAGGGTCATAGCCTGACGGGGTGACCTCGGCATCCCAGGCTGCCCATTGGTCTTGCAAGTGCGATGAAGCGAAAGCCGGGGCGGAAATCGGTGCCGAAAACAATGCGGCTGTCGTGGCAATGAAGTGGCGTCGTGTGAACATGAGCTTGGCTTTCTTCTGGATGCTGCAGCGCGGAGCCGTCGAATACACCTGCACCGTTCAATATGCCGTTGAGAAAAGCGCGCCTCGTGTCCAGTCAAGTCTGTGTGACCGGACACCTGTTGTTAAGGTCGAGCTGTTTCGCAGCCTGCATGGGCAAGGAAATCATGCGATGTGCCCCTTCGACCTGACAATGCCGTGATGCATCAAACCACTTGTTGCACCTCTAGTTGCTAGAGCAGCTAGCCCTCTCGATGAAATCGGGAGGCGGTGTCAAGTTTGGTCAAATCGGAGGAACAAAGGATTTCGAGCAGGACGAACCTGCGTGGCATGGCGGGTCTGGTATCCTCTGTCCTGGCAGGAGCCTGCATTGTCTTCGCCTTGCCGCCGTACTCAATCCTGCCGCTCGGAATGGTTGCTTTCGCAGTACTGTCGTTATTGCTGCGAGATGCAGCCCCCATGAGGGCGCTCGGCCTCGGATACCTGTTCGGTCTGGGACAGTTCGTGCCGGGGCTGTTCTGGGTCACCGAGAGTTTCCAGGTGGATGCTGATCGCTTCGGCTGGCTGGCATTGCCGGCCGTTCTGGGCCTTGCGGCCGTCCTGTCGGTTTTTCCTGCGTTGGCCTGCGCCTTATCGGCCAGGATGGCGCGCGCCGGATTGCCGCTGGCGCTTTCGCTCGCGACAAGCTGGACCGGCCTTGAATGGCTGCGGGGGCATGTTCTGACGGGGTTTCCTTGGAACCTTGCTGCCTACACGCTGGCCGATTGGTTACCCTTCGCGCAGGTGGCCTCCCTGGTCGGCAGCTATGGGCTGGGGTTCCTCTTGGTGCTTTGTTCAGCACTGGTCGGGCTAGCTTTCCCCGCGCCCGCTCGCAGGTTGCAGGTCATCTGTTTCGCCAGCGCCACCGCAATTGCGGTGATCGTGGCTGGTTTCGGCGCTGCGCGCCTGACTTTGTCAGATCCCCCGTCGGAGCGCGGCGCACATATCCGCGTCGTGCAACCGAACATCGCGCAAAGCGCCAAATGGGACGAAGGATCCCGGAAGGCCAACATCCTCCGACTTCTCTCGCTTTCTGCACGACCGGGCGATTACGATATCCTGCTTTGGCCCGAAACCGCATGGCCGGGGTTTCTCGCCGAAGACACTGGGGCCCGTGTCATGCTTGGGTGGCTCTTGCCGAACACTGCCGTCCTTTTGGCTGGCAGTCCTGAGCGGGAGGTCACCGCTGACGGGACGGTGTACCGAAACTCAGTGCTCGCCATCGCGCCGGATGGCTCTGTCCTGACGCGCTACGCCAAGCATCACCTTGTTCCCTTTGGTGAATACGTTCCGTGGCGGAGTGTCCTGCCATTCCAGCGATTGGTCGAATCTCTAGGTGATTTCCTCCCCGGTCCGGGTCCCCGCACCCTTGCATTCGGCCCACATCCCTATGCGGGTATCGCTATCTGCTACGAGATCATCTTTCCCGGGCATGTGGTCGATGATGCCATCCGACCGGACTGGATTTTCAACGCGACCAATGACGCCTGGTTCGGTGCGTCCATTGGTCCAAAGCAACATCTGGCCTCGGCTCGGATGCGGGCCATCGAGGAGGGACTTCCTCTCGTGCGTGCCGCAAATACGGGCATCTCGGCAGTGATAGACGCCTACGGAAAGACACTGGCGATGCTGGACATCGAGACTTCTGGCGTAATCGACATGCGCTTGCCGAGGCCCCTGCAACCGACGCTCTACGCCCGTATTGGCGACTGGTCCGTACTCCTCCTTATCCTTTGCTTTTGGGGAGGCTTCGCCTTCTGGAGTTGGCGGAACAAGAGTATCCTGAAAGGAGAGTTTTCATGATCGGACCAGTTTTCGGGATCGTCGGATTTCTGTGGGGCTACTATCTCGCCCGACAGCGCGGCGGCAAGACGCTTGACCGCCTGCAGTATGGCGCAGGCTTCGCCATCGCTTTCGGGCTGTTCGGCACCCTCCTCGGCATTGCCCTCGCCAGATTTCTTGGGGCGGCCTGATCGGCGAAACCTCGCCGGTGCTTAACTCTTCACCTCTTTGTCGGTTGAACCTCTAGTTGCTCGAGGTTTTAGACCGCACGCCGTTCTCATTGTCTGGACTGGTCATGCGTCTTCGTTCTCTTCAGATCATCCTTTGGGTCGCCGCGACGGCGGCGGTCCTCGCTTTCGCGGCGGTGCGGTGGTGGCCCGCAACGGACGACACCCAAGCAGCAGCTTCTGTCTTCACGCCCGCCTTCGCGCTTGCTGACAGCGAAGGTCGCATCCGCACGACGGAGGAATTCCGTGGAAAATTCCTTTTGGTGTTCTTCGGCTTCACAAGCTGCCCGGATGTCTGTCCGACTACGCTCTCCGAAGTCGCGCAAGTCATGGATGACCTTGGATCTGACGCAGGATCGGCGCAGCCAGTTTTCATCTCGATCGATCCTGAACGGGACAGACGGCTTGGGCTGGCTGATTACACCAAAGCCTTCCATCCAGCGATCCTCGGCTTGGCCGGCAGCGAGGCCGAAACGCAGGCTGCGGCCGCAAGCTTCAAGATCTTCTATGAGCGGGAGGCCGATACCGCTTCGCAAGGCGGGTACACGATGGCGCACAGTCCCGGCCTCTATCTCATCGGCCCGGATGGCGCGTGGCTGCGTCAATTCACCTACGGCACACCGGCGGCCGAAATCCTTTCCGACCTTCAATCGAGACTTTGACCCATGAATCACTTTCTTCTTGCTGCAGCCCTGATCCTCTCTGCATCTGCAGCGATGGCCTGCGAGACCGTGACCATCGGCGATCTGACGGTTGAGCACGCCTGGTCCAAGGCGACAATCGGCGCGGGGCGTCCCGGCGTCTTCTATGTGGAGATCACGAACACCGGATCGACCGACGACGCGCTGGTTGGCATCGCGACGCCTGCAGCCGGTATGCCGATGCTGCACGAGACTGTTGTTCAGGACGGCATCGCATCGATGCCGCATGCGATGTCCATCCCCGTGCCGGCTGGCCAGAGCGTGCAACTTTCTCCGGGGGGGTATCACGGCATGCTGATGGGGCTGACGAATGCCCTGAAGGAAGGCGACAGCTTTCCGGTCACCCTCAGCTTTGAAAAGGCTGGTGAGGTCACGGTAAACGTCGACGTCCTGTCCTTGCGTGCGGAGGGGCCGGATTGCGCCGACGCAGGGCAGTAATCCTCGGCGCTGTAGGTGCCATCGGAGCCGTCGCCTTCATGCTGGGCGTCGGCGCCTATCGCACGCGCAATCGGCCAGCCCGCAACGAGCTCCTGCCCTTGCCAATTGGCGAGATGTCCTGGGCATTGACCGATCACCAAGGCCGCTCAGTCCGACCGAAAGACTGGGCCGGCCGCCCGGTCATGGTGTTCTTCGGCTTCACCTGGTGCCCCGACGTCTGCCCGACCACATTGAGCGACATATCGCTCTGGCTCGAAGACCTGGGTGCCGACGCGAACCGTTTGATCGTGGCGCTGATTTCGGTCGATCCGGAACGCGACACGCCCGCTGTCCTTGCGGACTACGTCAGCAGCTTCGACCCACGCATCATCGGGTTGACGGGTCCCGCCGACGAGGTGGCAAAGGCGGCCGCAGATTTTCGCGTAACCTATCG
>CANJQT010000137.1 GCA_947476475.1 Paracoccaceae bacterium | reverse complement strand
GTCCACTTTCGCCGGTGGACACCAACTGTCACCCTCGTCCTGCGGCAGAGTGGTCAGCCCGGATACTTTCGAGGCAAACCTTTCGGTAGCTCTAGAAGAGAACGCCACGGCCGCACAACCTGTGCCAAACGATGTCCGGAAAATCCCGCGCTGTTCAAAGGCTTGACAGGGCAGGCGCATACGAAGAACTCTGACACTCAGATACCGTGCTCCTGCTAGTCGCAAATCATTTGATTTGCGGTAGAGCTCGCCTTTTCCAGAGAAGAGCTTCCCCGCATGGCCCGAATCCTCGTAACTGATGACGAAACCTTCAATCTGATCCGCCATAACCTTGGAGACCGATACAAGTCTGGCTTTCCGGTTCTTAAAGAACTTATCCAGAACGCTGAAGATGCCGAAGCTAGCCATCTACGTTTCGTCTTTCATCCGGGTTGGCTTGAGGCGGCCCATCCACTTTTGCGCCATTCAGGAATGATCGTTGTTAACGACGGTAAATTCCGAATGGAGCACGGCAAGAAGATGCTCTCCTTCGCCAATTCATCCAAGGCGGGGGAGGTCGGGGCGATCGGGCGGTTTGGGTTCGGACAAAAGGCAGTTTTTCACCTTTGCGACGCGTTCATCATCCACGCCTTTGGGCATGAAGATGCCTTTGACGAGGTTGCAAATCCCTGTGCGGGCCTGTCGTCAGCGTCCGACAATCAAGCCATTCACTGGGATAAGGCCCCAGGACCTAAGGACCTTGACCGCATGCGCAGTGCTGCGGCCGTGGATTTCGCCCAAGGTGTTCTGCTTTGGCTCCCCTTCCGCCATCGCGGCCTACTGCCAGCACCCGGGCTTTCATTCACGGCGGAAGAACCACATGCCACGCAGCTTGCAGCAGAAATCCGCGACAATCGCGATCAGCTTGCTTTGATCCTTGCTGCCAGCCGTAACCTTTGTCGGATTGAGGTTAAGAATGAAAACGAGCCAATTCTCGACCTTTCGTTAAGCCCAAAGGCTTCACGTCCTGCCAAGGTCGATCATACGGAAGCGGCCGCGCGCACGTTTGGGGGCGAGCTGCGGTTGCCGGAAAAGCGGCGTTATTATGCAGTCGAACAGCGGCATCTAACGCCGGAATTGGAAGCGATAAAAGGCGAGCAAGATTGGCCGACGAGCATGGGGTTCAAAGACGGGGTTTATACCAAGATCCCCGACAAGGCTGAACCGCATGCAGCCATAATTCTTGTTGAAGGGGAGGCAAGTGATACACCCGTCTTACGCATGGAATGGGGGGTCTTCCTGCCCTTGCGGGACTCAGGGAGCACTATTGCTCCCGCGTGCGAAATAGCCCTACCCAAGGGCTGCCCGAGCTTGCATCTCTTGCTGCATGGATACTTTTTCGTCGATAGCGGGCGACGCTATGTGCAGGGGTTTGACGCTGGGGGCGTGACCGGTCGGCCAAAGCTGGTTGAACGCTGGAACCGAACTTTGTGTGACCAACTTCTACTACCCCTTTTGCCACGGGTGTTCTTTGAGGCTCAGTCCGCAGGACTCATGGGGGACTTTGGTCTTGCCGCCGTACTGAAAGCCTTGCGGCAGAGCGACTTCTGGCGGGATCACCGAGCGGCAATCGTTGCGGATATAGGTTTGGGGCAGGTGGCCCGCAAACGCTCGGAGGGGAGGATCGTTGCCGAATGGGCCCCGTTGCCGGTCAAAGGGCCCCGGTTTGCACCAGTGCCCGCACCAGATGATCGAGGAGACCTGAACTTAGCCGAGGTCTTGCCGCACTCTGTCGACGTGGCCGAGTCCCGCGGATTGCTTTTACTTTCGGCACCGTTGGGTGCGTTAACCCCAGAGGAACCCAAGTGGCGCGAGGATGATCTGCGGGCGGTCTTGGCTCTACCTGCCAGCATTTTTCGTCGGGGCAGAGCCTTTTCTGCCCTTTTGAGCCTCTTAACTGAAATCCTGCGTGATGCTCCTCACCTGGTCGCGGCAGCGTCCGGTCCGGTCTTAACCGCCCTGCGATCCGCGATGGCAGGCGAGGCAGCAATGCCGGAAAATGACGATATGCGCGCGCTCTTCCGTCTTATTCAGACCAAGGATTGCTTTGCCTTGCCGGGCGGAGATGACTACTCGCGCCGCATCTTGGCGAGTCTTGCTCAAGCCGAATTGGGTCCTGTTGCTGTGCGTGGCACTTGGCTTGGTGACGGACCGAGGCGCCAATGGCTGGAACTGCCCGAAGCGGAGAGGCTCTTGAGGGCAATTGCGCCGTGGATGGAAGGTACGGCAGATGAAGATGGTAGGCTGGAAGAGGAGGCAAATGCCACCGCGCTCGAGGTTCTCGCGTTGCTGAAAAGCCGCATAAGACAGGCGCTTGCGTCACCAACTTTCGCCAGCCTGACAGTTTTGCGACTGGCCGATCAAAACGGACAGAAGCGCCCGGTGACATTGTTGGATCTGCGCCGGGCGTCAGAGGAGAAGCGGCTCTTCATTGGCTCGCCTTCCACCAACAGACGCTTGCCTCTACTGGCACGGGCCCTTCCGAGGTCACAGTTCCTCATCTTGCGAGGCGAAAGGGCCATGGCGGTGCTGCGAGATGATGCATTTGAAGACGATCTGGTTTTTTGCCAGCCTGACAATGCTGTCATCGCCCGTCTAGTTAGGGAAGCAACAGTTTGGGGCGACGAAGAAGACCGGATCGCTTTGATGAAGGAAATTGGTTTGTCCGATCTCCAATACCGATCGGCCCTCCGTATCCTTGCGACGGGGCGCCAAGAGGCCGCCCGCGATACAGTTACTTTGCACGGGCTCTTTCGGCAGGCCCAAGGTCTGGATGGGCTTTTCCAGCGGCTTTTGTCCCATATCGACGATGTGATCGTCGTCTCTTTTGCTGTCGAGGAGGCTTTTGGCGCGAAGGACCTTTCGGTGCTGCACATAAAGGAACTGGATGCCGAGCAGTTGGGCGAACACCTTCTGCGCCATGCGGATAAGTTTCAGCGCATCGCGCCGACCCGCCAAGAGATTGAGGCGCTCTTTCGTTCACCCATCTCGCCCGAGATCCTTGCGGATCTGCCGATCTTTGCGGATGCGGAGGGCGGGTTCTGTTCTGCAAGAATGCTCGTCCGGGAAGCAGGTTCTGTTCTCGTACCGGATGGGCTGCGCAAATTGGTCCGCTTTGCCGATAGGCGTTGGGTGGCGGACATGGGAATCCGCTATAGTAACTGCATCCAGGCGTGGAGCCCTCTTTTGCAAATCGAAACCGCGCTGGGTGCGCCAAATCCGGCGCAACATGCCCACGACATTCTCGAAGCAGTCAAGCACTGGCCTGAAGATGTCCTACCGCAGGGACTGGCCCAAGTGGCATGGCTGGCCGACACCGATGGAAAGGGGCACCGGGCTGTCGATGTTCTGGACTTGCCCGACAATATTTCCTCTCTGGCTGCCCCTCTCCTTGATGCTGGTCGTTTTCTGCGCTCATCGGCCTTGGCGAAGGGAATTGGTGAGCATCCAGCGCTGGCGCGCTTACGTGAGCGCGGAATACTATCCGACCGTGTCGGGTCCCTACATCGCCTTTTGGACTTGGTTACTGAGCGGAAACCAATCGCCCTTCTGCCAGGCATGGGAGACCTTCCACTCAACGCGCTGCGGCGTCTGGCCGAGTTAGGGATTCAACTTGATCTGCCCGGCTGGCCCTTATTCTCGGCTCTTTTGCAGTTGCCAAGTGATGCGTCTGGTCTGGGGGCCGACCCGTCACGTGCCTTTGCCGAGATCAGTTTTGACCAAATTGATGGTGTCCGCAAAGCACTCAAACGTATAGCCACAAAGGCCGAGTCATCGGAGGCTGCCGCACCCGCTGTTGAGGTCTTCGCATACGTCTTTACCGGGCTGTTTCGCCAATCGGAGGCGAGACGGCAGGACATTTTGCGAGGCGTACCTGTTCCGACCAAAGCTGGATGTTGGGTTTCGGCCGACCAGGTAGCGGCGGCGGCGAGCGGGGTGGTAACATCCGCGCTCCTGCATGACGATTTGGCAAGACACGAACACGTGGCCGAGGGGCGCGGCACCGACCAGGTCGAAACAGAAGACAAGTCCATTGCTGTTGACCCGGCCAAGCGCACAGCGCATGCGCGAGACTTCTGTGACGCACTGCGCAAAGGCGTTCCCGTTCAACTGTTGTTTTTGTTCTGCGCTTTGATCGGGATCGATCCGAAGGAAATGGGTTTGGCCCAGACTGGAGAGGGAGCGAGTGCAGATGAGGTGCGGGACGAGGTTCACGCCGCGCTCCAGCGTTATGCTGCTTCGCTTAACATGGGGACATATGAGACTTTTCTAAGTCGAAACCACTTCCTCGTGCAGCGCGCTCCGGTTGGGCACGTCCTTTGCCGAAGCTTAACCGGCGAGATTGTAGAGCTTGCTCAGGCGCAAGACGGGCACAACCTGTTGCGCGGAAACGGCCACCAAAGGCCGATAAAGTACGGCCACCAGCTACTGATCGTCCTGACCTATGATGGTGCCATTCACGAGCAGAACTATGCGGGCGATCTGATCGAAGGGCTGGCTGAGGCTCTGCCCGTCATTGTCCGTGAGGCGATCAGGACCGGATATCAATACTATTCCGCAATAGAACCCCTGATCGCAAAGGCTCGCAATGTCGATCAGATGACGGCTAAGGCAACCGAAAAGATGTTGATTGATGGACTCATCCGCACTGTCGAACAACTCAAGCCCCAGAATGGCGGGCAAGTCGACAAGGCGCTGCGCGAGGCGCAGACACGCCAAGGCGAACTGGCCCGAGGGGCCGACAATCCGGTGGCGATGGATAAGGTCAACCGTGGTCTCTTCGCGGCCTTGCAGGGGGAGGGGGCGACAGCGGAGCTCTTGCAGGCCATGCGTGGGAAGATTGCCGAATATGGCTATTCGCCCAAACGCATCTTCTTTGAACTGTTTCAAAACGCCGACGACGCAACGGTGCAGAAACGGGCCAAATCGGGTGCATTCCGACTGGATGACCGCCGCTCGGAAGGATTTATCGACGTGATCCATTGGGGTCGGCCCATTAACGATTTTAGTCTTGACCCTGCCCAAGGGCGCATTCGCAAGTATGATCGAGACCTGCTAAACATGCTTCAGATCAACGCCTCTGCCAAAGAACAGAAAGATGGGGTCAGCGGACATTTCGGCCTGGGATTCAAGAGCATCCACCTGCTCTCGCGCTCGGTTTATCTGGCTTCAGGGCTGAGTGTTGCGACACGGATTTCTGGTGGCTTCCTTCCCGGACGTTGGGATCAAGGCCGTGCCGAGGTGCGCAACTTTGCCAAGAATGACGCGCCCGCCACGCTTGTCCGTCTTGACCTTGATCCGCAAATGAAAGCCCAGACGCAAACGGCTGTCGAAACTTTCCGCAGAGCGGCAAGGGTGTTGCCAGCGCTTGCGCGCGGCATTCGGCAGATCGTTCTCGATGGCGAAGTCTTCGAAAGCAAAGCCGCCTTGGAAGAGACGGAGAATTTTCGCGTCATTTCGGTGACTTCTGCTGAAAAGTTGCGCATGCTGCGGATACGGCTAGATGAAAAAAGCACCCTCCTGATCCGCCTTGATGATACCGGCCCGGTGCCTTTTGGCGACGGGTTGGCAGGGCTTTGGTCGCTAGCGCCTCTTGAAGAACGCTTGCATTCAGGATGGATCCTCGACATTCGCGATCTGCCGCTTGATCCAGGACGAACACGTCTCAAGGAGACGCCAGAAGAAAGCGAGGCTCGGTTCGCCAATCTGGGGGGGATACTGGCCACTAGGCTATTGGAGCTTTACGATTTGGCGAAGGGACGATGGGCAGACTTTTCCGGTCTTTTGAACTTGGCCCACGCAGGAGACGAGATTGGACGACTGGCCTTTTGGCGAAAGATGGTGCGCCTATTCGAAGCTGACCTAAACCATCAGATCACTGGCTATCTGCACGATCGCCATCGGGGCATTGGTCCTCTTCTGGCTGAAAGGGCGGTACTTGCTTCCGGCTTGACCGGGGCATTTGGGCAATGCGTCGTCGGACAGGACGTGGCGTGGCAGGTGGTCGGCGAGTTGGCGCGGACCGAAGTCCAAGAGAGCGTTGCGTATTGGGAGGGCGTTTCTGACCGGAGCGGCAAAGTAGTCTCGACCGAAGTTGCGCAGTTACTGATGCGATTGGGCGTGGCTCAGCCACAGAAATTGCGACTGGAACGGCTGTTAGCGGATGTCTTGACGGTTGATCCAGATGTCACTCCGGCTCGTGCGCAGACTTTAGGGCGGGCGCTAAACGCCGAAGCGCTGAAAGCTGTGAGAGAAACGGAAGAACAGAAAGCACTGCAAGCGCTGATCGGGACGGCCCGATTTCAGATGGAAGATGGCATCTTCCGCCGTGCCTATTTGTCGGCGCGTGAAAATCCCCGCGAAGGATCCGACGAAGTGCATCTCTTGGCCTTTGCGCCCAGCGCCGTTGTTGCAGCTTCATCGTATGGGCAAGGGGCGGCTGCCGATTTCTATGCGCTGGCGGCCAACACGTCTGGTTCAACACGCAATAGCGATACCTATTTCAAGTGGCTAACCAGCGCGGAGACAGCAGCGAAGCGCGAAGGCGGGCTGCGCTACCTTATTGATGGGGACCTCGGCAATGACGTCGGCGAAAAGCTGCGCCGCGTTCTGCCAGAATGGATCGGCCGCGATTACCATGGCTTGAACAACCATGCTCTGTTGGTCCATTGGAAATCGGGAGAAAAAACCAGGTTGGCACAACTGCTGTTCCCTGTTCAAACTGACTTATTCCGACCCGCAGCGATCCCTCCAAATCCCGCACCGTTAGATGCCTTCGGCTTGCTTGATGCTGTCCATCGCTGGTGGGATAAAGGCGGCGCTGCCGAGGCACAGAGGCATGATCACCGACATTCCCCAAGTGGCCTGCCGCTTGACTTCAAGATCGCCTGATTTTGCTCGCTGGGCAAGCGTTTTTCGCCCCGAGCGGTGTCTGTCGTCGCGCAAACGGCCGAAGTCGGGTGGATCAAGCCTCGAACCCGCAGCATTCTGGC
>CANJQT010000136.1 GCA_947476475.1 Paracoccaceae bacterium | reverse complement strand
GTGCTGGTCCTGACCGCCATCCTTCTGACACCCGCGCAAAACCCATCCCCCAAAAAGCCCGAGAGTGTAACATGACCCAGCGTCCGAACCTGCCCTTCGCCGAAGAACGCGCCGACATGGCGGCAGCATTTCGCTGGACAGCGCGGCTGAACATGCACGAGTCCGTCGCCAACCACTTTTCGCTGGCGGTGAACCCCGAAGGCACTCGGTTCCTGATCAACCCCAACGCCCGGCATTTTGCACGCATCCGGGCGTCGGACATGCTGGAACTTGACGCGAACGACCCGACGACGATGGATCAGCCCGATGCGCCGGACCCGACCGCTTGGGGCCTGCACGGGTCGATCCACCGCGCCTGTCCGCATGCGCGCTGCTTGATGCATGTTCATTCCGCCCATGCGACGGTACTGGCCAGTCTGACCGATAGCCGACTGCCGGCGATCGACCAGAACAGCGCGATGTTCTTTGGCCCCCGGCAGGTGGTTGATGACCATTTCGGCGGCATGGCCTTTGGCGACGAAGGCGCGCGCTGCGCAACACTGCTTGCGGACCCACAGGTTACGACGATGATCATGGGCAACCACGGGGTGCTGATTATCGGGCGCAGCGTGGCTGAAACCTTCAACCGGCTTTATTACTTTGAAAAGGCGGCTGAAACCTACATCCGCGCCCTGCAAACCGGTCGGCCCTTGCGGGTGTTGCCCGATGCGGTCGCCGAAAAGACCGCGCGGGAATGGGATGGGTATCCGGGATTTGCCGACGCCCATCTGCGCGAACTCAAGGCCATTCTTGATAGCGAAGGGTCGGACTTCCGCGCCTGAGCGCCTTGACCCTTGCCCCCACGCAGCCCATCGGGCAGGAAAGACGCATGAGCAAATCCTCTGCCACGTTTACCTGCAACGCCTGCGGCGCTGTCCACAAGAAATGGACGGGGCGCTGCGACGCCTGCGGCGCCTGGAATTCGATCGTCGAGGAGGCACCGCTGGCAGCGGGGCCGGCCTCAAAGACGCTGGGCAGCGCGCGCGGCCGCAAGATTGAACTGACCACGCTGGCCACCAAGGAAGCCCCGCCACCGCGCGCCGCATCGGGGATGGCGGAACTGGACCGGGTGCTGGGGGGCGGTCTTGTGCCAGCGTCGGCGATTCTGGTTGGCGGCGATCCGGGAATCGGGAAATCGACGCTGCTGTTACAGGCCGCTGCAAGTTTTGCCCGCAAAGGTTTGAAATGCCTTTATATATCCGGCGAAGAAGCCGCCGCACAGGTGCGCATGCGCGCCGAGAGGCTGGGCCTGTCGGACGCGCCGGTGATGTTGGCCGCCGAGACCAACCTGCGCGACATCCTGACCACGCTGGATGCCGAACGCGCCGATCTGGCAATCATCGATTCGATTCAGACGCTCTGGGCCGATATGGTCGAGGCTGCACCCGGATCGGTGGCGCAGGTGCGTGCTTCAGCGCATGAGTTGGTGAGTTTCGCCAAAAAGCGCGGCACGGCGATCATACTGGTCGGTCATGTCACCAAGGACGGCCAGATCGCCGGGCCGCGCGTTGTCGAACATATGGTCGATTGCGTGCTTTATTTCGAAGGCGAGCGGGGCCATCAGTTCCGCATCCTGCGGGCGGTGAAGAACCGCTTCGGCCCGTCGGACGAGATTGGCGTGTTCGAGATGACCGGGGCGGGTCTGGCCGAGGTGCTGAACCCTTCGGCGCTGTTCCTGTCAGAACGTGGTCAAGCCAGCCCCGGATCGGCGGTTTTTGCCGGGATCGAGGGCACAAGGCCGGTTCTGACCGAGATTCAGGCGCTGGTTGCCCCGTCAACGCTTGGCACACCGCGGCGGACGGTGGTGGGGCTGGATTCGGGACGGCTTTCGACGATTCTGGCGGTGCTTGAGGCACGCTGTGGCATTCCCTTTGCCGGACTGGACGTTTTTCTGAATGTCGCGGGCGGGATGAGGGTATCGGAACCGGCGGCGGATCTTGCCGTGGCGGCGGCCCTTTTGTCGGCGCGCGAAGATATTGCTTTGCCGTCGGATATGGTGGTTTTCGGGGAAATCTCGCTTTCAGGCGCGCTTCGCCCGGTCAGCCAGACCGAAAACAGGTTGAAAGAGGCCCGAAAACTTGGTTTCTCACAGGCAGCGGCCCCGGAGCGGACCAAATCCGGCGGGGACGAAGAGATGAAAGTCCGGAAATTTCCGGACCTTGTAACATTTGTCGGTGATTTGTTCGCAGCCGGCTAACGGAAGGAAGAGGCGCATGGAAGGTTTCACCCTGGTCGACGCGGTGGTGCTGGTAGTCGTCCTGATGTCGGCGATCTTGGCCTATAGCCGTGGCCTGATGCGTGAGGTGTTCGCCATCCTTGGCTGGGTTGCCGCCGGGGCGGCGGGCCTGATGTTGGCCAAGCAGGCGGCCCCGTTCATCCGCCAGTTGCCAGTGCTGGACAAATTCCTGGGCGACAGTTGCGAACTTTCGACGATCGCGGCTTTCTTTGCGGTTTTTGCGGGTGCGCTGATCATCATGTCGATCATAACACCGCTGTTTGCAGCGGTTATCCAGCGGTCTGCCCTTTCGGGCGTCGATCAGGCGCTTGGCTTCCTGTTCGGGGTGGCGCGCGGGGTTCTTCTGATTGCCGTGGCTTTCCTTGTCTATAACCGTCTGGTCACCGACCAGAATATCCCAATAGTTGAAAAGTCGCGCTCCGCGATGATTTTTGCCTCGCTCGAAGCCAAACTTGGCGCAGAGGTTCCAACCGACGCGCCGGGATGGCTTGCGGCACGTTATAACGAACTGGTCGGCGAGTGCGGGATCGGCACCACCGTGGCACCCACACCTGAAGCTGCGACAGGCGAAACTGACACCGGTGCAAAGACCGTGACACCTTGATTGCACGGAAAGTGACTTCGCCTCGTGACAGGGACTGCGCAAGGGACTAAAGGAACGCCAAGACCAGCCTCGTAATCGGAGAGCCCGGCCCATGCGCCCTTTTCTTTCGCACCCTTTCGATGATGACAAACTGAAAGAGGAGTGCGGCGTATTCGGCGTGATCGGCGTTGCCGACGCTGCGACCTTTGTCGCGCTTGGCCTGCATGCGCTTCAGCATCGCGGGCAAGAGGCGGGCGGCATCGTCGCCTATGACCCTGAAGACGGCTTCAACAACGTGCGTCGCTTTGGCTATGTGCGCGACAATTTCACCAAGCCCGATGTGATGGAGATGCTGCCTGGCGAACTGGCGATCGGGCACGTACGCTATTCGACGGCCGGGTCGAAAGGTCATACGGCGATCCGGGACGTGCAGCCCTTTTTTGGCGAATTCGCCATGGGCGGGGCAGCGATTGCCCACAACGGCAACCTGACGAACGCCGCCAGCCTGCGGCGCAATCTGATTGAACACGGAGCGATCTTTCAATCCTCGTCGGATTCGGAATGCATCATCCACCTGATGGCGCGGTCAATCCAGAAGTCGATCCCCGAACGGATGAAGGACGCGCTTCGCGCCGTTGAAGGGGCGTTTTCGGTCATCGCCATGACCCGAACCAAACTGATCGGCGTGCGCGACCAACTGGGCGTGCGTCCGCTGGTTCTGGGCAAGATCGGCGAGGAAGGCTTTGTCCTGTCGTCCGAGACTTGCGGTCTGGACATCATCGGTGCGGAATTCGTGCGCGAGATCGAGCCGGGCGAGATGGTGGTCATCTCGAAGGGGCTCATCGAAAGCACACGGCCTTTCGGGCCTGCCAAATCGCGTTTCTGTATCTTTGAGCACGTCTATTTCAGCCGCCCCGATTCCATTCTGGGTGGGCGGTCGGTCTATGAGACCCGCCGTCAGATCGGGGTGGAACTGGCGCGGGAAGCGCCGGTCGAGGCTGATCTGGTCTGCCCGGTGCCTGACAGCGGCACGCCTGCGGCGATCGGCTATGCCGCCGAAAGCGGTATTCCTTACGGAATGGGGATTATCCGCAACCAGTATATGGGCCGGACTTTTATCGAGCCGACCGAGCAGATCCGCAACATGGGCGTGCGGCTGAAGCTGAATGTGAACCGGGCGCTGATCAAGGGCAAGCGGGTGATTCTGGTTGACGATTCCGTCGTGCGCGGCACCACCAGCCGCAAGATCAAGGACATGATCCTGGATGCTGGTGCGGCCGAGGTGCATTTCCGGATCGCTTCACCGCCCACGGCATGGCCTTGCTTTTACGGCGTCGACACGCCCGAACGTTCGAAACTTCTTGCCGCGACGATGAGCGAAGAGGAGATGCGCGACTGGATCGGGGTCGATTCGTTGAAATTCGTCTCGCTGGACGGACTTTACCGCGCGGCGGGTGAAGCGGCAGGGCGTGACCCAAAAGCCCCGAAATACTGCGACGCCTGTTTTTCCGGCGACTACCCGGTGGCCCCCGCGGACCAGTTGGCAAAGGGCTTTCAGATGAAGGCGGCGGAATGAGCGGAGCGGACAAAAGCCCACCTGTCCGCTTCCGTCCGCACCATTTCCTCTGTTCGCTTGGCTTCGAGGGCAAAGGCTATTCCGAGGTATTCACCGCCAACATGACCGGGATCGTCATGGACCGCCTGCGTGCGCCCGGCGGCGATGAAGTCGTGATCGAGGTGGTGGGTGCGACCGACGACATCTGCGCCCCCTGCCCCAAGCGGCGCGGACGGCATTGCACAAGCCAGCCAAAGATCAAGGTTCTTGACCGCGCCCATGCCAGCGCCCTGAAGCTGGAACCGCACGAACGCCTTACCTGGGGGCAGGCCAAGGCGCGTATACGCGCGGCCGTGCCGCCCGGTAGCCTGAAAACCCTGTGTGCGGGTTGCGAGTGGGAACCCTATGGCATGTGCGAAAAGGCCCTTGTACGACTGCACGGGCAAGGGGCCTGACCGGTTGCCGGGCGTCTTAGCTGGCGGCGACGGTGGCCTCGCCCTCTGACCCCACACCCGGACCGGGGACAGACACGTCCGCCGCATCCCCTTCGGCCGACTGGCGTTCCCACATGGCGGCATAACGCCCGCCTTGCGCCAAAAGCACCTCGTGCGTGCCCTGTTCGACGATCTGGCCAGCGTCCAGCACCACGATCTGATCTGCGTCGGCGATGGTCGACAGGCGGTGGGCTATGGTGATCACCGTGCGGCCCTTGCCCATCGCGGCCAGACTTTCCTGAATGTCGCGTTCGGTCTGGGTATCAAGCGCGCTGGTCGCTTCGTCCAGCAGCAGGATCGGCGGGTTTTTGAGGATGGTGCGGGCGATGCCGACCCGCTGCTTTTCGCCACCAGACAGCTTCAGCCCGCGTTCGCCGACCTTGGTTTCATAGCCTTCGGGCAGGCTAATGATGAAATCATGTATCTTCGCGGCCCGTGCGGCTGCAATCAGCTCTTCTCGGCTGGCCTCGGGGCGGCCGTAGGCGATGTTGTACTGGATGGTATCGTTGAACAGCACCGTATCTTGCGGCACCACCCCGATCTTCTGGTGCAGGCTGTCTTGGGTGATGTCGCGCAGATCCTGTCCGTCGATCAGAAGGCGCCCACCAGTGACATCGTAAAAGCGGAACAACAGCCGCCCGATGGTCGATTTGCCCGACCCCGAGGGGCCGACGATCGCCACCGTCTGGCCTGCCGGAATCGTCAGGCTGACATCCTTAAGGATCGGGCGGGCGGCCTCGTATCCGAAGGAGACATGATCCAGGGTGATCTGCCCGCCCTTGACCTCCAGGTCGGGGGCACCGGGGCGATCCACCACTTCGGCCGGTTGACCCAGCAGATCGAACATCTCGCCCATATCCACCAAAGCCTGACGGATTTCGCGGTAGACCGTGCCGAGGAAGTTCAGGGGCATGGTGATCTGGATCATGTAGGCGTTGACCATGACGAAATCGCCAACCGTCAATGTGCCTGCCTGCACGCCGATCGCAGCCATGACCATCACGATCACCAGACCGGTGGTGATGATCGCAGATTGGCCGAAATTGAGAAACGAGAGTGACAGGCCAGTTTTCACCGCCGCCGCCTCGTAGCCTTCCATCGCGCGGTCATAGCGCGCGGCCTCGCGCGACTCGGCGCCGAAATATTTCACGGTTTCAAAGTTCAGCAGGCTGTCGATGGCCTTCTGATTGGCATCGGTATCTTGCGCATTCATCGTGCGGCGCAGACCGACGCGCCACTCGGTGACCCGGAAGGTGAAGGTGACGTAAAGCCAGATGGTAACCGCCACCACGGCTGCATAACGCCAGTCGAACATAATGGCGAAGATCACCGTCACCATAGACAGTTCAAGGATCAGCGGCCCGACCGACAAAAGCATGAAACGCAGCAGGAAATCGACGCCCTTGACCCCGCGCTCGATGATGCGGCTCAGACCGCCGGTCTTGCGGGTGATATGATAGCGCATCGACAGGCGGTGGATGTGGGTGAAGGTTTCAAGCGCCAGCCTGCGCAGGGCGCGCTGGCCCACGCGCACGAAGATTGCATCACGCAGTTCGTTGAAGGCCACCGATCCCAGCCGCGCCATGCCGTAGGCCACGGTCAGCCCGACGGCGCCGTAAGCCAGCAGCCACGCCTCGCCCTTGCTGCCCTCATGGCCAAGCGCATCGACGGCGGCCTTGTAGAGAAATGGGGTAAAGACCGAGACGATCTTGGCCAGAAGCAGCATCGTCAACGACAGGACCACACGGCGTTTTACCCAGCCCTGCCCTTCAGGCCAGAGGTAGGGTGCGACCCGCCGCATGGTGCGCAGGGCACTTTTACGTTCCGATTTCACTTCGTCTGTCATGTTTCGCCCGATCCGCCGCTGGCCGCGACCCGATTCTGCCCATCTGTCGTTGCCGCTTGATCGCAGGCGCGGCGGCCGCTATCAAGGGGCATGAATTCAACGATTCACGAGTAGTTGAAATATGGAGCAGGGTAAAGCCCTCGCCGCCCTGTCTGCCCTTGCGCATGAGGCGCGTCTGGGCCTTGTGCGGATGCTGGTTCAGGCCGGGCCGGAAGGGCTGGCGCAGGGCGAGGTTGCCCGGCGGATGGCGATGTCGGCCTCGCGCATCGCTTTTCACCTGTCGCTTCTGGAACAGGCCGGACTGGTGACAGCGCGGCGCGAAAGCCGTCATGTCTTCTATGCCGCCGACATGCGCGCCATGGGCGGGCTGTTGTCTTATGTGCTGAATGACTGCTGCGGTGCCCACCCGGAGGTGGAAGCCTGCTGCCACAGCCGAAACTTCCCGCCCAAGAGCTGAACGCGAAGATTCTTCACGAGTCGACCGCTTCACGGCCGGGGCAAGGCCCAAGGCGCATCAGCCCCGGGCGCCGCTTTGGTTAGTCTTGCGGAACCGAAAAGACCTGACCGGGATAAATCAGGTCCGGGTCG
>CANJQT010000135.1 GCA_947476475.1 Paracoccaceae bacterium | reverse complement strand
GGTGAATGAGGTTTGGGTGTTTTCGGTTGGTGAGGGCATGCCGGGGGGATAGGGTGAACGCATGCGGCTTTTTCTTCTGACAATGCTGGTGATGATCGCATTCGCCGCCAATTCGGTGTTGAACCGGATGGCGATTGTGGGCACCGGGATTGATCCCTTGATCTTTGCTGCCTTGCGTCTGGGGTCCGGGGCGTTAGCCTTAGGGCTGATGGCGCGGCAAGCCGGCCGGGGGATGGCGTTTGCCGACCGGCGGCGTGCGGTGGGCGCTTTGGCGCTTTTGACCTACATGATCGGCTTTTCGCTGGCTTACCGAGCCTTGGATGCCGGGGTGGGCGCGCTTATCCTGTTCGGTGGGGTACAAGTGACGATGTTTGCGGGCGCGCTTTGGTCGGGCGAGGTGGTGCCTTCCCGGCGCTGGGCGGGGGCGGTCATGGCGCTGAGTGGGCTGGTGTGGCTGTTGTGGCCACATTCGGGGGTGGGGCTGATTGGCCTGTGGCCGGCGGTTTCGATGGCGGCGGCGGCGGCGGGGTGGGGGATATATTCGCTGGCTGGCCGCAGTGAACCTGACCCGTTGGCGGCGACGGCGGCCAACTTCATTCTGGCTGTGCCGGGGGCAGCCTTGCTGGCGGTTCTGTTGGCCGCGCCGGAGGGTGGCTTGCCTGTGCAGGGGGTGATGTTGGCGGTGCTGTCCGGGGTGGTGACTTCTGGGGCGGGCTATGCGCTGTGGTATCGGATATTGCCGGAGCTGGGGGCCGGGCGGGCCGCCGTGGCGCAATTGACGGTGCCGGTGATTGCGGCACTGGCGGGCATGGGTTTGCTGGGCGAGCGGCCGGGGATGGATTTCCTGCTTGCGGCCGGGCTGGTGCTGGGGGGCGTTGGCCTGTCAGTCTTGCGCAAGGGCTGAGGGTCGGAGGCTTTTTCCCATCCGCCGCGCCATCTGCGTCTTTGACCCGAGCGTAACCGGCCGGCCGGTCAGCATGGTCGTGAAGCCCATCCGTTCCCAGAAAGCGCGGCCGCGCGGGTTGGCCTCTAACACCGCGAGATAGATTGCCTTGCAGGCGCGGGTGCGGGCTTCATTCTCGATATGGCTGAGAAGGCGGGGGCCTGCGCCCTTGCCCCGCGCGTTGGGCGAGACAATCATCAGGCCGATATAGGCGTCATCTGCCTCGGGGTAGCCGAACCCCGCCTCGCCCACCGCGGTGAGCTGCGTCCCGGCGAAGAGGCCCAGCCTGAGCGAGGCGGCCGGATCGCAGCCGGGTGGCGCATCTGTGAAGAATTCCTGCGTGACTTCAGGATGATAGCCGGGGCCGCGCTCGACGGTGATATAATCCGATGCTTCCTGAAAGAAGCTGTCAACACCTGCGCGGTCGCTAATGGGGTCGAGAGGGCGGATCAGCATGGCAGCGGGCTTACAGCAATGATTTCGAGGTCGAGCCTGCCATTCGGGCGGGCCCAGGTGACACTGTCGCCAACCCGTGCGCCCAGCAGTGCGCGGGCAAGCGGCGACTGGGGGGCGATGCGGCCAAGGCTGGCGTCGGCCTCATCCTCGCCGACGATTTCATAGGTGTTTTCGCGGCCGTCTTCGTCGGCGACGGTGATGGCGGTGGCAAAACCCGCCTCTGAAGGGGCGGCGGGGGGCGTCACCGGGAGGGCGGATTTCAGCCGCGCCTCGAGGTAGCGGATATCGCGTTCGGCGGCCTTTTCGGGCAGCCGGTCGAGCCGGTCTGGGCGGGCCTTCAGCGCGGCGAGGGTGGCCTGAGTGGCGGCCAGCCGGTCGCGCAGCGCCTGAAGGCCGCGCGGGGTGACATAGTTGGGGTGGGGCGAGAGGGGCAGATCGGGCAGCGGTTCATTGTCCGGCCCGTCCTCTTTCACGAAGGCGCGGCTCATGGGACGATCACTTCCAGAGGGTCATAATGGGCCGCAAGGCTGGCGGAAAAGGCCACTTTGGCCAGACTGTCGGGCTTGAGGCGGATCTGTGCCAGCTCTTGTGGGGCAAAGAAGCGGCGGGCGGTGACGATGCCCGCAGGGTCGGTCCAGGCGGGCCCGATGCGGCCGGCGGTGAGGGTGGCGCGAAAGAAGAGTTCGACCTGATGGAAGCCCGACTTCGGGTCGTGAAATTCGTTGACCAATGCGAGCGGGCCAACGCCGATCTGCAGTCCGGTTTCTTCCAGCACCTCGCGGCGCAGGTTGTCGGGCAGGGAGTGGCCGGGTTCGACCCCGCCGCCGGGTGCGCACCAGAGGTCTGACTGGCCGCCCGGATAGGCGTTGACCAACAAGAGCCGCCCCTCATGCACGAGGATGGCGCGGGCGGCAAGGCGGGGCGAGCGGCTTTTCATGGGCGCAAGGTTGCCTGCGGGGCGGGCAAAGCGCAAGGGAGACTGGCGCAAGCGGGTAGCCCGAGTTAGGTTTTACAGATGATGGTGCGCCTGGGTCTGGTTCTTTTGTCGCTGCTGTTTGCCGCACCTGCGGGGGCAGAGTGTGTCGTGCTGTTGCACGGGCTGGCGCGGAGCGAATCCTCGCTTCTGGTGATGCAAGGGGCGCTGGAACGCGCAGGCTACCGTGTGATCAATTCCGACTATCCTTCGACCAGCGAAGGGATCGCGGCGCTGGTCCGCGATTATGTAAGCCCGGCGATGGCGGCCTGCGGGAACGAGAGGACGAGCATCGTTACCCATTCGATGGGCGGGATCCTGGCACGGGTCTGGCTGCGCGACCACCGGCCCGCGCGGATGGGGCGAGTGGTGATGCTGGCGCCACCCAACAAGGGGTCGGAGCTGGTTGATGAATTCGGCGACTGGCAGACCTTCGAGTGGCTCAACGGCCCGGCTGGGCTGGAGCTGGGCACCGATCCGGCCAGCACACCAAACCGGCTTGGCCCGGCCCGCTTCGATCTTGGGATCATCGCGGGCGACCGCACGCTTAATCCGCTGTATTCTTGGGTGATCGGCGGGGCGGATGATGGCAAGGTGTCGGTCGAGGCCACCAAGCTGCGCGGCATGGATGACCATATCATCCTGCCGGTGACCCACACCTTCATGATGAACAATCCGATGGTGATCGTCGAGGTGATGGAGTTTCTGGCCCATGGCCGCTTCGACCACGATCTGACCTACGCGCAGGCGGTGCGGCGGCTGTTGCGGTAAAGGCGGGCGCTGCCCCCGACCCGGAAGAACGCCGGGCGACTTCCGGGAAAAACCTGCAGCAATGAAAGCAGCCTATTCGTCGTGGCCCAAATATCCCCGCCGGAGGCATCCGGCGCCGGGGCGGACGGGCCGGGTCAGGATTTGCGCAGGATACGGTTCACATGGCCCATCTTGCGGCCAGAACGGGCCTCGGCCTTGCCGTAAAGATGGATCGCGGTATCCTTTTGACGTGCAAGATCAGGTACCTGCAGAATATCGTCACCGATCAGGTTCAGCATCTCGACATCGGCATGTCGGCTGCCGTCGCCCAGCGGCCAGCCGGCGACGGCGCGGATGTGCTGTTCGAACTGGTCGACCGCGCAGCCGTTCTGCGTCCAATGGCCGGAATTATGAACGCGCGGGGCGATTTCATTGATCAAAAGCCCGGCGTCGGTCACGAACAATTCGACCCCCATCACACCGACATAATCAAGCGCATTGAGAATGCGGGCGGCCAGAAGCACCGCGTCGGTGCGCTGGGCGGGCGAAAGCGTCGCCGGGACCCGGGTGGTATGCAGGATGCCGCCCTTGTGGACGTTCTCACCGGGATCGTAAGCCGCGACCTCGCCCGTGGCCGAGCGCGCGGCAATCACCGACACCTCGCGGCTGAACTGCACGAACCCTTCCAGAACGGCGGGCGCGCCTTGCAGCGCGGCAAGGGCTGCGGGCGCGTCGGCGGCGGTCATGATCCGCGCCTGACCCTTGCCATCATAGCCAAGGCGGGTGGTCTTGAGAATGGCGGGCGCGCCGATTCGCGCTATGGCCGCATCTAGATCGGCGGCCGAGTTCACCGCGCCATAGGCGGCGGTGGTCAGGCCAAGGCCGGCAAGAAAATCCTTCTCGAGGATGCGGTCCTGGCTGATCGCCAAGGCTTTGCGGTTGGGGCGGATCGGGCGGCGTGCTTCCAGCAGGTCGAGGGCGGCGGTTGGCACATTTTCGAATTCATAGGTGATCACATCGACCGCATCGGCAAAGGCCGCGAGGGCCGCGTGATCGTCGTACGAAGCGGTGGTGACGCGGTGGGCCACGTCGGCGGCGGGCGGATGGGCGGCGGGTTCATAAATGTGGCAACGATAGCCAAGCCGCGAGGCCGCGACCGACAGCATCCGGCCCAACTGGCCGCCGCCGAGAATGCCAATGGTGGAACCTGGGGGCAGCATCTCACTCATCCTTCGGCTCATCTGGGATCGAGGCAGAGAGGGCATCGCGCCAGGCGTCGAGCCGTGCAGCAAGGGCGGGATCGTTCAGCGCGAGGATTCCGGCAGCCAGCAGGCCTGCATTGGCGGCCCCGGCGGCGCCGATGGCCATGGTGGCGACCGGATAACCCTTGGGCATCTGAAGGATGGAGTAAAGGCTGTCGACGCCCGAAAGGGCCCTGGTCTGGACCGGCACACCGATCACCGGCAACCGGGTCTTCGAGGCCATCATCCCGGGCAGATGGGCGGCCCCGCCCGCGCCGGCGATGATCACCTTGAGACCGCGCCCGGCGGCTTCCTTGCCGTAGGTCCAAAGCCGGTCAGGGGTACGGTGGGCCGAGACGATCTTTTTCTCGTAGGGCAGGCCCAGGGCGTCGAGGATGAGGGCGGCCTCTTTCATCGTCGGCCAGTCCGACTGAGAGCCCATGATAATGCCGATCTGAACGCTCATCTTCCCTCTCGCTCCGGGGTCAGGCTGATGGTCTGGCCCTAGCACGGGCAGCCGCAGGGGTGCAATGCGCAGCGACGGCTGGGAGCGGGCAAAAGTTTTCGGAAAACTTCTAACAAAATCCTTGTTGAAAGGATTTTGGCACCTTCCCTGTGGGGGGCTCAGGCGATGATGTCGGGGGTGAGGATATCTTCCAGCCGGGCGATCTGGTCTTTCAGGTGCAGCTTTTGCTTTTTCAGCCGGCGCAGCGCCAGTTGATCGGCGCGAACACCACTTTCCATCGCATGAATTGCGTCATCAAGGTCACGGTGTTCCTGACGGAGCACCTCTAGTTTCACGCGCAGGACCGATTCCTGATCCATCTCGAACTGGGCATTCATGATTGTTGGTCCGACTCGTCCTTCATTGCCAAGGCAGTATAGCAATTGTGCGGCTTTGCGGAAAGAATCTCGCGGATACCACGCGGTCTGGGGGCTTGTCGCGGCGCCCGTCCTTTCCCATATTCAGCGCGTAGGGTCGCCATAATGGGGCCCTGCCGCATGTCGCTTAACGCAAGGGCTTGCCTGATATGACCAAACTGACTTTTGCCGCCCACCCGTTCCTTCTGGGCTTCGATCAGCTGGAACGGCTGGTTGAACGGACCGCGAAAAGCGCGACCGAGGGTTATCCGCCCTTTAACATCGAGCAGTCGGGCGACAATGCCTTTCGCATCACTTTGGCCGTCGCCGGTTTTCGTGAGGAAGACCTGTCGATCACGGTTGAGGACCGCCAGTTGGTGATCCGCGGACGCCAGACGGATGAGGCCGAGGGGCGGATCTTCCTGCACCGGGGCATTGCCGCGCGGGCCTTCCAGAAGGCTTTCGTGTTGGCCGATGGCGTAGAAGTGGCCGGGGCCGCGATGGAGCATGGGCTTTTGCATATCGATCTGCGGCGGATGGTGCCCGAGACGGTGGTGCAGACGATCCGCATCAACGGCAGGGGCTAAGGTGCGGCCGGTGGTCGGTTCAAGGAGGCAGGCATGAACGAACCTTTTGATTTTGGTGAAGAAAATGGCGAACACATCGTCTATGTACGCCCGGTACAGGTGGCCGATCTGCCGCCCGAGGTGCGGGCGCAGACTGGTGGCCTTGATGTGATCTGGGCGGTGCATGACGCGGACGGTGCGCGGCTGGCGTTGGTGGCCGACCGCAAACTGGCTTTCCGGCTTGCCCGCCAGAACGATCTGGCGCCGGTGAGCGTCCATTGACGGCTTATGCCTTTGACTGGGTGGATGCGTTCACTGACCGGCCCTTTGGCGGCAACGGCTGCGCGGTGTTTCAAGCGGCGGGCGGACTTGGTGACGAAGTTTGCATGGCCTTGGTCCGCGAAACCAGCCTGACGGAATGTACGTTTCTGGAGCCGTCAACGCGTGCGGATGTCAAGGTGCGTTACTATCTGGCCGACCGCGAAGTGCCCTTTGCCGGGCATCCGACCATTGCCACTGTCGCGTCGCTTCTGGATCGGGGGCTGGTCAGCGCCGGGCGGGTGACGCTTGAGACGCGTGCGGGGGTGATCGCGGTTGATATCGCGCCGCAGGACGGGGCTTTGCCGCAGATCGTGATGACCCAGATCGCGCCCGCGTTCCGTGCGCGGGTAGCGCCTGCGCGGGTCGCCGAAGTGATTGGGCTTGAGGCGGGCGATATTGTCGGTAGCCCGCAGATCGTGACGACCGGGTTGCCCTATTGCATCACCGTCGTGCATTCGGCCAGCCTGTTGGGAAAGATGCGTTTGAACCTGTCGGCGATGCGCGCCTTCAGCGCACTTTACGACCGGCCGGATGATCCGGTGATGGAGCCGTTCGTAGTGGCGCTGGAAGGGGCGACGGCGCGCGGCCATACCTATGCCCGGCACCTGATGGCACCGCCCAGCCCGGCGGAGGATCCGTTCACCGGGTCGGCTACCGGATGCATGGTGGCCTATCTTTGGGCCGAGGGGCTGATTGCCAGCCCGAAGCTGATCGCCGAGCAGGGCCATGGGATGGGGCGGCCGGGCCATGCCGTGGTAGAGGTTCTGGGGCCAAAGGATGCGATCAGCGGCGTTCGGGTCGGCGGGCAGGGCCGGGTTTTGATGCGCGGTGAGTTGCGCCTGTAAACGCACCCCGAGACGGCCAGATTGGTCGCGGATTTGCACTGTGCTTCTTTGGTTATATGGCGGCCTTTTCCTGCCGTTGGCAGATGGGGCGGGCCAGAGGCAGCGGTTAGATCGCTTTGATACGAAACCGGGCGGTGGTATTCTTCAAAGGGTTACGCGCCCGACAAGCATGAGGCTGAGATGCAGGAAAAGACAGGTTACAGCTGGGGACAGATTCTGTTGCACTGGCTGATCGCGGCGCTGATCGTCAGCAACTGGTTCATCAGCGAAGGCATGGAAGATGCCTTTGACGACAGTATGGAAGGTGAACTGGTCACCGGGTTTGCGCACTTGTGGCACGTGTATGCGGGGCTGGCGGTCATGGCGTTGGTGCTGGTGCGGCTGATCTTGCGGATGCGGCAGGGCGCGCCCGCTTCGATGGCGGCGGGCACGCTGGCCGACAAAGCGGCGCGGCTGGTGCATGCGGCGCTTTATGTGTTGATGGCTGCGGTTCCGGCGCTGGGGGCGATCAGCTGGTATGGCGGAATTGATGCGACCGCTGATCTGCATGTTCTGGCGATGAATGTGATGATGTTGCTGGCGCTGGCCCATGCGGCGGTGGCCCTG
>CANJQT010000134.1 GCA_947476475.1 Paracoccaceae bacterium | reverse complement strand
CTTGTAAACCTTGATCACCTTTTAAACCTTGTAAACCTTGATCACCTTTTAAGCCTTGATCACCTTTTAAACCTTGTAAACCTTGATCACCTTTTAAGCCTTGATCACCTTGTAAACCTTGATCACCTTGTAAACCTTGATCACCTTGTAAACCTTGTAAACCTTGTAAACCTTGATCACCTTTTAAACCTTGTAAACCTTTATCACCTTTTAAACCTTGTAAACCTTGATCACCTTTTAAACCTTGTAAACCTTGATCACCTTTTAAACCTTGTAAACCTTGTAAACCTTGTAAACCTTGATCACCTTTTAAACCTTGTAAACCTTGTAAACCTTGATCACCTTTTAAGCCTTGATCACCTTTTAAGCCTTGATCACCTTGTAAACCTTGTAAACCTTGATCACCTTTTAAGCCTTGATCACCTTTTAAGCCTTGATCACCTTGTAAACCTTGTAAACCTTGTAAACCTTGATCACCTTTTAAGCCTTGATCACCTTTTAAACCTTGTAAACCTTGTAAACCTTGTAAACCTTGTAAACCTTGATCACCTTTTAAACCTTGTATACCTTGATCACCTTTTAAGCCTTGATCACCTTTTAAACCTTGTATACCTTGATCACCTTTTAAGCCTTGATCACCTTTTAAACCTTGTATACCTTGATCACCTTGTAAACCTTGTAAACCTTGTAAACCTTGTAAACCTTGTAAACCTTGATCACCTTTTAAACCTTGTAAACCTTGTAAACCTTGTTCACCTTTTGGACCCATAAAACCTTGATGACCAATTTTACCAGTAGGTCCTACATTACCAATTGGACCAATTGGACCAGTAGGACCTACATTACCAGTATGACCAATAAATCCTTGATGTCCCATTTTACCAGTAGGACCAGTATTACCTATGAAACCTTGATGTCCCATTTTACCAGTAGGACCAGTATGACCTATGAAACCTTGATGTCCCATTTTACCAGTAGGACCAATAGAACCTACATTACCAGTAGGACCAGTATGACCTATGAAACCTTGAGGTCCTCTTGGTCCTGTTGGTCCATTATTATATGGATTAAATGTAAATTCTGAACTATCAGGAGCTTTAAAAATAAAACTTTTTCTATCCAACGATGTTTTAATATATCCTGTAATTTTACCTTCTTCTTCAAATTCTAAACCAACACAACGAGCAGAATCAGTATCTCCATTTTTATTCAATACAATATTATTGCCAGTTATATATAAATTTTGTGTAGTAATATTATCAGTATTTATATTTGCACTTTTTAAATTTTGAGTCGAAGTAGTCGAAGTTACAATAATTTCAGTTGCATCTATTTTAGAAATAGATGCAGTTTGACTATTTAATATATTTGCATTAAGGTTATTTATATTTAAATTATTGGACATAAAAATAATATATTTATAAATAATATTATAAATAAATATTATAAACTAATATACTTTGAGAAATCTATATGTTACAATATCGAAATTAAAATATTATAATATATTATTATAATCATAAATTAAAAATAATATTATAAAAAAAATACATTATAATATTATAAAAAATAAATTAAAATATTATAAAAAGTATATTATAAATATATACTTTTTATATCATAAATTAAAATATTATTATATTATTTTTAAAAATAATAATAGTATTATTATTATTTTTAATTAAAAATAAAATAATATAATATACTTTTTAAGGTATAAAAAAAAATTATATATATATATTATATATATATATATAATGGCTCAAAATCAATTTCAATGGACAAGTTACAGCGGTGTTGGTTATACAAACAGAACTAGTCCTGACTATGCTTCTAATTATACTTCACCTTCGGAACAAAAATTAATTGCTGATTACAAAAATATGGTTGGTCTCGGAAATGTAGACAACACATCTGATGCTACCAAATTTAGTGCATTTTTAGGATATAATAATTCATTTACTGGAAATAATTCATTTGAGGGAGATAATTCATTTACTGGTACTAATCAATTCTCTCGATTACCTAAAGCTCCTGCAACATATAATAATTTCGGTAGTCACATTACCCCAACGGAAAATGCTGATTTAGTTCCACTTGGTTATTTTAGAGATACCATGAACGCTATTGTTAATGGTGCTACTGGTGCATTCGATACTCTTAAAGAAATTCAAGATCTTTTAGTAAATGGCACTAATAGTGTTATTGATGTTGCATTTAAAAATACTGCTAATGAATTTTTAAGCACTAATACTTTTGGTGGTACTGCAGCATTTAATGGGGCAGTTGTTTTTGGTCCTTTCTCTAATGTTTCATTTGGTGCTGGTGGTACATTCAGTAGTTTAACTGTTACTAGTAATGCTAATGTTGGTGGTAATTTAGGAGTTACTGGTACTTTAGGAGTTACCGGTGCATCTAACTTATATGGAACATTAACAGTAAAAGAGGCTGCTACATTTAATAATTCTGTAGGAGTTAATGGCACTTTCGGAGTTACTGGTGCTTTAGGTGTTACTGGTGCATCTAACTTATATGGAACATTAACAGTAAGAGATACAACAATTATGAATGATACGCTTACTGTTAATAGCAGTGTTAATATTAAAGATAATTTAGGAGTTACTGGTACTTTAGGAGTTACTGGTGCATCTGACTTATATGGAACATTAACAGTAAAAAATGCTGCTACATTTAATAGTTCTGTAGGAGTTAATGGTGCTTTAGGAGTTACTGGTGCTTTAGGTGTCACTGGTGCTACTAACTTATACAATGGTCTTAATGTATCAGGAAATAAATTCAATGTTCAACTTTCACAACTTCTAAATTATGAAACAGAAGCTGAAGCACGGGCTGCAAATCTACCTCAAGGAACATTTTACAGAACCGGTGGTATTGTTAAAGTTGTTCTTACTGCTTAAATAGCAATTTAATTAAATTAATTAATTTTAAAAAATATATAAAAATATTTTAAAATAATTTTGAAATCTATATATATACATATGGATTTCAAGCTCAAATATTTGAAATACAAAACTAAATATCTTACTGCTAAAATTAATCAAGAACCATCATACAGACAAGAACCAACATACAGACAAGAACCAACATACAGACAAGAACCAGCAGGACAAGAACCAACATACAGACAAGAACCAACATACAGACAAGAACCAACAGGACAAGAACCAACATACAGACAAGATAAGCCATGTTATAATGCACATGGTGGTTATTTACCAACATATGCATTAAATATAAAAAATAAAAGACAAGAACCAACAGGTCAAGAACCAATGGAACAAGAACCAACAGGACAAGAACCAACTTATAGACAAGAACCAACAGGTCAAGATTTAATAGAAATGTATAGAAAACGAAGACAACAAGAACTAACAGGACAAGAACCAATAGGACAAGAACCAACTTATAGACAAGAACCAACAGGTCAAGATTTAATAGAAATGTTTAGAAGAAAAAAATATCAAGAAACAGGACAAGAACCAACAGGTCAATATTTGGTAGAAGAATTTAAAAAAAGAAAACAACAAGAACCAACAGAACAGGAAGTTATAGAAGAATATATAAGAAAAAAACAGAAATTAGGTCAAGAACCAACAGGTCAAGAATTAATAAAAGAACTTAAAAAAAGAAGAAACCAAGATACAACACAAGGTGAGATTAATGAAATAAATGAAATAATAAAAAGAAAAAAACAAGAAACAGGACAAGAACCAACAAGTTCATATGTAATACAAGAATATAAAAAACGACAAAGTGCAAGAAAAATGTCAAGAAGTAGTTTAATGGGTGGCGACAGTCATAATATAACAGATTTCAAAAATAAAATAAAAAATACAAATTTACAAGAAACAGAAGATGAAGTAAAATTATATGTAAAAGATAATAATTATGAATTAGATATTATGTGTAAAAATAATTATTTATTTAGTATAAAATATAAAGTAAATAATAAAGAAATTATAAATGAATATTATGAAAAAACAGAAAAACCAAATAGAATGAAAAAATTTTATTCATTAATAATTAAAAATTTAACACTAGCTGATAAAGATATAATAGATAGTGGTCTAGATAAAATATTACAATCTAAAAAATGCACATACCACTGTAGAGGTTGGCATAATAGATGGCTTGATAGCTCGAATGACGAATATTGATTTAATATTGGTAGTACGATAAAATGTAAAATGTTTTTATAAAAAAGTACTCTTTGTCGAAAATCAAATCTATCTCTTTTTAGAGATTATTTTTTATATATCTTCTAATTGTAAAAAAATATATATTGTAAATGATCACAAAATTTATATATATAATAAAGATTATAAATTAGAAAATAGATAAGTTATACATAAATAAGACTTCTAGTTAATAATATTTATAAACTTCTTAATTTAATTGATTTATTTATTGAAAAAACTTTATAGTTATTTTTCAATGTGATCGAAATTTTCACATTGAAAATAATAATTGTTAATATATTGGAGTTATTCTTTCTCCACAGCTTTAAGTTTTAATTTAAATTTTTTCTATTTTTTAATTGAAACATATTACTAAGTTAATTATTTAAATCTAAAATAAGTTTTTCTACATTCATTCATTTTATCATCACGTGTCACATTATTACATATATCATCAAATGATTCTCCTTTTAATAGTCTTAGAATAAAATTAATAGAATAAACACCACATTCTGAATTTTTAAATTGATGACGCTTATCATTAAATCTAATATCCATCATTTTTTCATATTTATTATTCATACCACGCATAAATTTACTTTCTGTATCTATATTTATATCATTATTTTTTTTTATATTTAATTTATGTCTCTTATAACACCATAATGCAATTCTTTTTACTAATTCAGCTATTTCATCTTTTGGCTGTCCACTAGCAGAATCAAAATAATATATTTTATCATTTTTTAAATCAGAATACATACTAACCCAATGTGAACCCTTATCCCAGTGTTCATCTAAATTAAAAACAATACCAATTTTTGTTATATTTTCATTAACTAAATTATCAAAATTTAAAGAATTAATATTTAATTGATCCAACTTATCAAAATCTATAGGAACAGCACCTAGAAATTTAAATTCTTTATATTTATTTTCATATTGTTCTATCACACTGTTTATATCTGTTGTGCTTAACCATTTAAATCTACCTTGTGGTCCTTTTGGCCTAAATGTATTATTATTTATTTCTTCATCTCCTAAATCTTTAATCCATTTCTTATCTAACCAACATAACTGATCATCTCCACAATCCTTGATTTTATCTATTAATTGTTTAACTAAATTTTTTTTTGAATTTGTAATTAATATTTTATCATTTTTTGTATAATTATTATATGCATTTGCTATCTTTGTGAGTGATTGTAAATCAAAACATGACCCATCTGAAAATGTTTTAGATGGTGCACATTTGTTATATTCTATTTCTGGTAAAAATATATTTTTTGTCATGAATTATTATATTTTTACCAAAGATAATAATTTATATTCATAATAATTTATATTCTATTTTTACTAAAAATATATTTTTACCGAATATGATAATTTATATTTATAATAATTTATATTTATAGCTTTAGCTACTGTGTATGTATATTAACATCCATAATTTGTATTATTTTTTTCAATATCACTATACCCTGGACGCTGTTTACCTATACGAGTTTTAAAATAATACCATTTATCTATTCTCTGTAATGATTTCCATACTGTATCACATGCATAATTCCAATGTTCGCCCGTTTTTTCTAATAATGGTATAGCTTTCTCAAATATATCTATTAATTTATCATAGTAATTACTATTAACTATATAACCAGATGTAGTTTGTGCAGATAATACTCTATTTACACATTCATCTTTAATTTCTTGATGTTCACATAAATTATATGATATCATACAAACATTATAATCTTGAAATTTTTCAAAAAATGATTTAAGATTAAATTCAAATTCTTCTTTTGATACTAGAAATGTAAAATCATCTTCTAGTATTAATATATTTTTATAACCTCTATCTCTAGCTAATTTTAATACATTTAAATGAGATTGTGAACAACCAATAGCACCATAACTATTATATATTGCTGGATATCTTTCATAAGATAAATTAAAATTATTTAATTCTGTTTCAATTTCCTCCTTTCTATCAGTTCTTTTGTCTAGATTTATATAAACAATTTTATCAATATTGTTTGACATATTATATATATACATATATTTATTTATTTTTATATTATATAAAATATAGTATTAATATATAATATGTCATTTGATTTTAGCAAAATACATCCTGCATCTATTCAAATTAAAGAAGAATTTATTAATAATGAAGAAAAAGATAGTTTTGATCCTTTTTATTTATTAATACTTATCATTGTTGCTATCATAATTTATGAATCAAAATTTATTGATATAAAAAATATTAATCATGATAAAATTTATATATTGGTAATTATTAGCGCTATTATTTTTATTGAAAAGTTTCTATATAAAATATAATTAAATTCTTTATTATATATTATATGGATATCGATTATAATAAAATTAATGAATATATTAATCTTAAAGTTGAAGAAATTGTTAATATTAAATTAAATGAAAAAAATGAAATGATAAATTCATCATTTATGATTGATAACTCATTTAATAATTTGATGTTAAATTCACAAATACTAGATTGTAATCAAAATCAAGATAATCAAAATCAAGATAATCAAAATCAAGATAATAAAGTTAATATATTACATATTATTGAAAATAAAAAATATGATACTAATACTATAAATGATAGTATATGTAGTGACATATCGAACGATACAATAACTAATAATATGTCAGATATTGTTTATATTAATCATTTAATAAAAAATATTGATAAGGAAATCATAAGTAAGGTTTCTGAACTTGAAACTAAAATTTCAAATATGGAACATAAATATGATATTATATTATCAAATGTTAATGATGAATTAAATAATATCGTTGAAAAATTATCAAAAAATTTATCAAATAATTTTGATAAATGTATTGAACAAAAAATTAAACCTATATGTGATGCTATAGAGGTTCTAAGAGAAAAAATCAATACTAATATTATTGATAAACTTAATGATAAAAAAATATTTCATAAATCAGTTTTCTCTTTATAGTTCATTTATAATCCATAAAATGATTTTGAAGATAATGCTCTTACACTACTAGGTTTTTTAACTAGTTTTTTTACTTGTTTTTTAGATGATTTTTTTACTTGTTTTTTAGATGATTTTTTTACTTGTTTTTTAGATGATTTTTTTACTTGTTTTTTAGATGATTTTTTTTTAGATGATTTTGTTTTATTTTTTGATACTCTTGCTAAACCTAAATTAATTAATACATTATTTAATTGTTGATGGATAATATTAAGATCGTGAAGTTTATGCTTGTACATATGCTTCTTAGTTCTTCTTGACATTGATTTAGATCTAGATTTTCCAGAAGATTTAGACTTGGATTTTAATTTTAATAAAAGTTTTTTAGAAGACTTGGATTTTTTAGAACTAGATTTTCTAGAAGATTTGGATTTTTTAGAACTAGATTTTCTAGAAGATTTGG
>CANJQT010000133.1 GCA_947476475.1 Paracoccaceae bacterium | reverse complement strand
GCCAGAATGCTGCGGGTTCGAGGCTTGATCCACCCGACTTCGGCCGTTTGCGCGACGACAGACACCGCTCGGGGCGAAAAACGCTTGCCCAGCGAGCAAAATCAGGCGATCTTGAAGTCAAGCGGCAGGCCACTTGGGGAATGTCGGTTGCCCTGTCGCTATGGGACCGGCTTTTCCGCACCTATGTGCCAGAACCGAAGGCAGGACAGGACGGCATGGTTTTAGGGCTGGAATGGCAGGACGAGAAACCGGCGAGGCTGGGATGGGCGCTGTGGCTTCCCTTCAGACGCTGACGGCGCGGTTGGCCGAGGACCGGCTGGAGGTGCTGGGCGGTTTTTCCGTTGCGGAAGGTGAAGACGGGTTTCCGGCTGGCACGCGGACGCTGCTGATGCTCGGGCCGAGGGAGCCGGGGTTCTGGCCGCATCTGACAGCGCAACCGGAATGGGACGGCGCGCCGGACCCGGTGGATCGCTGGTCGCGGCGGGTGATCGGACGGCTGGCCTGCGATTTGGGGGCCAAGGCGCTGTTTCCCTTTGGTGGACCGCCCTATCATCCGTTCTATCAATGGGCCCTGCGGACGGGACGGGTCTGGGACAGCCCCGTCCGGCTTCTGGTCCATGCCGAGCAGGGGCTGATGGTCAGCTTTCGCGGGGCGCTGGCGCTGAAGGAGGCGGTGGAAGTTCCGCATCCGGTGGGAAAACCCTGTGACGCCTGCCCCGCGCCCTGCCTTGACGCTTGCCCTGCGGGCGCGATCACCGAGGCAGGCTATGACGTGCCCCGTTGTCACGTCTTTCTCGACCGGCCAGAGGGCGCCGACTGCCTGTCTGGCGGCTGTCTTGTGCGCCGCGCTTGCCCGGTGTCGCAAAGCTATGCAAGACTGCCGGAACAGTCGGCCTACCACATGGGGCAGTTCCACAGATGAAGCGGTTGATCCTGACGCGGCATGCGAAATCCTCCTGGGACGACCCGATGACCCCCGACCATGACCGGCCCCTGAACGACCGCGGCAAGGCGGCGGCGGCGGATCTGGGTTCAACAGCGGCCCGATCCAGTGGGGTGGCTCTGGACTTGAGGCTCAAGCCCGGCGCGAGATCGCCAATACACTGGCAAGATTAGGTGATCTGGATGCGGCCAAAACCATGATGAAAGGGATTGAGGACCCTGCCTTCGCTTGGCGCGACATGCTCACTCCAGACATTCCGGTCACACTCCTTGACCCGCTTCTGCGGACAGCCGGTGATGCGATGTCTTCGGATGATTTCGCATATGTCAGGGCCTGCCTTGCGCAAGATCTGGTCCTGGCCGATCCAAGCGATCTGCAGGCAGCCTGGGCCAAAGCCACAGCAACGGATATCCTTCGGGCAGATTTTTTGGTAAGCAAACGCGCCAGCATCACTTACCAGTGCCTCTCACGAGTAGGGTATTTTTTGAAGAATGGCGATCTTTACCGCAACGCGGTGGAGCGGATGGGACAGTCTGCCTTGGCTTCGAGAGATTTCGTTGATCTCTTCCGAGCCGCAATCGCTTGGCACGATTTCGAAACCTCCGCCAAGGAAGGATACCTCCCCTAAGGTGGCGCTCCACTTTCTACAGCTCGTGCCCCGGCCCTCGTTCGCGCCGAACCTCCGCTTCGCGTTCCTGCTCCAGCTCTTTGTCATGCTGACGCTCGACCTCTTGGGCCACTTGTTCTTTCTCCACTTCCCGGCCCTGCCGGATCGCGGCCAAACGGGCCGCGATTTCGTCGTGATCCAGCGCCTTCGACCCGGCGCGCAGGCGGTCGGCTAGGCTCTGGGGGGCGGCAAGTTTGTCTGATATCTTTTCGCTGATCTCTGAACGCTGATCCCCGATATCTGACCGCGTATCGCGCAATGCCCAAGCCTCGCGCATCCGGGCGGCAAGATCCTGCGGGCGGGCGCGGTCATGTCCGCCGCCTTCATAGGCAAGCCCGGCCTCGGGCGGCTGCAACCTGTCCAGGACGTGATCCGCCGCTCGTTCAAGCCAGGTGCGGACATGCCCGGCCAGCTCCAGGGCGACACGCGCCACCCCGGCGGCATGGGCTTTGACCTCATGCCAGACGCGGACGGCGGCAACCTCCTGCCCGCGCTCCTTCAGCTGCCACGCACCCGCCGACAGTTGGGGCAGGGGCGGGCGGTCCAGCGCGACGGCCCGGACGGTATGTTCCAGCGCCTCGGCCTCGTGGCCTTGCTCCTGGGCGACATGGGCCAGCTCCAGCGCCTCGATGCGCTGCGCCTCAAGGGTGCGGTGGTCGATCCGCTCGCCGTGGCCGGCCAGCTCCAGGGCAAGGTTGGCATCCTGCGCCCATGCCTCGCGCCACCCCTCCAGAACCTCGACGGCGTTCCAGTCGCGGTTCTTGGTGGTGAAGCCCTCGGCGGCGATCTCGCGGGTGGTCAGCAGGATATGGGCGTGGTGGTTGCGGTCATCGCCTTCGCGCCCTGGCGCATGAAGGGCGATGTCGGCCACCATGCCTTGGTCAACGAACTGGCGCTGGCAGAAGTCGCGCACCAGCTCGACGCGCTGCCCGTGGTCCAGTTCGGCGGGCAAGGCCACCCGGATTTCGCGGGCAACCTGCGAATTCTTCCGGGTCTCGGCCGTCTCGACCGCGTTCCATAGCGCCGCCCGGTCCTGCGCCCATTCCGGCGCATGAGCAGGGGCGAGGATTTCCACGTGATCGACGCCGCTGCGGGCGCGATAATCGAACGAAAGCCCGGTGCGGTGATCCTCGATGTGGGACGCGCTGCGATAGGCCGCCGCCGCCGTCGCGCTGCGGCCAGCGGATCGCGAAATCATCGTGGCCCGAAGGTGATAGATCGCCATTTTTGCGCGGTGCCTTATCCGGGGTTCAAAGGGGATTGCAGCGCCCCTTGCCCACACAAACGTGAAACGTTTGTATAAGTGGGCACTTCGTGTCTTGCAACCTTCCTCCATTCCGGACAAAAGCACAACCGGAACGAGCAACAGGGCGGCGGAATAGTGCGGACGATTGAACAACAGGTGGCTGAGGCCGAAGCGAAGCTGGCCCGCCTCAAAACACGGGCGAAGGCGCAGGACACCCGCCGCAAGATCATTGTCGGGGCCATCGTCACAACCGAAGCCCTGAAAGACCCCAAGATTGCCAAGTGGCTGGCGTCGACCCTCCGCAAGAACGCGACCAGGGAAGTCGATCAGAAGGAACTGGCGGGGCTTCTGGCTGAACTCGATGCCAAGGCGCAAAGCGCCGGGGCAGGTGAAGCATGAGCGGTGTCAAAGATACCTTCGACATCCTGACCGATGAAATCACCCTGATCCGCCGTGAGATCGAACAGTTGCAACGGTCCAGCCTCAACAAGGACGAGGCCAAGGCCCTGAACCAGCAACTTGTCCAGGGCGTGGCTTCGATGGCCCAGACCGGGCAAGCCGTTTACGAGGCCATTTCTGAGCGTATGGACCTGCGGCTGGAAAAACTGGCGATGGAAACCATCCTCGCGGCCACCGATGCCGCACGCAAGGCAATCGAGAAAAGCCATGCCGAAACCAGCTCCGCCGCCCTAGACTACGCCAAAGCCGCAGGAGAGGCCCGCAGAGAGGCTTGGCGCCACTTCGGCGGGTTCTGGGTGTGGTTGGCATCGGTCTGCGCTGGCGGGGCCGTTCTGGGGCTTCTGGCGGCGTTTCTGATCATGGGCCGAGGTGATGCACGCGAGTTCGGCCAATACCCAGGCGTCTATTGCACCACGGCAGGGGGCCAGGTCGTTACCAATCCGGAAGGCCGTAGGTTCTGTGCCATCTGGATCGACCGCCCGTCTCAGTCTGGGGGCTGACCTCCCCGCCACCATCTTCATGGCAAATCCACCGTTTGCCACAAGCGCAGGCGGTAGGCTTCCGGGCGTGATACGAGCGAAAAGCCCTAGTGTTATTAGTGTTACCTACGGAGTAGTGTTACGGATGCCAGAACGCTTTCAAAACCAAAGCCTTAACCCTGTGGATAGTTCCGAAAGGCACGAATTTTGGTTCCGAAAGGCACGAATTTTGGTTCCGAAAGGCACGAACGATTTTGGTGCGCGAGAGGGTTCCCGAAAGCACGAACGGAAGCACTTAGTGCCCCGCATCGGGCAGCGGTTCCCGATAGCACGAATTTTGGTTCCCGATAGCACGAACATGAGCTAAGAATCGTCCATGGCCCTTCTTCCAGATCGACACCCGCAGAAAGACTTCTTCATCCTCGACATCGCCGATGTCGTGCCAAAGGATGACATGGCGTCGATGGAACACCCGCTGTTCTCGCTGGCAACGCAGCCCGACATGCGCCACCTGGTCTACCGAAGCGGGGAGAACAGCCTGGAAATCATCCCGTCCGGGCTTGGACTGCCGACCATCAAGGACAAGGATATCCTGATCTTCTGCATCAGCCAGCTGATGGACAGAAAGAACCGGGGCGAACCCATCGGAAAGCGAGTCCGGTTCAGCGCACGCGAGCTGATGATCGGAACGAACCGCAACACCGATGGCCGGGAGTACAAGCGCCTCGAACACGCATTCCAGCGCCTGCAAGGCACCCAGTTCAAGACCAACATCAGGACTGGGAACCGGAAAGAGGTCCGCATCTTCGGCCTGATCGACGAAGGCGGTTTCGTCATGCGGGAAGAGGGAAAATGGCGCCTCGACTACTGCGAAGTCGTCCTGTCTGACTGGTTGATGCGCGCGATCGAGGCCAACGAGGTGATCAGCATCTCGGAAGATTACTTCCGTCTTCGCCGCCCCTTGGAACGCCGCCTCTATGAGATTGCCCGCAAACACTGCGGCGCGCAGCCAAAGTGGCAGATCGGGCTAGCCAACCTTCAGAACAAGACGGGCAGCAACGCCCCCCTCAAGAAGTTCCGGCTGAACCTGCGGCAGATCATCGAAGATGACTGCACGCCATTCTACAAGATCGAGCTGATGGCTGACGATCTGGTAATCTTCCGGCCACGGTCCGCCTCTACCGCGCTGGCACCTGAGATCCGGCTGCCGGAATGGGCCGAGGAGCAAGCCCGCGAGGTCGCCCGCGAGAAGGGCCGGGATTACCACGTCCTACGGTCGGACTGGCTGGCCTTCGCCAAGGCCGAAGCTGCAAAAGGGAACCCACCCAAGAATGCCGGTGCGGCCTTTGTGGCATACTGCAAGAAGCAGGAAAATCTGCGCCGATAGGAAAAGCCTTGCAACAGCGCAACGTGTCGCACAGCATAACAGTGCAACGATGCGCAACGGGCCCGCAACACCATGAAATACACTCTTTCAGAAGCAGCGGCAGCCACTGGCAAGAACAAAGCGACAATTCAGAGAGCCATAAAAAGCGGAAAGATTTCTGCGCCAAAAGGTGAAACTGGATCATATGAAATAGACCCGTCAGAGCTGCACAGAGTTTTCCGTCCTGTCGCGCAACGCGTTGCTCAAAGCGACAACGCAACGACACGCAACAGCACGCAACAGGCCGGATTGATCCCAGATTTCAACGCCTTGCAGCGGATAGCTGATCTGGAAAAAGAACTTGCCGTGATGGAGGAACGAAAGAACGGCCTAGAGGAACAGAAGCGCCACCTGACAGACACCGTGGAAGATCTTCGCAAGCGCCTCGACAGCTCAGAGGGCCGTGTGCTGGCTCTGCTGAACGACCCAAGGCCGAAAGGTTTCTGGAAACGTCTCTTCAGCTAGGGCAATGGTTCCGGAAAGATCAATCACCGCATGACACTTGAAAACAGTAACCCAATGGGGTATATGCTGCCATGCAGTCGGTAGCAGAAACCCCGATCTTCACCCGCCAAACGGAAAAGCTCTTCACCGAGGACGAAAAGCGCGAGCTGATCGACTTTCTGGCGGAGAACCCGCTGGCAGGAGATGAAATCCCGGGAACGGGTGGTGTGCGCAAGGTTCGCTTTGCAGCATCCGGGCGCGGCAAGAGGGGAGGAGCGCGTATCATCTACTACTATCTGGATGATACCATGCCGCTCTACGCCCTTCTGGCATATGCGAAGAACGATCAGGGCGACATGACGCCCGACGAAAAGCGGGCCGTTTCCACACTGGCGGCGGCCCTCAAGGTAACCCGGAAAGAGAAAAGATGAGCACTCTTGGCGACGATCTTATCCAGGCAATGACCGAAGCCCTTGCCCATGCGAAGGGCGAAGGCCCCGCCATCGTCCATGACCCCATTGCCCCGCGGGAAGTGCGGGAGCAGGCCCACCTGACGCAAGCCCAGATGGCCCCTTTGATGGGCATGAGCCTGTCGGGCTACCGGAAGTGGGAACAGGGCCAGCGCCGGGTCAGCGGGCCGGCCGCAACCCTGTTGCGGCTGATCCAGAAAGAGCCGGAAGTGGTGAAGCGCGCTCTACTATCATAATGACGCCATTTGGAACGTCCGCTCTGCGGACAAGGCGGCCATAACCCGAGATCCATTAGTGTTCAGAAAATCATTACGCCTTGGCATGCTAATCTTCGCGACCGGCATCGCTGTATTTGCAGCACTGAAATACTTTCCTGAAGAGTCGGAGCTAGATCAGAGATACGCCATTTGTGCGGCAGCTATGACATCCGCCTGCCTGGGTGATCTGGGTTTTGCAGAGGCTTCCCACGTTTCGTCGCTTCCGCGTTATGTCCGTGAAATCAGTCAAATGGGGCAGATCGGCCACCTTGCCGAGGCCCGTGCGCTGGAACTTCGAATTCAGGAGGCCTCAGGATTACCCCTGGAGGCGGCGAAAGTGGCAGCCGACAGACGGTTAGCAAGTCTTCGCATCACGGCGGCGATCAGGGCAGGAAAAACGGTTCGGCAGGCTTTCGACCAAACGCCACAGGCGGATGGTGGGGCGTTGTGGATCAGCGCTCTCGACTTGCTGGGGCGGTCCCCATACGGCATGTCTGCCCATCCCAAATCTCTGCCTGACGCAGTGACTCGCCTCTACGTGGCGGAAATGGCCGAGCTGATCTTCATCCTAGCGAAACGGGAGAAAAACCCACGCGCGGCAACCTCTTATCTTGTCTATGCGGCAGAGTTGCAGGCGATGTTGCAAGACAGCAAGGCAGCGGCGAACACCCTCGCCCACCTACCAGCCGAGGGCCGCGAAGGGATGGTCCTGAGTGATGAGCTGCTACAGGTGATCGGCGCTGAGTTTGCCGTTCCCTTGTGCGGGCAAGTAGTGGAATGCGAGATATGGACGCGCATCAGGCTGGCTGTGGCAGCCGGGGATGCGGCAAGCGCACGAGACGATCTGGAACAGCGTTTCGCCGCGTTGGCAGATCAGAAGCCCTGGCCCGACTTTCGCAAGATGGAGGAGGTGGTTGTGCTTGCTGCCCAGGGTGGAGACCAGGGGGAGGCTCTTATGCTCGCCCGCAGACTTTTGGAAACAGCCAAGACGAAGCCGGACGTCTTTCCGGTCTTCTCTTTCATCAGCGCGGCCCGCGGTTTGGAAGTCGCGGGGGCCGACGCTGACGAGGTACGCCAAAGCCTTGATCTAGCCGAAGCAGGCTTTCCGCAGAACCCCAAGGCCATCGTGGGCTTTGGCTTCAACCCACATTCTCCAAGTAAGTCGCTGATTTCGCTGTCGTAATCGTGATATTTCGCATATAAATCATGGCGTTGACGGCTGCGAGGGGCGCGTTTCATGGATCACCTGGAGGGTGCGGGCTTGGCGCGGGGAGATCGGGTTGATTTCG
>CANJQT010000132.1 GCA_947476475.1 Paracoccaceae bacterium | reverse complement strand
GGCATGGGGATCAGCCAGCACGGCCTCGACCGTCGCCTCCGCGAAGCGGACCGCCTGGCACGCACCACCCGGCTCGATCTGGTCGAGGCGGGCTGGAAACCCACCGTTGCCAACTACCTCGGCCGCGTCACCAAGAGCCGCATCCTGGAGGCGGTGCGCGAAGGGGCAGGGGCGCAGGCCGTTGAGTTGATCGCCCACCTGAAGAAGGGCGACATGGCGCGCGAAGCTGAACGCCTCCTAGATGGTTCTGGCTGGCTGCCGGAGCCGCTGCGCCTGGATGATCTCCATGTTGACCCGCAAGCCGTGACTGAGGACGTCAGCGTTGAACTGCCCGCCTTCCTCGCCGAGGACGACGAGGTCCAGCCCGACGACGAAGAGGAGCGCCAGCACCTGATCACAGCTGAATGATCTTGAACGGGGTGGCTTCGGTCACCCCGTTTTTTCATGTGGGGGGATGGAGAGACACTGACTTCAGGCGAGCCGCTCGGAATAGCGATTCTTCACAGCCCGGTTGATGAACTGGTTCAGCCCATCCCCCGCCCGTGCCAGCACGATCATCCGGTCCAGATTGGCCTGTCCTGCCGATAACGAGGTGTAGCGGTAGATCGCTCCATCCTTCAAGGCGACATCCATATGCTTCGAACCGATCACGTAAGCCCGGATTCCAGAATCCTGATCCCAATCACGATATGGAGTCATGTTGCATCTCATTTCACAAAATGTAGACACAGCATAGGGCTCGTTCGTGTTTCGTTCAAGCGCGGGTGGGGTTGTCACGGCCTCAGGTTTCGACGGACCTTTGCCAAGTGATCATTGTAGCGACAGGAATTGGGGCAGGGCGCGAGGGCAATGGCCTAACCGTCAGATCATCATCGAGTTGCGCCGGTTGCGGTGAAGTCTCAGCAAGTTCGACCAGCATCTTGGCCCAGGGGCTGCCTTCGTTCGAATGTCGTCCTTCGCGCGGCCTTCACGCTGGCAGACCTGAACCACGTGGAGCGGCGTGAGCTGCGAGGCCGCACGGTCGGGGGGGAGGAGCAAACTGGCCTGATGTGGCTGCCCGGGGTGGTTTCATCGCTGGTGGTGCCTGTCCTGTTCTCCTGACGGGCCTTCAGGTTCGCCTTGATCTCCGTGGTTCTTCTGTCCCAGCCCGCGTCCAACGGCCTCTGGTGATGGGCTGATCTGCCTGAAGGACGGCTTCGCCTCGACCGCTTCGGCGCAACAGTGTCGTCACAACTTTCTTCCCCTGCCGGCAGAGCCGTCTTTCCTCGCGGGACAAGAAAGTTCTTCCTGTGCTGTCAGGGCCCCAAGGGGCTGCGCCAGCGGTCGCCTCCGGGCTGTCGATCGCCATCGAGGCCGCAAGGACGCGGGCCCGAAACAACAAAACGGAAAAAGATCATGGCGACCATCGGCACCTTCAAGAAGACCGGCACAGAATACACCGGCGAAATCTTCACTCTCAGCCTGCAGGCCAAGGGTGTGCGCCTCGTCCCTGACCTGCGGGCCTCGGGCGAGAACGCGCCCTCCCACCGGGTCCTGGTCGGCCGCGCCGAGATCGGCGCCGCCTGGACGAAGAAATCGAACGAGGGCCGCGAGTACCTGGGCCTGAAGCTGGACGATCCGGGCCTCAAAGCCCCGATCTACGCGAACCTCTTCGATGACGAAGACGGCGAGGGCTACAGCCTCATCTGGTCCCGCCCCAACACCCGCCGCGGCGACTGATCGTGCACAAGCAAAGGCCCCGGTCGAAAGACCGGGGCCGAAGTGCCGCAACAAAGCGCATCATTGACGGCCGGGGGGGCGGGCCTCTTCACCCAAGGTCCTCGGTTGGCCCGGTGGCTGCAGCTTGGATTTCAGAGCTCGTAAGCTGCGCTCAAGCGAGCAGCGACATCGGACCGCGTCATCTTGATCTTGAATTGCGTCGGGTCGAAATCATCCTCCGCCGTGGCAAGATCGACGAATGATCGCATGTCGGCGGCGATGGGGTCCGGCAAGGGATAGCGCGCGTCCGGGCTCAGGAGCTGTAGAAGCCGCGCAATGTCATTGCGATGCTTCTTGATGTTCTTCTCATCAACCTTGACGCCGTCTTCGCGCTGTTGCCGGAGGTCGAGCCAGGCACGGGCCTTGAAAGGGATGATCGCCGCCTCATTGAGAACCGGGATCCCGGAGGTTTCGCGCACCATCGATTTGAGGAAGGTATAGTAATCCTCATTGAGGAGTATGGCCGACAGACTGGCTGCCGCCTCATCGATTGGAAGAGGTGTCAGATGGCCGTCGGCCGCAAGGTCCAGCCCTTCGGGTTGACGAGAAAACAGCTCCAGCATGGCAGGATAGTCATCCTGCTTCGGCTTCTGGAAGCGATAGAGGATCTTCTTGCCTTCACCGCGCTCCCGGACCTCATATTCGCCGGCTTCGACAAAGGCCCAGAACTGATCTGCGAACGCCTTGTCCAAGGCTTCCACGATCAGCACGATGTCGAGGTCCTTTGTCGCCCGGAACTCAAGGCCGACCTCGTCCATGATAAGTTCGCAAGCGGCACCGCCGATGAGGACATACTGATTCTCGTGCCCCGCAAAGTGCGCCCGAAAGCGGTCGATTCCGACTACCATTCCATCGTCTCCAAGAGTTCTTCAGATGCTTGCGCCACACGCTCGTCCAGGCTGTTTCGGACGGTCAGATACAGCGACAGTCGGTCGATGACGCCATTCTGGGCCAGTATGGTCGGATCATAAGTCCAAGTCTGGATCTCGATCTGATCATCGTCGAAAAGGGCTGCAGGTTTGAGGCTGTGGGCCGTCTCCAAAGCCTTCCAACGGAGCGACAAGACGGCGCGGCATTGCCGTCGCGGTGCCGCCAGCATGGTATAGCGCGCGAGGGCGCTTTCTCCCGCGAGCGGTGCGTCAAGCACGTCAATCCGCCCGCTGATCATACGGGTCTTGCGGACGGGGGACTGCAATCGATCGCGAACCGCGTCCCAGAGTTCCCGTCCCTTTACGGCGAGGTTCAGGTGCCGTTGCCGACCGATATGGTGTGGCCTGGCGAGTTGCAGAGCCTCCAGTTCATCCAGCGTGCGGCTCAGGCTCATGGGCGACACTTTGAGCCGGACGGCGAGGTCGGTCATTTTGCTCCCCTCGAGCCCGCGCCCTTGCAGGGTCGCGAGGAGCACCATCTGCGTTGTCGGGCTGATATGATCGGTCGTTGCTGTGGTGATGGAAGGTGTGCGCTCGCGAATATCCAGCAATGCTTCAGGAACGTAAAGTTGGGTGCCGGGCGAGAGGAAACCGATTTTTCGCTCAATCATTTGCCGTCGGATTGCATTCGGCGCCTGGTCAAGCAACAGCAGGCTGAGGTCCGCGCCGAGACGTTGACGGACGAGATCGCGGTGCTTGAGATAATCGCTCGTCGCCCCCTGCCGAGGTTCGCGGATGGCCATGAGTGCCACGCTGCGACCGTTCAGGGTTCCCAGCCACAGTTTGTACCTGTCGAGCACGAAATGCGGCAGGCTGGCGGGTGCGCTTGGTTTGATTTCTAGCCTCTGCCCGAAGGCATGCAGAACATACGCTTCTGCCGCATCGGCAAGCGCCTGGAGGTGGTCATCAGAAGTTCTACCTAACATCATTGCACATTTCTAACAGTAGTGATGTTAGAAGTCAAAGTACTGTTGGTCTCGACGCCTCCAAGATGCTGGTTCTGTCTCGAACTTGTTCCTCCCGCCACCAGTGCTGCAGTCTTGCTGCCCAAGGCCAGAGGTCGAGTAGGGCGCGGCGTGCCTCGTGTTCATGGATGGAAGTCACGCGTTTCATGAGCCTCGTCCGGAACACAGCGACTTTTTGAGGTCAACGTAACGGCAAGGTTGGCGAACGGTGGGCATCCCGTCACGGGGCAGGGCACCTGTCCCTGGGTCAAAGCCCCATCCCCCGCTTCCAATCGCTGTCCTTGGTCCGATCCGTCTCTTTGACACTCAACCCCGGAGGGGTCGGCTACGCGCGCGTGCCGCCCTCGCGGATTCGCCCCGATTTGGAAGAACTGGGTCGAACGCACGAGGGTGATTGCAGATCCGGTCAGACACTTCGGGCGCCTGTCGCGCGGGGGATGGTCCTCCGCCCTAAAGAGACAGGATCCAACCCCCATGTCCAGGAAAGATGCCACCGCCTACGCCGCCAGCCTCGCCGCAACGCTGATGGTCCCGATCACCGTGTTCCAGGCCGGGGACGGCACACACGGGGCGATGCCGTCCGATGAATACGATGGCGACGAAGCGCTCGTCGCCTTGGAAATCGACCCCTGGCAGTGAGGCGCTTGAAGCGCCTCACCCCTTCCCGAGTCGCGCTCTTCCAGCGCGCCCGGTCGGGGAAGCGGCGCCGAACCGAAGGGTCCGGCAATGGAAAGGTCGAGGCGGGAGCGAGACGGGCGAGCCCGCCGGAGAAGAGAGAGCGGCGGCGGGCAAGCCTTCAACCCGCTCTCCAGGAGATCCTGACATGACCACCCCCCATCCCGGTGACGCGGCAGCGTCGACATACCTGACGCCCGCGACGACCCCGCGAGGCTTGCTGAATTCCGGCCTCCGGTCGCCCGACGAGGCGCACTGACATGAGCCGGTCCTATCTGAAACTCGGCCTGTCGCCCTCCGTCTCGAACCTGGCGGTCCTCCGCACCGCCATCCGTCGATTGCACCCTGACACGCTGGCGGTCCGGAGTTTTCGGGAGGCGCGAAAGCGCTACTACCGCGAGTTGCTCGAGGCCCATGCCGTCGCCCGGGCTGCGGCGGGCATCGCCGGAGAGCCAGAGCAGGGTGAGGGAGGGCCGACGGGTCTCCAGGTGGGAGGAGTGCTTCCACCGCCCGTCGCGGAGTAACCCCGATGACTGCACCGCTCTCCCAGGCCAACTTCCGTGGCCCACGCGACATCTTCGTTGGTGGGGCCATTGCCCATCTGCGCGTCGCGGATCGCTTGCCGCTGAGCGTCACCTGCCAGTGCCGCGCCCATTGGGATGACCCGGCGCTCGACCAGCTTTGTTTCGAGCGCCAGGTGGATCTCGGCATGTGGGCTGACCTCGCGACCGCCATGGGCAAGGCCGGCACCACCGTCGCACCGGGACTGCTCCCCGCAGAACGTGATCCCGACCTGCGGCTGGTGCCGCAGTTCATCACGATCCTCGATGCAGAGCATCGACTCGTGCTGGCAGGAGATGTGCAAGCAGGCCAGATCCGCTGGTGCGGCCCGATCGAAAACGATGCTGAGGCGCGGCGCGTAGTGAGCGAGGCCTGCGGGCTTCGGGCTGCGGCCCGGGCGGCGATGGAGAGCGGTGATCCATCTGCGGCGGATGTTTTGCTCGGCAGGGCGCGTGCGCTGGAGGGGCGGCTGGTCGATCGGCTCTGGCGTGACCTCGCAACGAGGCTCGTGGGTCAAGCCCAGGCCGCCTGACTTTTCCCTTCCCGGAACTCATCCCCGGCCTGTCGCCAGGCCGCACCAAAGAGGAATCTCCACATGCCGCAAGTGATCGCAACATCCGTCTATCGCTTCGATGAACTTCCCGAAGCTGCCAAGAGCGAAGCCCGCTCCTGGTACCGCGAGGGCGGTTTCGACTATGCCTGGTACGACGCCGTCTACGAGGATTTCCAGCACATCGCGGAAATCCTCGGTATCCATCTGAAGACCCGCACCACCCGGCTGGTCGGCGGCCGCACCCGTGAGAATCCTTGCATCTGGTTCAGCGGCTTCTGGTCGCAAAGCGATGGCGCGGCTTGGGAGGGCGTCTATTCCTATCGGAAATCCGCTGCCGCCGAACTTCGCGCCTATGCGCCGAAGGACAAGACCCTGCATCGGATCGCGGAGAGCTTGCAGGCGGCGCAGCGGCAGAATTTCTACCAACTGCGCGCCGAGGTCACGCATCGCGGCAACTACTACCATGCCTTCACCATGGCGGTCTCTGCGTCCCGGGACAGTGCGGCTGCGGTCAAGATCGTCGGCGATGCCGAGTCCATTGTCACCGATGTGCTGCGCGACCTCGCCAATTGGCTCTATCGCCAGCTTAAGCAGGAATACGACTACCTGACCTCGGATGAGGCCGTGAACGAGACGCTGATCGCCAATGGCTTTACCTTCACCGACGAAGGCCGGCGGTTCGGATAGCTGCCCTGCAACCCGTCCGTCCCCGTCCCGGGGCCCAGTTTTGCCTCAACGGTTGCTGTCGATCCAGCGCGACAGCAACTGCCGGTCCCGAAAGCATTCGTCTGGCACGGCGCGGCGTTTGATCCGCGCGAGCCGTTCGGCAAAGGCGACTTGCTTGGAGGTCGGATGGCTGGTCTCCGCAGGTTTCAGCTTCGCCTGCGCCTCAATCCAGGCGCTGAGCGTGCGACGGTCTTGTTGGACTTCCCAGGGCAGCAAGCTCTGGTTGCGGAGCGCCAGCGACCGCGCATAGGCGATCTGGCGTTCAGTGGCGGGCGTTGCAAACGTGGCAGCGTCCATGATGGATCTCCCATGTGGATCGTCTCTTTAATATAGAACGTATAGAGAACCAAATCAACTCCGCGACCGCAGGGGAGGGAGAGTTGGGTCGGAAATCGGCGTGTTCGGGTGGGTCGAAAGAACCGCCGGCGCGCGCCATTCACCCCTGATCCGGAGGATTTCCGATGACCGAAGCTGCAACCGCCCTGAAACCCGTGACCGTCGTGCCCGAGGCGCGCCGGGCGGCATTCCTGCCCGCGCTCTTCAGCCCCGCCCTGATGCTGATCGGCGAGCGCGCTGTCTATCAGTTCATGTCCTGGCTGGCCCCCGACGACTACGCTGGTGGTCTCTGGAATTTCCACGAGCGGCGCGGCCAGCCATTGTTCCTGTCGCCCGACGCTGACAAGAGGTTCCGCATCTTTTGCGAGACCAACGGATATATGGGCGACGTCTCGGCCGAGGCCGCTGGGATCATCGCCACCCTCTTCGCCTTGTCTCATCTCTCGTTCCGGCATGAGGCCGACCACCTGTCAGAGGCCTACATGCGGCTTTACGAGTTCGCAGGCGACCATCCCGAAGCCGGAGAGATCTTCAAGGCGATCGACTGACACGGGCGACCTGCAAACCGACTGGCAATTCCTGACCCTTTGGCACCCTCCGGCGGTTTCGTCGGGGGGGTGTTTGCATTTTGCCGGGCGCAAGTTGGCACGGGCAGCATTGGCCATCGGTCCGCCTGTTGCGGCATACGGATTTCCACGGCTGAACGGCCCCGAGTTTCGACCGACCTTTTGCCTAGCGATCATCGAAGCGGCAGGTATTGGGGCGGGGAACGGGGGCAAGTGCCCCAACGTCAAATCAACATCGACTTCGGCGGTTTGCGGTGGAGTCTCAGCAATGATCGACCTGCATTTTCGCTCAATCGCAACGCTCGTTCGAATCTCGTCATCGGCTGCCATCACGCTGGCAGACCTGACCACGGTGGAGCGGCGTGAGCCGCGAGGCAGCAGGGCAGGGGGGAGGCGAAAGCTGGCCTGTCTGCTGGCATAGGTGGTTTCATCGCCGGTGGTGCCTGCCCTGTCTTTCCTGACGGGCCTTCAGGGTCGCCTTGATCTCCGTCGTGTCTCTGTCCCAGCCCGCGTCCAACGGCCTCTGGTGATGGGCTGATCTGCCCGAAGGTCGTCTTCGCCTCGACCGCTTCGGCGCAACAGCGTCGTCGCAACTTTCTTCCCCTGCCGGTGCGGGCACCGTCATTCCTCGCGGGACAAGAAAGTTCCTCCTGTGCTGTCTGGCCCCCGCGAGGGGGGTG
>CANJQT010000131.1 GCA_947476475.1 Paracoccaceae bacterium | reverse complement strand
TGATGGTGACGCCACCTTCCAGTTCGCGCTTGGGGCCAAGGGCCTTGAGCATGCCCGCTACCCGGGATTCAAGCACTTCGACATAGGTTTCGGTTTCCTGGATGCGGATCGCGCCCACGTCGCCACGGCCTATATTTCCGGCGCGGCACAGCATCGGCAGGACCCAGCGCGGTTCGGCCTTGTCCGCCCGCCCGATTGATACCGAGAACCAGCGGCTGGGGCCGAATTCCTGACGGACTTCCGGCGCACCTGCGGCTGAAAGTTCCTCGGGCGCGGAGCGGCCGCTCATGTATAGGCGCACATAGGCGGCGGCGATGCGTTTGGCGCCGTGGCTGGCCAGCAGTTTGGCTGCCACCTCGACCTCGCGCTCGGACGGCTCCTCATTCCAGACCGGGGCGGACAGCAGGCGTTCTTCGTCGCGGCTGCGCACGGCATCTGACGAAGGCGCATCGATCCACTCGGCAGAGACCTTGGCGAAATGCAGCAGGCTTTCGGCCTTCTTGCGGGCGTTGCGGCTGACGATCAGGGCGCTGATGCCCTTGCGACCGGCGCGGCCGGTGCGGCCCGAACGGTGCAGCAGGGTTTCGGCGTTGTTCGGCAGTTCGGCGTGGATCACCAGTTCCAGATTGGGCAGGTCGATGCCGCGCGCGGCCACGTCCGTCGCCACGCAGACCCGCGCGCGCCCGTCGCGCATGGCTTGCAGTGCGTGGGTGCGTTCCTGCTGGCTGAGTTCGCCCGACAGGGCCACGACCGAGAAGCTGCGGTTCGAGAGGCGCGTGGTCAGCCGGTTCACCGTGGCGCGGGTGTTGCAGAAAATGATTGCGTTCTGGGCTTCGTGAAAGCGCAGGACGTTGACGATGGCGTTTTCCGCGTCAGCGGTTGCGACCTGCATCGCCTGATAGGTGATGTCGGCATGCTGGCTGCCTGCTGTGGCAACCGAGACGCGCACCGCGTCCTTCTGGAAATCGCGGGCCAGCTTTTCGATGGCTTTCGGCACGGTCGCCGAAAACATCAGCGTCCGGCGGGTTTCCGGTGCCGCACCAAGAATGAATTCCAGATCCTCGCGGAAGCCCAGGTCAAGCATCTCGTCGGCTTCGTCCAGCACCACGGCGCGGATCATCGTGAGATCCAGTGAGCCGCGTTGGATATGGTCCTTCAGGCGGCCGGGTGTGCCAACCACGACATGGGCGCCGCGATCCAGCGCGCGGCGTTCGTCGCGCATGTCCATGCCGCCCACGCAGGAGGCGAGGCTGGCGCCGGCCTTGCTGTAAAGCCAGTCGAGTTCGCGTTTGACCTGCAAGGCCAGTTCACGGGTGGGCGCGATGACCAGTGCCACCGGGCTTCCGGCCGGGCCAAAGCGGTCTTCGCCGTCAAGAAGGGTGGGGGCGATTGCCAGACCAAAGCCAACGGTCTTGCCGGAACCGGTCTGCGCAGAGACCAGAAGGTCAGCCGCCAGAAGCGCGGGTTTGGTCACCGCCTCTTGAACGCCGGTCAGTTGGTCATAGCCTTTTGCGCTAAGCGCTTCGGCAAGGGTCGGTATCAGGGCGGGATGGTCGGACATGGGGGCTCTCTTTGGTGAATGCCCCTATCGCACGTCGGCAGGGCCCATCCGGGGCCCCTCAGGGGGATGGTGGCACCTACGGGCTTTGACGGGCTTTGTATAGGGTGAAAATCGCCAAATATCGAGGGAAAGAGCTTATCGCCCCCGAATGCGCGGGTCGAGCGCGTCGCGCAGCCCGTCTCCGATGTAGTTCACCGACAGAACGGTCAGCGAAATTGCGAGGCCGGGCAGCATGACCCGTTCGGGATATTGCTGCATGTAGCTAACGCCATCATACAAGAGGCGCCCCCATGTGGGGAAATCCGGCGGGAAGCCAAGACCGAGGAAAGACAAGGCGCTTTCGGTGATGATCGCTTCGGCGATGTTCAGCGTGGCCGCCACCATCACCGGCGAAATGACGTTGGGCAGCACATGGCGCAGGATGACCCGGCGCGGCGGCGTGCCGATCGAGCGTGCCGCCAGAACAAATTCGCGTTCCTTGAGTGCCAGCACTTCGCCGCGCACGACGCGGGCGGATTGCATCCAGCTAGTGATGCCGATGGCGGTGACTATCAGCATGAAGGTGCCGAATTCCGGCCCCAGGACGCCTGCCAGCGCATCGCGAAACAGCATGACCATGACCAGCAGCAGGGGCAGAAGTGGCAAGGACAGGAACAGGTCGGTCAACCGCATCAGTGGCCCGTCAAGGCGGCGGAAAAAGCCCGCGAGAACGCCAACCGTGGTTCCTAGGAAGATCGAGATCATCATCGCCACAAGGCCAACGGCTATCGATACCTGGCCGCCCTGCATCATCCGCTTGAGGAAGTCGCGGCCAAGCTGATCGGTGCCCATCGGAAAGCGCGCTGATGGCGGCTTGTTCTTGAGCATGATCTTTTCGGTCGTGGTCAGCGTTTCCTCGTGCCAGAGGAACGGACCTAACAGCACAAATGCCAACAGAACGCCAAGAACAGTCATTCCCACCAGCGCACCCTTATGGGTCGTGAACTGATCCCAGACATCGCGCCACTGGTTGCGCGGCTTTTCTATCGTTGGGGCGGCGAGGGGGTCAGACATAACGGATCCTCGGGTCCAGGATGCCGTAAAGGATGTCGGCAATCAGGTTGAAAGTGACGATCAGCGTGGCAAAGATGAAGGTCAGCGTCTGGACCATCGGCAGGTCATTGGCATGGATCGCGCCAATCAGCGCGGCGCCAAGGCCGTTCACCTTGAACACCTGTTCGGTAATGATTGCGCCCCCAAAGATCGAGGGGATGCCAAGTGCGATGACCGTCACCACCGGGATCAGCGAATTGCGCAGGACGTGACCCAAGAGGACCGTCCGTTCGCTCATGCCCTTGGCGCGGGCGGTGCGCACATAATCTTGCCCCAGATTGTCCAGCACCGACGAGCGCATGTAGCGGCTGATCGAGGCGGCATTGAACAGTGCCAGCACCGTGACCGGCAGGGCCATCTGGCGCGCCTGCTTGAGGAAGCTTTCCCAGTCTTCCACCTTCAGCGTGGTGTCATAGATCGAGGGGAACCAACCCAGCTTGACCGAAAAGATCACGATCAAGAGCACACCGGTGAAGAAGGTCGGGACCGAAAAACCGACCATGGCAAAGAAGGTGCCGGCCTGGTCGAACCAACTGTACTGGCGATAGGCGGAATAGATCCCGATTGGCAGGGCGATCATGATGCCGATCAGATAGGCGGTGCCGATCACCGTCATCGTCTGTGGGATGCGCTGGACGATCATGTCAAAGACCGGGCTACGGGTCTGATAGCTGATGATGCGCTGCTGGCCTTCGGCGAATGTGGTGCCGAAGAAATGGTCAAACAGGTTCAACGGTTCTACCCAGACGAATTGTTTCAGCCACAGGCCATAGCGCACATAGACCGGATCGTTCACGCCCATTGATTCAAGGATCTTTGCGCGCACCTCGGCCGGCACTGTCAGCGGGATCTCGGACGCGGGGCTGCCCGGGGCAAGGTCGACAAGGAAGAAGATCACCAGACTGATGAGCAGAAGCGTCGGTATCGCGGTCAGGATACGCCGGAGGATGAAGGTGAGCATGGCTCGGGACGCCTTTGGTCAGAAGTCTGCGACGGAGGAAGGGAAGGAACGCAGCCCAGGACCATTTCCGGGGCTGCGTAAGGTCAGATCACTTCACGCGGAACCAGTCCTGGGCATTCCAGAGTTCGGTGTCCCAGGTGTTCAGCACCACACCACCCAGCGTGTGCGAGGTTGCCGACAGGCGGCCACGGTCGACCAGCGGGACGACGACGAAGCTGTCTTTGGTCAGCATGTCATTCATCTTCTTGGCCAGTTCGCCGCGCTTGGCAATGTCGGCAGTCTGCGACATTTCCTTGACCAGGGCGTCATAGGCCGGGTCGCAGAAGCGGTTGATGTTTTCACCCTGCCACTGGTTGTCCGGGCCCGGGATCTTGTCGCAGAGGTACTGCGCCAGATAGGGTTCCGGATCGGTGCCGTCGAAGTTGTTGGCATACATTTCCACGTCAGCATAGAACTTCTGGAACGTGTCGGGCGAACCAGCATCGCCGCCGAAGTAGACCGAGGCGTCGATGTTTTTCAGTTCGACTTCAACGCCCAGTTCGTTCCACCAGCCTTTGATCAGGGCCTGGAAGTCCTGGCGGACCGGGTTGGTCGAGGTTTGGTAGAGCAGCGAGAGTTTCTTGCCATCCTTGTCGCGGATGCCGTCACCGTCGCTGTCGGTCCAGCCTGCTTCGTCAAGAAGCGCACCCGCCCCTGCCATATCTTGCGCGATACAGCCGGTGTTGTCGGATGCGAACATTTCCGGTGCGGGAACCAGATTGCAAGTCGGGCGGCCGGCAGTGCCATAGCCCACATCGACCAGAACCTGACGGTCGATCGCCATCGACAGGGCCTGACGCACCTTGATGTCCGACAGGATCGGGTGCGGGTGCTTGATGGTCGAGCGTTCGCCCTCGGCCAGATCCGGCGACGGGTCGGTCATGTTCATCTCGATCCGCTCTACGAGCGTGCCGAAGCCGTTCACGAAGACGCCCTTGCCGGCTGCAGCCATCTGGGTCTGCATGTCGGGATTGATCTGGGTGTTCCAGGCATAGTCGAATTCGCCGGTTTCCATCACGGCGCGGGCTGCGGCTTCGGCATCGCCGCCGCCTTTGAGCGTCATGGTGGCGAAGGCGGGCTTGGCCGGATCACGGTAGTTCGGGTTCGCTTCCAGTGACACGGTGTCGTTGGTCTTGAACTCGGTTACCTTGAAGGGGCCGGTGCCGATCGGGTTGAAGTTCTGTTCGGTGCAGGTCGAGGCGGCAGCGCCAAGGCAATTGGCGAACTGCGCCTTCTGGATGATCGGCGACGTGCCGCCGACAAAGGCCTGATAGGGGTTCGGTTTCGGGCCTTCAAAGGTGATGACCACGGTCAGGTCATCCGGGGTGTCGATCGACTTGATGCCCTCAAAGCGCGCGCCCTGGGCGCAGCCACCCTCGGGGTGCTTGCAATATTCCCAGGTAAAGGCCGCATCGGCAGAAGTGACCGGCGTGCCATCGGACCACAGAAGGCCGGCTTTCAGCTTCCAGGTGATCTGGGTCAGGTCGGCGGAGACGCCGCCATTTTCGACGGTCGGCACGCTTTCGGCCAGGCGGGCGATAACCTCACCCTTTTCATTGAAGCCGCCCATCCCCTCGAGGATCAGCGAAGAGGCCTCAACGTCCTTGGTGCCCGAGGACAGGTAGGGGTTCAGGATCGAGGGAGCTTGCCAGTAAAGTACGTTCACCTGACCGTCCGCACCGCGTTCGGCCCATGCGGCCGAAGCGAAGGCGCTGACGGCAGCGGCGCCCAGTAGGGCTGTTCTCATATTCATCGTTTCTCTCCTTGTTGGATGCTCTTTTTGGCCTCGGATGCCGCCATTTGTCCGGCGGTCATTGTTGTTGTCTGGTTGTAAAGGTGGCAGGCCACATGGCGGCCGGGCTGCACCTCGATTAGGTCGGGCTTCACGCTTTTGCAGATATCCATCACCTTTGGGCAACGGGTGCAGAAGTTGCAGCCTTTGGGCGGGTTGGCGGGTGAAGGCACGTCGCCTTTGAGGATGATACGCTGGCGGGTGGTTTCCGCATCGGGATCAGCCTCGGGGACGGCCGACAGAAGGGCCTCGGTATAAGGGTGAAGCGGGGTTTCAAAAAGCCCGTCGCGCGGCCCAAGTTCGGCGATCCGGCCCAAATACATCACGGCCACCCGATCAGCGATATGGCGCACCATCGACAGATCGTGGCTGATGAACAGATAGGTTAGCCCAAGCCGGTCCTGAAGTTCCTCCAGGAGGTTCACCACCTGCGCCTGGATCGACACGTCAAGGGCAGCGATCGGTTCGTCGCAAACGATGAACTTGGGGTTCAGCGCCAAAGCGCGGGCGATGCCGATGCGCTGACGCTGGCCGCCTGAGAAAGCATGGGGGTAGCGGTTGGCGAAGGTCCGGTTCAGGCCGACCTGATCCATCAGTTCGTAAACGCGGGCGTTCTTTTCGGCCTTGGTCAGGGTCGTATGTTCATCCAGCGGCTCGCCGATGATTGCAGCCACGGTCATGCGTGGGTTTAGGCTGGCTTGCGGGTCTTGAAAGACCATCTGCATGGCAGGGCGCATCTTGCGCAGCGTTTCGGCATCGGCATGGGCGATTTCGGCGCCACCGATCCGGATTTCGCCCGCCGTCGGGTCGTAAAGCCGCAGGATAGCGCGGCCGCAGGTGGACTTTCCACAACCGGATTCACCCACCAACCCAAGTGTTTCGCCTTCGTAAATGTCAAAACTGACATCATCGACGGCCTTCACATCGCCCACCTTGCGGCGCAATAGTCCCGCATGGATGGGGAAATACATCTTGAGGCCGCGAACCTCGACCAGTTTCTTGGGCGCGCCACCGTCAGCCATTGCGTGCCCCATTGGTTGCCGGATCCCAGAAACAGGCTACGTCATGGCCGCCGCCTACTGGAATGCGGGCAGGATTTTCACGCGCGCAGCGGTCAAACGCCTGTGGACAGCGGTCATGGAAGGCGCAGGCGACAGGCGCGGCCTTCAGGATAGGCGGCTGCCCTTCGATGGTGTTCAGTTTGGCCGTGCGCGCACCGCGCACCGAGGGCACGGTGGTCAGCAGGGCGCGGGTATAGGGATGCTGGGGATTGCCAAGAACTGTCTTCACCGGCCCCTGTTCGACGATCTGGCCGCCGTACATTACCATCACCCGGTCTGCGATGCCGGCGATCACGCCAAGGTCATGGGTTATCCAGACGATGGCCATGCCCAGCTTCGTCCTGAGTTCGCGGACCAGTTCGATGATCTGCGCCTGAATGGTCACATCCAGCGCTGTTGTAGGCTCGTCAGCGATCAGCACTTTGGGGTCGCAGGCCAGCGCTATGGCGATCATCACCCGCTGACGCATCCCGCCCGAGAACTGGTGCGGAAAATCCTTCAGCCGCTGCCCGGCATCAGGAATGCCGACCAGTTCCAGCAGTTCCTGAGCGCGCTTTCGGGCCTGGGCCTTGTCCATCCCCATATGCTTGCGCAAGGGTTCCATGATCTGGAAACCCACGGTGAACACCGGGTTCAGCGATGTCATCGGATCCTGAAAGATGAAGCCGATCCCTGCGCCCCGGACCGAACGCAAATGTTCGTCGGAACATTTGAGCAGATCGTGACCTTCAAAGATCACCTCGCCCGCCCGCACATCCGCTGGTGGCGAGGGCAAGAGCCCCATCAGCGACATCATTGTCACCGATTTTCCCGAGCCGCTTTCGCCTACGACGCCCAGCAGTTCACCGGGGCGCAGATCAAAGCTGACGGAGTTGACCGCATGTATTTCGCCGCCGCGCGTTCTGAAAACAGTTTTCAGACCCTTGACGTCAAGGACAGGTTGCGCCCCATCGGGCATAAGCGACTCCCCAGTCGGATTTTTTCTTTTTCGGACGGGGTTTGCCCCGCTTCTGTCTGGCGAGTGTTAGTGATTTTTTGGCTTCCGGCAACATGGAATTAGTGCCGATTTTTCAGGGGTGAATTCAATCAATCTGCCGATGAAAGCATGCAATCTGCCGGGTGATCAACGGGTATGGTGACGGTGACCATAGGGAAGGGACCAGACGTGACGATGACGAATCTGCAAAGCGCACGAGAGATTCTGGATAGGCTGGTGGCCTTCCCGACCGTTAGCCGCGACTCGAACCTGCCGCTGATTGATTGGGTCGAGGCCTATCTGGCAGGCCATGGCGTGCGGTCGCACCGTGTCTGGAACACGGACCGGACCAAGGCAAACCTTTACGCACTTGTCGGGCCGGAGGTGCCGGGCGGCGTGATTTTGTCTGGCCATACCGATGTGGTCCCGGTCGACGGGCAGGCCTGGACCTCGGACCCTTGGACAGTCACAGAGCGTGAGGGGCGGCTTTACGGGCGCGGCACTTGCGACATGAACCGACATTCCCCAAGTGGCCTGCCGCTTGACTTCAAGATCGCCTGATTTTGCTCGCTGGGCAAGCGTTTTTCGCCCCGAGCGGTGTCTGTCGTCGCGCAAACGGCCGAAGTCGGGTGGATCAAGCCTCGAACCCGCAGCATTCTG